>QHZY01000015.1 GCA_003224855.1 Acidobacteriota bacterium | reverse complement strand
TTGGTGCGCGAGTCCTTACGCGAGCGGCAACGCCTGCTTCGCGAATCGCCACATCTCGTCCGTCCGATTCATTTCCTGCTGGCCATGGATGAAAGCAGCCGCCGCAATGCCCTGGCGGTGCGGACCGGGTTGTGGATGTACCGTCATCTTGGCGGGCGGCTTTCAGCGATTGACGGCAAGCACGAAGCCCGCAGGCTTGAACAAGTGCTCGACAGCGGCCACCAGTGGTCGGTTTTCGATTTCGAAGATGGGCAATGCGAATTCCCGGAAAGATTAGTCGCGGACTGGCTCCTCGAAGCAATCGCTGCCGGTGTCACCGTCCGCAATCACACCGAAGCGCTGGCAGTTGAGGTCCGCAATGGCAAAGTCGCCGCACTCAGATTGCGGCATCTCAACAACGGAACTGAGAAACGGGTCGAGGTCAACCGCATCATCAACGCGGCTGGCCCCTGGGTCGACCGGGTAATACAGTCTGGCGGAATTTCAACCCCGCATAACCTGATCGGCGGGGTGCGCGGCTCGCATATCGTTGTTCCATCATTCGCGGGTATGCCCGACGCTGCTGTTTATACCGAGGCGATCGATGGCAGGCCCATTTTCGTCATCCCCTGGAATGGCCAGGTGCTGGTCGGCACCACCGAAGTGCCCGACCACGATGACCCCGCACGCGCCACCCCCGACCCCGATGAAATTCAATACCTGCGCAACTCACTGCTCAGATTATTCGCCGGCGCTCACACTGCAATATCGCACACGCGCTACGCTTTCGCCGGAATTCGCCCGCTTCCCTATACTTCCGGCAAAAAGCTCGGGGCTATCACTCGTAATCACATCCTTTACGATCATCGCGATGACGGTGCAGCCGGCATGATCTCGGTCATCGGAGGCAAGCTGACTACTGCCGGCGAACTCGCTCGCCAGTGCGCCGCGAAATTGGGGCTGCACGGAAGTCCGCGACCGGTTTTCGCTGTCGCGGACGCGAGCCTTGAAAACAACCAATCGATTATGGCGCTCGCTCAAGCCGGCCTGTCGCCGACAATTGCCCGAGCGGTATTCACCTGGAACGGAGCCCGTTCCTTGCGTCTGGCAGCCGCTCTCCGCCAAAGACCGGAGCTTGCCGCTCCGTTATGTGAACACTCCCGCCACATCGTTGCCGAAGCCACTGACGCGTTCGATTTTCAGTGCGCCGGGACGCTGGCCGACGTGCTGCTTCGTCGTGTGCCGGTGGCGCTGGGCGCTTGCTGGGATAATCACTGCACTCGGGTTGCGGCCAGCAGGATCGGAGCCGCCATGGGCTGGGCCGAATCACGCATTGCGCTTGAAGTGGAAACTTTCGACCAGGAACGCAGCGCCTTCCTGCACCGACCCTGATCTTGTCAGCCCGGGGCAGCATTGCCATTCGCTTCGCGCGAGCGATCTTTTGTTGTGTGGTGTTGCGCAGCGTAGCACTTGGTGCCTGTCACTGCGCTTCCGGCTGGTATACCGGCCAGTGCCGCTGCTCGGCGATCTTCTTCAACTGCGGCGTGGGATTGATCACAAACGGGTGGTGCGCGATCCCCAACATCGCGGCATCCCAGATTGAATTGCCGAACGCAACATCGGGCGAGTGCCGTATCGATTCATGGATAGCGCTCGGCTTTCCGTCTCCGCTGGGAACGCGCAACAAACGATCGGTAATTTTCCCATCTACCACGCGCGCCGCCGCCGCCAGCACTCGGTTTTCCGGAATTCCGAAGTGGCGCATCGCGGCCTGGATCAACCATTGGTTACTCGACGAGATCGCCCACACCTCGCACTCCGCCGCCTGCAGCATGGTCACCAGCAGTTGCATCTCCGGGAAGATGTTGTCGACAAAATGATTGTCGAAATATCGCGTGGCCGCGCGCTGCACCTCTGCCTCAGTGAGGCCGCGATGCATGGTCACCATCTCGCCGCACATCTGCTCCTCACTGACTCTTCCTTCGCGATAGGCAGCGTAGCGTTTTGGCGCCCAGTCGATAATCTCGTCTGATAAAAATCCCTGCTTCAACTCCCACGAGAAAAATCCTTCGCCCGCATCTCCTGACCACAGAGTGCCATCGCAATCGAATGTCGCGACCCCCGGCTTCAGGCTCAACACCGATTCGACAAAAGCTACTGATTTCGGCAGTTTTGCTGGCATTCCTGGCTAACGTCCGTACGCGCTCACGAGTGCAGCGTACTCTTCCGGAGTATTCACGTTGAGAGTAACGCGAGGATCATCCACAGGGAAATATTCAATATGGTGCTGGTGCTGATGTTCGATCTCGCGAGCAACCGCCGTGGCCGGCGCTTTCAGGAACACTTCAATCATGTCGCGACTGACCAGGATGGGATGGCCATGCTTGCCTCGAAATTCCGGGACCACCGCCCATTTCTCGTCCGGCGACGCCACGAAGGCATCACGCAGCACAGCGAGCGTCGCCCGCTCAGCCGGAGGACGATCCACATGCGTGATCATGGCCGCGTCGCGCCCTCGATTCAGCACCGCCTGAAGACCAACCTGCAGTGAGCTGAATTGCCCGCGTTCAGGTTCAGGATTGCACACCATGCTGGCATTCGTTGCATACACTTCAGACTCGATCGTGCTCTCGTTTCTGCCAGCCACCACGATCACCAGGTCGTTAAACAATAGAAGCGACCGCACTGCTGCCGACAGAAACGTCTGGTTTGAGACCGCACCCGGAGGCCAACGCAACATGGCTTTATCAGTTCCCATACGCGAGGACTCGCCCGCAGCAAGAATCACGCCGCACCACCCGGGAGAACGAGGCATAGCGCGAAGATAACAGAAAACTGCTGTCATCCTGAACGGCTCATCTAATTACGACTGAGAGTAAAGTTGAGGCCTTCCTTGCTTACTGGCTGCCGACCAGTCTGACTATGACTCTTTGCCGCCATCGCCACGGGCATATTCCAGGCAAAAGTAGTCGAAGCTGGAAAGAAGTACGCCAAGCGAGAGCGTTTGCTCGACGCCTGGGTCAACAAAAATGGAAAGTGGGTCTGCGTGGCGGCGAACGCAACCACGATTCATTCAGCTATCGCTGCTCGGGTTCCTTCACAGCAGCCCCGGAACTCTCCGCTTCACGCAGCTTGAACCAGCTCATATGCGGCAGTTCTCTTTCAGCCTGCCGACGCGTCGCAATCAGCTCCGCGGTAATCGCAACCGCAATTTCTTCCGGCGTGACCGCGCCGATATCGAGTCCGACCGGCGCATGCACCCGATCAAACAGGTGCGCGGGAATACCCTCTTTCGTCAACTCGCGAAAAATCGAAATCGTCTTTCGCTTTGATCCGATCATGCCGATGTAACGCGCCCTCGTCTGCACCGCCCACCGCAGCACCCGCATGTCATCGCGATGCCCGCGCGTGGTGATCACAATATACGAAGCTTCTGAAGGCTGGAGTTTTGCCATCGCGTTTTCGAACTCTTCGGCGATCACTTCCTTCGCGTCCGGGAAGCGCTCGCGACTTGCGTAAGCTTCTCGATCATCAATCACCGTGACATCAAAACCGGCATTCTGTGCCACTCGATAAAGATTCACGGCAACGTGCCCTGCCCCGAAAACATAAAGCGATGCCGGCGGCAGCACCGGTTCCACGAATACTTCCAATGTCCCGCCGCACACCAGCCCGGTGTCATACTTCGGGTCCTGGTTCAAATCGAAACTGAGCGTGCGGGGCTTCTCCGATTCCATCACCTCGCGCGCCGCCTGCCAGACTTCCGCCTCGACACATCCGCCCCCGATCGTACCCAAGATCGAACCGTCATCGCGCACCAGCATTTTCGCAGTTTTGAACGAAGGGATTGAGCCGCGCGCGCTCACAATGGTCGCCACCGCGCCGCGCCTTCCCTGCCGTCGCAATGCGACGATTTCTTCGTAGAGATCCATCCACTGTGATTATCCGTTCAAACGAACACCGGGTCAATTCCAGGTCCGGAGCGCTTCGCCCTCCCCTCCCCATGTCTTCCGTGCCGTCCAGCCCAAGGCGAGGTAGTACGGAATTTTTTGGAGAGCAGGTGGCCGAATGACAACCGCTGTTGCCCTCTGCTAACTTTTCAACAATGTACAAACTTCTCTGTACTCTGATCCTGATGACGCTTTCAGCCTCGCTCAGCGCCGCCGACACTGGCTCCACTCGCGCCCTCCATTCCCTGTTCGACCGCGAGTGGGAATACGAAATGTCGCATAATCCCGTTGCTGCCTCATCTCTCGGCGACCGCCGTTGGAACGATCAATGGCCTGACGACAGTCCCGCGGCCAAGCAGGAAGAATTCCGCCACGCGAAACAGGTCCTGAACGATCTTCACGCAATCACCCGCGCGCAGCTCTCGCCCGAAGATCAGGTCAGCTATGACGTATTCGAGTTCAACACCAGTGATTTTCTCGCCGGCGAACCGTACAAGTGGTATCTCGTCCGCACCAACACCTTCAGTGGAATTCAGACCGTTGAGGGCACGGTTCACTCGTTGCGCTTTGAAACAGTAAAGGACTACGACGACTGGATCGGTCGCCTGCACAACTTCCCGCGCTACATGGACCAGAACATCGAGCTTATGGGGGAAGGCATCAAGCTGCACGTGGTGATCGCAAAAGTGATCACCGAGAAAGTCCTGACCCAGCTTGATCGCATGGACTATCAGGACCCAACCAGACACGGCTTCTACACCCCCTTCAAGAACATGCCTGCGGCATTTTCCGATCAGGAAAAACAACGGCTCACTTCCGCCGCACAACAGGCGATCCGTGCGGATGTCCTTCCAGCATTCCAGCGCTTCCGCGCCTTCATGCGCAACCAATACCTTCCCGCTTCGATTCCTGAAGCCGGCATCTGGCAAGCGCGCGATGGCGATGCAACTTACGCCTACCTGGTTCGCCACATGACCACCAGCAACATGACGCCTGAGCAGGTGCACGAAACTGGCTTGAAAGAAGTGGAACGCATCGGCGCCGAGATGGAAAGAGCCAAAGCTGAATCGGGCTTTTCCGGCAGCATGCAGGATTTCTTCAACTTTCTTCGTACTGATCGCCGCTTTTATGCGGCCAGCGGCGACGACCTGCTCGAATACACCCGCGCCAGAGCGAAAGAAATTGATCCACTGCTGATCAAGCTGTTCCGCACATTCCCGCGTCTTCCGTACGGAGTTGAACCGGTTCCATCCGAGATTGCTCCCGGAATGCCCGCGGCGTACGCTGAGCAGGCGGCCCCCGATGGTTCACGTCCCGGGCAGTTTTTCATCAATACCTATAAACCCGAGACCCGCCCCAAGTACGACATCACTTCTCTTATCCTGCACGAAGCCATTCCCGGCCATACTTTTCAGGGAGGAATCGCCATCGAGCTCAAAGACCTGCCCAAATTCCGCCGCTACGGCGGATACAGCGCCTACCAGGAAGGCTGGGCGCTGTATTGCGAAGGACTCGGCGACGAGATGGGCTTGTACAAAGATCCCTACGTACGATTCGGACGCTTAAGCAACGAGATGTGGCGCGCGGTGCGGCTGGTCGTCGATACCGGCATGCACTACAAACACTGGACGCGCCAGCAAGCCATCGATTATTTCCTGCAGCACGTGGCCACCACTGAATATAACGCTACTACCGAAGTCGACCGTTACATCTCCTGGCCCGGGCAGGCGCTGGCCTATAAAATCGGCGAGCTGCGGATGAAAGAAATGCGCGCACGAGCCGAGAAACAGCTGGGCCACTCATTCGATGTGCGCGCCTTCCATGATTCGCTGCTGCTCGAAGGCCCGCTTCCGTTGACCGTATTGGAAAAACAAGTGAACAGCTGGATGGAGAAGGCGGAGAAGCAGGTAACGCTTAAATAGCGTGTGGGAGTGCGGTCTTATCCCCGGGAACTAGCCTGCTGGCAGAAACTCCAGATGGCTACAAATTTTCCTGAATAAATCGCGGGCTGAGGTGTACGTCCACCTGCACCAGTGGTGAATCCCCAATTGCCGTAAAGCTGTGAATCTCCCCAGCCTTGATGACGAAGATGTCTCCGGCGCCGGCTTCGAAGGTTTTACCGTTGACGGTCCACATTCCGCGTCCTTCACGAATGAACTGAATCTCATCGTAAGGATGACGGTGCGGCCCCGGTCCGGAGCCAGGCTGTCCGTGGAACAGGAAGACAGAAACATTGGTGTTGCCTTGCTCCGCTCCCACAAACTCATGCGAACTGCCTACCAATGGCAGGCTTTCCCGACGAACGTGATGCATGTTCTCCTCCTGAGAAGAATTGGATGAATACGCATGCCGTTCAGGTTCTCGGGCGGCGGAACTGATGTTTGGGGGAGCAATTCTTCAGTCCGCCAATCGCCATTCCGGTATAAACTCTTTCCGGACGAATTTCACCGCCCGCCAAAAAGCTTGCACATGACAAGCGAAACCATTTCCGCAGAGCAGGCCGCCGGCTTCGTCACGTCAGGCATGTGGCTGGACTATGGTGCGAGCCACTGTGAGCCCGATGTCTTCGATAAAGCGCTGGCAGCACGCAAACACGAACTGGAGAATGTAAAAATTCGCAGCTGCCTCTCGCTGCGTCCCCGCGCTGTGATCGAAGAGGATCCCGAAGGCAAGCATTTCCACCTGTTCAGCTGGCATTTTTCCGGCTACGAGCGCAAAAAACACGATCTCGGCCGCTGTAATTACACGCCTTTGAATCTCGGAGAAGTACCGGACTATTACCGGCGATTCCTTGACCCGGTCGACATCGTGATACTCAAAACTTGCCCCATGGATGACGGAGGGTACTTCAACTTTGGCCCGACAAACATGTGGCAGCGGGCCGTGATTGAAAGAGCCAGGCTGGTGATTGTCGAGGTCAACCGCCAGATGCCTTACGTGTTCGGCAAAGAGAACGGTGTGCATGTGAGCGAGGTTGATTTCGTGATTGAAGGCGATGATCAACCGTGCGCGGAGCTGCCCAACTCTGAACCAAGCGAGATTGATCGGGTGGTAGCCCGCCGGATTGCAGCTGAAGTCGAGGATGGCTCGTGCCTGCAGATTGGAATCGGCGGAATGCCGAATGCCGTGTGTTCCCTGTTGCTGGAAAGCGGGGTGAAAGATCTGGGAATCCACACCGAAATGCTGACCGACGGACTGGGCCTGCTCTATCGTTCGGGCCGCGTGACCGGATCGCGCAAGACGCTCGATCCAGGCAAGGTGGTTTATACATTCGCCCTCGGCTCGCTCGCACTTTATGCAACAGCTAACCGCAACCCGCATTTGTACTGCCATCAGGTGGACTATACGAACTCGCCGCACATCATTATGCAAAACGAGAAAGCAGTGTCGATCAACAACACTACGCAAATCGATCTGCAGGGACAGGTGGCTTCGGAATCCGACGGCCATCGCCACCTCAGCGGGACCGGAGGGCAGCTGCAATTCGTGCGTGGCGCTTACGCTTCGAAGGGAGGCAAGTCGTTCATCTGCCTGTCTTCAACCTACGAGAAGCGAGGTGAGCGCCGCAGCCGGATCGTGTTTACACTGACATCCGGCAACATCGTCACCACTCCGCGTTCCGATGTGATGTATGTGGTTACCGAGTTCGGAATGGTCAATTTGAAGGGAAGGTCAGTGGCGGAGCGCGCGAAGGCGCTCATTGGGCTCGCGCATCCTGATTTTCGTGAAGATCTGGAACGCCAGGCGTGTGAAAACCGCCTTATTCCTCGTGGTGTTTCGCTTTGCTTGTCAGCGCGTCCGGCGCATAATGAATCTTCGGCGCGCGGCGCTGCGGCGAAAATAACAGCGACAAAGTGACGAGAGTGGGGGGCCTACTCCGAAACGTTCTGCTCTTCGCTTTGGGCGCGCAGTATCCGATCAACGGAGTACGGGGCGCGACGGGTAGGCTCGTGATAGTGGCGCACCTGCATCTCGCCTAACAATCCGAACGCCAGCATCTGAAGACCACCCAGCAGCAGGCCAAAAGCGGTCATCATGGCGGGGCCGTGCGCCGTCATGATGGATGCGTGGCGCAAGAACTTTTCCATTAAAAGCCAGAACGCCAGCGCGGACCCGCTCATAATACTGATCATGCCGACGGTCCCGAAAAAGTGCAGCGGGCGCGAGAGATAGCGCAGCAGGAAACGGATGGTGATCAGGTCAAAGAAGACGCGGAAAGTGCGCGAGATGCCGTAGTGCGAGGCACCGCGCTCGCGGTTCACGTTGCGAATGGGCACTTCGCAAATTGAGGCTCCATGCCACGATGCCAGCGCCGGGATGAAGCGGTGCAGCTCCCCATATAACGGAACCTGCTCGATGATCTCGCGGCGATAAGCCTTGAACGTCGTGCCGAAGTCGTGGATATCGACGCCGCTGAGCTTCGCCATGAGCCAATTGGCGCAGCGCGAAGGAATGCGGCGCAGCCAGAAATTATCGATCCGGCGTTTGCGCCAGCCGCTGACGATGTCATAACCCTCGGCAATTTTTTCGAGGAAGATCGGAATGTCGGCCGGGTCGTGCTGCAGGTCGCCATCCATGGCAATTATGTATTCGCCCCGAGTGTGATCAAACCCGGCGGCCAGCGCCGAGGTTTGCCCGAAGTTTCGACGCAACTTGACTACCGTGACGCGGCTGTCCACGGCCGCGATTTCGCGCAGCATATAGAAGGTGCGATCGGTGGAACCATCGTCCACCAGCACCAGTTCGAAGCTCTCCGAATTCATCTCCATGACAGCCTTCAGGCGGTCATAGAGATCCGTCACGTTCTCCTGCTCATTATGCAGAGGAACCACAATCGAATACTTGGGCATGAAACTTTGATTATACGGAATCCCAGGTGTTTTTAGCGATTGTTTTGTTCAAGGCCGTGTCCCCAGGTGTAACCCACTCAAGCCAAAATACAGGCTTGAATGGGCCACAGCCGGGACCGTCTCCAGGTGACCGGTATAATGCACGTTCAATTTGGGAGGAAACTTCGATTTGGGAGGAAACATGGTGAAGACATCCCGCCGCCACTTGTTGAAGACCGCCGGGTTGGGCGCGGCGACTGCCGGACTCATGCCGGCTCTTTCTGCCGCGCGGGAACTTGCAGCGCCGGAAGCGCGGGCCGCGGTCGCAGAATTTGAACTGGATGAAATTACCGTTGCTGACCTCCAGGCCGGAATGGTTTCCGGGAAACATACGGCGCAGTCCCTGGTCGAAAAATATTTTTCACGGATTCAGGCGCTCGACAAATCCGGTCCAGGCGTGAACAGCGTGATTGAACTGAATCCTGACGCATCGTCGATTGCAGCTGACCTGGATCGTGAGCGCAGAGCCGGCAAAGTGCGCGGGCCGTTGCATGGGATTCCGGTATTGATCAAAGACAATATCGACACCGCTGACCAGATGCAGACTACCGCGGGATCACTGGCGCTAGTCGGCTCGAAACCGTTGCGCGATGCGTTTGTCGCGCACCAGCTGCGCGATGCAGGAGCTGTAATCCTGGGTAAAACTAATCTCAGCGAGTGGGCCAATATCCGCTCCAGTCATTCCACCAGCGGATGGAGCGGGCGCGGCGGCCTGACCCGCAACCCATATGCCCTGGACCGTAATCCTTGCGGTTCAAGTTCTGGATCGGGGGCGGCAACCGCGGCGAATTTCTGTGCGCTCGCAGTAGGAACCGAAACGGATGGCTCGGTCGTTTGTCCGTCATCGGCAAACGGACTGGTTGGAATCAAACCGACACTTGGATTAATCAGCCGTGCGGGGATAATTCCGATCTCCCACAGTCAGGACACTGCCGGCCCCATGGCGAGAACGGTGAAAGATGCGGCGATCCTGCTGACTGCCTTGGCGGGCTCTGATCCGAATGATGAAGCGACCAAGGAGAGCGACACCAACCGCACCGATTACACCCGTTTTTTGGATCCCAGTGGCTTGAAGGGCGCGCGGATCGGAATCGCGCGCAAATATTTCGGCTTCAGCGATGCCGTGGACGACATGATGAATACGCTGATCGACGAAATGAAAAAGCAGGGCGCAGTCATCGTTGATCCGGCCGACTTGCCGACCCATGGAAAGTTCGATGATACCGAATTCACCGTCCTGCTGTATGAGTTGAAAGCCGATCTTGAGAAGTATCTTGCCCGCCTCCCTGACGCGAAGATTCGTACCCTCAAGGATGCGATTGAGTTCAACGAGCGCGACCGGCTGAAAGAGATGCCTTACTTTGCGCAGGATGTGTTCATCAAAGCTGAAGCGAAGGGGCCGCTCACCTCGAAAGAGTACACGGATGCGCTCGAGGCCAATCACCGGCTCTCACGGGCAGAGGGGATCGATGCGGTGATGGACAAGAATCAGCTCGACGCAATCATGGCACCGACCGCAGGTCCGGCGTGGCTTTCCGATCTGGTGAATGGAGATCATGCAGGTGGCGGGAGTTCAAACGCGGCCGCAGTCGCGGGATATCCGGACATCACGGTGCCGGCGGGATCTGTGTTCGGATTGCCGGTTGGCGTCTCATTCTTCGGACGCGCGTGGAGCGAGCCGGCGTTGCTGAAGATTGCGTATGCATTCGAGCAGCTGACCAAGGCCCGGACCAAGCCGCAGTTCCTCCCGACAGTGAAGCTGCAGGGGTGAACGAAAAAGGCCGGCTTGCGCCGGCCCGTCATTAACGAAAGATCACGCTACTGAATGTGGATCATGTTGCCGCTTGCGTCCAGAGTACCGTGAACGCGAACCCGCTTGCCATCAAACTGCTTCACCTGATCCTGATGATCGATCTCATAGCTCTTGCCGCTGGCGGAATCCTGCAGAACATATTTGTCGCCCTGCTTCACAACAGTTCCGGTAAAGGTCTGTGTGCCGGCAGTCGAATCGGTGGTTGAAGCCGTGCCGCTCTGGTCGGGTGGCGCGGTCTGGCTGGATGGCGCGGTCTGGCTGGACGGCGCGGTCTGGCTGGACGGCGCGGTCTGATCAGGAGCCTGCGATGGTGGCGGAGCCTGAGTGTCCGGGGTTTGTGCCGGCGGCGTTGAAGGCTGAGCCGAAGGCGACTGCGTAGAAGGCGATTGCGAGGGATACTCCTGGCCTGGCAGGGATGACGATTGCGCGCACAGAGTACCTACCGCGAGTAACAGGACTGCGGACAGTCCGAGAAACTTTGAATTCATAAAACCTCCGAGTTCGGTTTGCTTAATTCAGGACTTGGAAGCATGCGGTCAGCCAAAGGTTGATTGCAGAACGCAAATTCGAGAGTAGCTGGATGGGCGTTGTTGCAGCGTAGCCGCTTAGGGACAAATGATGATGAGCATGCGGGGATTTAATTGTTACGAAATACAGCGAACTCTGTACGAGAGCACCAGCCGAACAATACCGGCGGACATGCGAGCGCGAAATATTTCTATGCCCAGGCGAGCAAAAACGCGCCGCTGCGTGACATATTTAAGAGTTCCATGGTGATCTGAATTATCTGCCGATTGCAAGGGCCAGGCCATCAGCCCCCGGCCCGGCCGTAAAAGCTCGCTCGATCTTCCAGGTCTGCAGATTTAAAACAACAACCTTGCCACTTTGATTGCATGACACGTAAGCGATCGGTTTGTCACGGCGAACCAGAATCTCCTGCGGATGAGAGGGCACGGCCACAGTTTGAACGAGCTTGGAACTTGCCAGGTCGATCACGGCTATCTGATCGGTTTGCGGGAGCGTGACCAGCAGCCACTTGCCATCCGGCGTGGCGGTGCTGCCGAATCCGACTGAGGGCAGGTCAATCCATCTGCTCACTTTCAGCTGGTGCGTATCAATCACAGCCATGCGCGGCTGTGTCTGATCGGCCGTGAAGACAAATTGGTCATCCGCGGAAATCGAGATGCGTTGTGCGGTCTCGCTCACCGGAATCACTTTGATCAGTTTGCGCGCGGCGAGATCGAGCACGCTGACGCTGCCTTTGTTCACGTTCGAGGTGTAAGCCCTGGCTCCGTCATGGGAAAACACGACCATGTGGGATTGCGGGGCTCCAGTCGGAATCGAAGCGACGACTTTGAGCGTTTTCGGATCGATCACATCCATCGCCTCCGCGAGTTCTGCGGAAACGTAGAGCATTCCATCGGCCCCGAAACCTGCCCAGTGCGGACGCGTGGGACGGCCGAGATCGATGATATGAGTGATGGTGTGCGTCGCGAAATCGAGCACTTCAATGGTGCGACCATCGGTTCCGGGCCGGCCCACACCGGAGTCGCCGTAAATAGGAAGATATGCAAGGTGCGCGTCAGGCGATACTGCGATTTCATGCGCATGATCGCCGTTAGTGCGGACATTTTTGAGCAGGTTCCCGCTCGCCGGATCGAGCAGACTGATAGTGTGGTCTCCCTGGTTAGCGACCAGCAGCACCTCGGTCCTTGACTGCGCGGAGCCTGCTTCAATATTTGCCATTGTCAGAATCGTAATCAGAACCATGGTTCGGAGCATAGTTGTCATTCGTAGCGCAGCGCTTCGATTGGGTCGAGCTTCGAGGCGCGGACCGCGGGAAACATGCCGCTGATTACACCGACCACAGCCAGGATGGCGGTTGCGATCAGGACAATCTTGGGCGCGACAATCAATCGAATATCACCCGCTTCGCCATGCTTGGCCAGCGCACTGTACAGAGTCAGAGTGCCGACAGAAAACGAAACGACATAAGAAAGCAGGATTCCGCACAGGCCGCCCACCGCGGTTATCACCATAGCTTCTGCCAGAAACTGGAACAGAATATCCCGTCTGCGGGCGCCCAGTGCTTTTTCGACGCCGATTTCGCGCGTACGTTGAGTAACGCTGACCAGCATGATGTTGGCCAGGCCGATACCGCCGATGCCGAGGGTAACGGTCCCGATGAAGGCCAGCAGCACCTTAAGCCCGAGGCTGATGATCGCGAATTGCGAGAGCTGTTTTTGTGCATCGAAAATCTGTACCGCGCGCTCATCGTCGGGCTTGAAGCCATGCGCCAGAGCGAGAGAGTCGCGGACTATTTTGGTCAGATGATTATTGTCGAGCCCGACCGAGTCAATCCAGATCCCGCCCAGGTAGTGCGTGTCCTGCAGAACGTCCATGGAGGTGAACGGGATATAAATGACGCGATTGATGTCATTATCGCCTTCCTGCATGCGCGGGCGCATCACCCCAATCACCTGAAAGCTCACGCCGTTAATACGAATGGAATCGCCTACCGGGCTGATTCCCGAAAACAGCTTGTCTCTGGCTTCGGAGCTGATGACTGCGACCAGGCCGTGGCTGGCATTGTCCTGATCGTTAAAAAAGCGCCCGGATGAAATATCCAGGTTCCATATGTCGGCAATGGTGGGATCGGTTCCCTGCACTGGCAAAGTAAATCTGCGCGGCCCGTACTGGACGGTGCACTCTTTATCCGATTCACGGGAAACGTGGCGGACGAGCGGCACCACGTTGCGAATCATCTCAATGTCGTCGTTGGTGAAACGCACCTGCACGCCGGCCTTGTTTCCGCCAGCCTGCTGGGACGTGCGGCCGGGAAAGATGCCGATGGCAGTGGCGCCAAAAGCTTCGAAGATGTTCTGAACGGCGCGGCCAAAACCTTCGCCGTAGGCCAGCAGCAGAACCACAGTTGCAATGCCCCAGGCCATGCCCAACATAGTAAGCACGGTCTTGCGAAGGTCGTGCCGCATTGCGTCATAAGCCTGCTGTAGAAGATCACGCTTCATGGCTACTCTTTTCGCAAGGCCTCGACGGGTTGCAGAGCCGCAGCTTTGCTCGCCGGGTACAGCCCCGCGAGAATACCGGCGACCGCCAGTGATGATATCGCCAGCACCGCAGTGGTCGGAACCAGGCGCGGCGTATCGAAGCCTGGCGGCTGCGGCAATTGCGCCAGCCCGGCCATGATTGCGGCCGCTCCCGCCATCCCGATCACGCCACTGACCAGCGTGAGAAAAGCTCCTTCTACAAAGAATTGGAACATGACGCTGCCGTTGGTGGCGCCCAGCGCTTTACGAAGTCCGATTTCGCGGGTGCGGTCGGCCACGGCCACCAGCATTACGTTGACGATTCCAATGGCGCCCAATGCCAGCGTAACCAGGCCTACGCTGCCGAGGAACACATTCATGGCGTCGAAGATCTTTCCGATCTGGTCTACGGTGCGAATAGTGTCCCATTCATCGAAGGAATCGGGGTTCTGGTAGTCGAAACCGTGATTGCGCGCAATGATCTTGTGGACTTCCTGCCGAGCGAGCTCGTGCACTTCGCGGCTGACCGGCTGATAGTTGATGAAATTGATGGCATTCTGCAACTCGCCCACGCCGGTCGGGGGATAGTACTGGCGCATAGTGTTGTAAGGAATGAAAATGCGCAGATTGAGAGTGTTATTGTCGCCGTGGCCGATGCGCTTCAGAGTGCCAACCACCTGGAAGCGAATGCCGTTCAGCAGGATGATACTGCCCACTGATGGACGGCCGGGAAAAAGCACGCGGCGCGCTTCATCACCAAGCACCACCACGGCGCGCTTTTCTGAATTATCGAGATCGTTCATCCACCGTCCATCGTCGATGGGAATGTAGCGGATTTGGTTGAAAGCCGGGGGTACGCCAAGCAACTGGCCGCTGCTGTTGAAGAACTCGCTGACTGCCCGAACGTCGCCACGGGAAAGCACCGGCACAGCGATTTTGACGTGGGGCGCCTCGCGCACGACGTCGTCATAGTCATTCTCGGTCAGGTAGTACTGGCGAAGTCCGGTGAAACTGCCGTTCAAGGCGGGGGCGCGTCCAGACCAGATGAACATTACGTTTTCGCCCAGGTCGCTGAATTGTTTTTTGTTGCCGGAGCGGAAACCTTCTCCCAGGCCCACCAGCAGCAGCAGCGAGCCCACGCCCCATGCAATTCCGAACATGGTAAGAAATGAGCGCAGCTTGTGCGCCCAGAGCGTGCTCAGGGTCTGGCCGAAGATTTCGAAGAGAACACGCAAGGGAGACTACATGATAGACGGGAGGGTTGTGAGCCGGATAGAGCCAGAAACTATGTCCCTCGAGTACACATGAGCTGCGCTTGAGCGCAGCTCATGCTTCGACAATGGTCAAACCTGCCCCACCTGCAGACTCACCTCATGGCATGAACCAAAACATAGTGGCCGACTGACTGACCGAGTAAGTTTCCGCGCACGCATGAGGTTCGGTAATGAATGCCACCAAACACGCGCGCATCTGCTATCTCAGCGACCGCAGCCGAGAAACTCGGAAACGACCGTGTACCAGGTCGTACGTCAGAGGTCACTGTGAAAGCTGTGCTGTCCCCGAATTTCTGACTCAGTATGAATGCGGCCGCGCCACTGACCGTCGAATGGCCGGATGGATACTCGGGATGTGCTGGGGTTCCGGGAAGCCAGGGAATCCAGGCCGCGTCGGAATTTACGCTCCCAGGGTCACGAATGGCCGTGATCGGGCGCCAGAACACATATCGATATTTGCTGTCCCAGCACGCAATTCCTGCGTCGGCAATGGCGACATTCATCAGCGCGAACAAATGCGCGTTTTGCGACAGAGTCAGCGACCGCGCGGCGGCAATCTGTAACGCGATGCGGTTCCAATATAGCGGCGTGTTGCCCGCCCAGAAAAGCGCCAGCTCGGACTGGTCGCTGCTTCTTCCCGAACCATCGAAAACTCCCATGGTGCGCACTTCGTTGTAATCCGCAAGGTACTCAGCGCTGGAGAGTGCTAGTGGCGGCGGCAATCGAAACTGACTTGGCCGAATAATTACCCAGGGAGTCATGCTGGCAAACTGCGGTGCGGCACCAGAGGCGTTGAATGGAGGCGTTGGCCGCCAGGCACCGACAGCGGCTGGCGTACCTGCCAGACTTTCCACTCCGCGGAAGGGTGGCGGTTCAGGGCTAAGGCCGTCGCTGAGGCGCCAGCCCCAAAACGCACTGGCCACCCGTTGTCCCCATTGCACGCCGGCAGTTACTGAAGCCGCGCTTTCTTGGGCCGCGATCGCTGCGATCGAAGCATCTCGTTGTGCCTTCAAAGCGCCGCTCTGTGCGGGATAGAGTTTGACCAGCATCACAAATGCAGCCTGGACCGCTGCTGCGCGTTGCGAAGCGGATGCCGGCGCTTCCGTTGTAACGTGCAACGGCGCGAAGCGTGGGTCGATGCCATTGACTGCGTCAAACATCGATCCTGAAACCAGAGCCACAACCCGAGTCGTCGCCAGCGGATTGGTCCCTCCCGCAAGCACCGTAGTATTCATGATGTCGATCCACTGCAATACTGGATCGGGCACGGCCGCAACCACTCGAACCGAGAACATTACGGTAAGCAATACCAACAGCAGCGGCGAGTTGATACGCGAAGAAGTTCCTTGTCTGCGTACGTCTTTCATTGCAATCCTCCATGTAATCGGTTGCCCGGAAAGCTGGTGTCATCACTGAACGATCGAGACGCGACCGTAGCCACACTGGGGCACAAATCACCTTTAGCAGCTCAACTTTTTGAGAAGATTCCGGTCAGGAACGAGAACGGTACTCTAGAGGCGTGCGCCTCACGTCAGCCGCGCCCCTGAGAGAAACGAGCGCATCTGACACCTCCCTGTCCACTAATGCGCGAAACGGTCAAAGCATGTCACTGATTCTTACAAAGACTCGGAAATCGAAACTGGCAGAACGCAGCGATGGATGGAAACCGCCATCTTTTCTACATGCTTGCCCAGGAAGACAAGGAGACGAGGAGAGGAGAAGAAGATAAAAATCATCGTCTGGCGCCGCGCATGCGGGTACGAAAGATTTCAACGTCAGTGCGACGATGATGAACTCAGCGTCTTCGCCAGCCGCTTACTTTCCCGCCGGTCGGATGTTCGGCCTCGAGCATCATTAGGCAAGCTATGTGGAGGGCGTTAGGTGGAAAAACGCACCGACGCTCACTTGGGTACTCCCACTTTTTGCACTAATGCTTGAAAGCCTCGATCACCTTGCAGCTTAATAAAATGCGGGTCCAGTTCGATTCCGATCAGGTCGCTCACATGCATCTCCTGGGCCTTGTCCAGCCAGTACAGGGCATTCTCCTTATCACCCAATCCGGAAAATACTACCGCCAGATCCAGAGCAGCACGGGGTTGCGCAGGCCACAATGTTTTTAGTTCGGCAATTGTCTTTTTCGCATCGGTTTGGTTTCCTGACGCAGCGTAAGCGTAGCCAAGAAGCCCGCGTATTTCCCCGGCCGAACCTCCCAACTCCAACGCTTTCTTGTATTCGGCAATCGCGTCGGTATACATACCCTTATCCTGGTACGCGATGCCAAGCACAGCGTGGGTCACCGCGAAATTGGGTTCCAGATCCAGCGTACTTTTAGCTTGCGCGATCGCTTTATCATCCTGGCCCGCTTCCTGAAGGATTTTTGCCAGGTTGGCGCCCACCACCGGCGACAATGGATCCAATTCGTGTGCCTTCTCGGCTTCGGCCACCGCCTGCGCGCTGCGGCCTTTCCGCGCCAGGTACATGGAATACCAGTGGTGGGCGGGAGCGTAGTTGTGATCAATTTCCAGGGCGCGATTGAATTCCCTGTCCGCGCCCTCCCAGTCCCGGTTGAACAGGTAAAGCAGCCTGGCCAGGGAATTGTGTGCCTCGGCCAGTCCATCATCCAGGTCAAGCGCTTTGTCAACCGCTTTCCTGGCAAGCTGCGGACGTTCACTCACCTGGTATATGTCCGCCAGCCCGGTATAGGGTAAAGGGTAATTTGGATCGTTTTTGATTGCCTGATCGAAGTAGTAGGCGGCCTTTTTCAAGCCATCTTCATTTCGCTTATTCCAGAAGTATCGTCCCTTCAGGTAATTTTCGTAGGCTTCCGGATTTACCATCTTCACGTTCCCCAGCACGGTTTCTTCCTGTGGAGTCAGTTCGATGCGGATTTGCTCGGCGATCGCGCGCGCCACCGTCTTCTGCAACGCCAGGGTATCGCGGACATCGCCTTCGTAACTCTGGGCCCACAGGTGCTTGTCGGCGGGAGCTCGAATCAACTGCGCCGTGATTCGAACCTGTTTGCCGGAACGCAGCACCGTTCCTTCCACTACGGTGTCAACGTTCAATTCGCGCGCGATCTCCGGCAACGATTTGCGCACGCCTTTGTACGCCATGATCGAAGTGCGAGAGATCACACGCAGTGCGCTGATCTGCGCCAGATCCGTAATCAGCTGGTCGGTCATGCCGTCAGCAAAGTAATCCTCGGAATCACCAGAGAGGTTTTCCAGCGGGAGTACTGCGAGTGAGCGTACCGGACTGGCAGACAAGATATTGGTCGGCTGGCGGCTTCTTTGGAGAAATATCCAAACCGTCACCATTAACAGCACCGCGACCAGCACCAGGCCGAGCGTCTTCCCCAGGTCCAGCGTCTGCCAAGGGGAACGTTTGCGGGCGGGCGGCTTCGCGACCAGCTCCATCGGAGCACTTGCTTGTGACTGGGAGACTGCCTGCTCAGGCTCCAGCCTGCCGGCAGGCGGACCGACTACGGCCACTTCCGCAATGAAGCGGTAGCCGCGCCGGGGAAGAGTCTCAATAAATCGTGGGTTGTCGGCCGAGTCCCCTAACGCACCCCGCAGCTTCGCGATAGCAACGTTGACCGCCTGATCGAAATCGCCAAAACTCTCATTGGGCCATATTCGACTGCGGAGTTCTTCCCTGGTGACAACCTCTCCAGGGCGCTCCAATAAGAGTTCCAACAGCCTTAGTGGTTGCTGCTGCACCCGGATGCGCACACCCGCCTTGCGAAGCTCTCCCGAATGGAGAGCAATTTCGTAAGTCCCGAACCGCACAACGGAAGTATGCCGCGATGGCCCCATACGGCGTGCGTCGAAGTCTAGCATGTTTGTACAACGTGCCAGGACATATCGATCAATAGATAACGCAGAATCAGCAACTTATCTGGAAATGTATTGCTTATGCAGGGAAAAGTTGCAGTGAATTGACGCAAGGTCACCCGACGTATAAACCTGTCGCGCAGCTGGATCAAGCGCACTGAGCACGCCGCAGTGCTTGCAGCCAACGCTGGCGGTGGAAGGGACCGGACGATGGCAAATGAGAGTTCGCTGAATTTCCGTTATCCACAGCGCATGGGGCAGCGTACACGACAAGAATTCATGCCGATCAACCCACACGATCGAGACCGTGAGTTGTCATTCTCCGAGATCACGAAGGAGATCGGAACTAATTCGGCACCCGGCGACAATCCCCGGCACCCTCTGGCTCTCCCGAACATGTTTGAATCGGATAACTACCAGGTGGCACTGGTCCGCCGGCGTGAGTGGGAAACTATCCGAAAATCCTCGGCGGAGCCGGTTTTCGCTGCCGGGCCAGCGGTTCTTTTACCTTTCAGCTGGAAAGAACTGATCGCCCGCGTCCTGGAGTTCGTTCGTGATTCTGATTCCCAAGCCAGGCGTAATGTCGCCCGGTTTGCGGATATTTGCATTGATTTTACGAGAATGAAAGTGAGTCGATCGTCAGGTGAACCAATCCCCCTGACTGTCCAGGAGTTCAAAACTCTCAAATGCTTCCTGTCAAATCCAGATCGAGTGTTTTCGCGGGGCGAATTGCTGAATGAGGCGTGGGGATATCAGGACTACCCTGAGACCCGTACGGTCGACAACCACGTCTTGAAACTGCGCCAGAAACTTGAAAAAGATCCGGCCCGCCCGGTTCATTTTCGAACCGTTCACCGGGTCGGGTACAGATTCGTGCCCTAGCCTGGGGCCCGAACTGATCCAGCATCGGGCCGGAACTGGAGAAACGAGAAAAGCATGTGTGTCAGCAACCAGCGCAATTTGCCATGAACGGAACCGCAAGCGATGACCTGTCCCTGGTGCATGCCAGCAAAATGGGGGATATCGCTGCCTTCGAGGAGCTGGTAAAGCGATACGACCGCCAGCTGTTTCGTATCGCTCAACACCTCACCCGCAACCGGGAAGACGCCCAGGACGTGGTTCAGGAGGCGTTTCTGAAGGCCTTTCGAAACCTGGAACAATTCCGGGAGAATTCAAAATTCTCCACCTGGCTGATCCGTATTGCTTTGAACGAGTCTTTGATGAAGCTGCGAAAGCGGCGCCAGATAGCAGAGACTTCTATCGACAACGATTTTGAGGCAGAAGAAGAACAACTCCCGATCGATGTCGCGGATTGGGCTCCGAATCCGGAGGAACTATATAGAGCTACCGAGTTGCAGGAGATCCTTCGCAGAACCTTACACGAGCTGGGTCCGAGTTTGAGAGTGGTTTTCGTGCTGCGAGACATTGAGGGACTCTCACTGGAGCAGGCGGCGAAGGCACTGGGGCTGAGTGTGGCCGCGGTCAAGGCCCGCTCGTGGCGAGCACGGTTGCAGCTTCGCGAAAGGTTGAGCAAATACTTTCATCAAGCGGAAGAATTTGCCGACGCAGAGCCTGGTTCCGGTCGCAGTGCGGATTCAGGAAGCGGCTGGAGGGAACTGTAATTTCTCGTCTTCGCGAAAGGCGCTACTGCAAAATTTTCTGAGAACTGGAGGCCCCGGGCGGAGTCGAACCGCCGACCAACGGTTTAGGAAACCGCTGCTCTATCCAACTGAGCTACGGGGCCAATAACTTAATTATTTAGTCTACCAGTCTCGGCAATCATGCCGGATGTAGGCTGGCGGGTTCTACAAACTGATTTCGGTTACGATGGCCTACGTGCCGGATATTTTCATCAGGCGGGCTCAACTCTCTGATTGCGACCAACTGGCGCGCATGTGCGAGGCGCTGTGGCCCGACGCTTCCGCCGAGCAACATGCCCGGGAGCTTGCGTTGATTCTCGAAGGCAAGCCAGTCACAACGCTGCCGCTCATCATCCTGGTCGCCGATGTGGGTGATCGTATGCTAGCCGGTTTTTTGGAAGTTGATTTGCGCTCCCACGCGGACGGCTGCAACCCCTCGCGTCCGGTGGGCTATATCGAGGGGTGGTACGTTGCTGAAAGCTATCGCACCAGAGGAATAGGCCGGAAACTTTTGGCCGCGGCGGAAGACTGGGCACGCAGCCAGGGATGCATTGAGGTGGCCTCAGATACCTGGATCGATAATGAAGTTTCGCAACGTGTGCATGAAGCGCTGGGGTACGAAGTGGTCGATCGTTGTGTGCATTACCGCAAGACGTTGTGAAGCCAGAAACGTCGGATGCTCGAACCGAAGCTACGCAGCGGAACCATGCTGTTTGGCGGTAGCAGAAATGTCCACATATTCGATCTGCTCGGGAGTGAGAGGAATGACTGCCATAACAGTGGTGCCGCTTGATGAGGAGTTTATTTCGAGGTGGCCGCCCAGCTCGCGCACGCGCTCGCTGATGCCGGTGAGTCCGACGCCAGCGCCCGTACCATCGCGATGAAAGCGGACCAGAAAATGCTCCGGCATTCCGGTCCCCGCATCTTTGACGCTGAGCACCGCCCGCCTGGATTCAATGGTCAGACAGACATCGGCGCTGGGACTTTTGGAGTGCCGATGAATGTTGGTCAGGCTTTCCTGCAGTATGCGAAACAGAGTGAGCTCAACTGCCGGGGGCAGGCGCAGTTTCTCTTTCGGCAAGTCGAGCTTGACGGAGACACCGCTGCGCTGCGCGAAACCATTCACATACCACTCCGCGGCGGAAGCTACCCCCGATTCATCCAGCAAGGGCGGATGCAGCAGGTATGACATGGTGCGAGTCTCGCCGATGCATTGATCAGTCATACGCACACAATCTTCCAGCAGCGCCGCCTGGCGGGAATCGGCCGGATTAACGGGCAGCTAGCGCCGTGCCAGTTCACCGCGCAGCAGACGGTAGTGAATACAAAATAAGACCAGAGCCGCGCCGAACACACCGACGATAATGGCCAAAGTCAGCCTGAACAGGCGATCTGCCGATTGCCGCCGTTCGCCAAGCAATTCCTCTTCCTCGTCTTTCATAGCACGGGTGATTTCTGCGATGCGGGTCCCGAGCGCCAGGCTGCGGGAAGCATAAGCCTCCTGCTCGGCGCGGCCGGGTGTGCCGCTCTTCCTCAACTCGATCGCGCTCTTCCATAGCTCCATCCGTTCGCCACTCATTTCTGTCAGACGAGAGACATTGGTGCGCTGCAATGGATTGTCGGCAGTCTTCTTTTGCAGACCGTCCAGCGCTTCGGGCAGAGAGGGCAGGTTGGTCTGGTATTCGCCCAGAAAGCGTTCGTCACCGGAAAGCACGTAGGCCAGCATCGATCGAGAGAGCCGGGCGCCGAGCGACTCGACTTCGGAGATCGAGTCTTTAACAGCGTGGGTGTGGCCGACCAGTTTTTCACCGCGACGCAGGTTCATGAAGGCAAGCAGGGCCGCTACGCCGCTCAGCAGCAGCAGCAGGATCGCGGACACGAATGCGACTTGCGCCTTGCGGGCGGTCATCGCTTGGCAGCCTCAGATGGAAGTAGCAAGTGGATTAGAGTTGTCGGGGAGGCGGCCTGACCTGCACATCGTGCAGCTATCGAACACCTCTTAATTCTACAACCGATTTCGATGAAAAAGACGCTTAAAATAGTGCCGAAAATTCATCTGGGACGCGGCCATTTTGCAACTACGACGGTGGAAATACCGCCCCGTGGTCGAAATTCGCCCTTTACTTCCGCCCAGACTGGTTTCGCCCATTGCGCCACATCCTCCAGAACGCGATTTACAACGTTTTCCTGGAAGATGCCTACGTTGCGGTAGCACTGTAGATATTCTTTGTAAGACTTCAGTTCCAGGCAGAGCCGGTCAGGACAGTAGCGAAGAGTGATGGTTCCGAAATCAGGCAGTCCGGTCTTGGGGCAGACGGAAGTAAACTCCGGGTCATCAATGACGATTTCATAACCGGCAAACTGGTTCGGCCAGGTTTCAATCTCTGGAAATTTCTGCTCCAGCCCGGCCGATGCGTGCTGGTGCGTATATGCGGCCACCTTGTTCATCTACCTATTCTAAACACCCAGGCAGCCTGATAACCGCTTTGTTTTGTGTCGAAGGCACGGGCCTGGCATCTAAGAATATAAGACTGGTTCCGAGTATTTAACCGGGAACGAGTGTTAAATTAACTACGTCGCAGAGCATGGCATCGAACGGAAATAACGGCTTTTTTGCGCGCCATCGATTGCTGGTGGTGGCCGGGGCAGTGGTGTTGGCGGTCGTCCTGATGGCTTCGTTCATGTCGCACGGGGATGTGGTCCCGGTGCGCACCGTTCGGGCATCACGGGGCAGCATCCGAAGTGTTATTTCCACCAACGGTAAAGTTGAGCCGATAGCAAATTTTGAAGCGCACGCGCCGGCAGGAACAACTGTAAAGCGAGTTTTGATCAAAGAGGGCGATCGCGTTAAAAAAGGTCAGCTTCTGGTGCAGTTGGATGATGCGGCCGCGCGCAGTGATGCTGCCAAGGCGCTAGCGCAGGTGCGATCGGCGCAGGCGGAGTCAAGCGCAGTGGAAAGCGGCGGCAATCGTGAAGAGGTTCTGACCTTGCAGGCGCAGATGGTCAAAGCTCAAGCCGATCGGGATGCCGCCCAGCGCAATTTTGAAGCGCTTCAGCGATTGCAGCAGAACGGCGCAGCCTCGCCGGGCGAAGTGAAAGCCGCGCAGGATCAGCTGGCCACTGCCGAAGCGAACCTGAAACTGCTGCAGCAGAAAAAAGGGGACCGTTATTCGCGTGCGGAAATTTCCCGGGTAGAGGCGCAACAATCAGAAGCGCAGAGCGCGTATTCCGCTGCCGAGAATGTGCTGGCGCAACTTAACATCAGGGCGCCGTTTGACGGAATCGTGTATTCCCTTCCGGTGCGTCCAGGCGCGTATGTCAACCCCGGAGACCTCATCCTGCAACTGGCGGATCTTTCGAAGGTAGTGGTGCGGGCTTTTGTGGATGAGCCCGATATCGGCCGACTGTCACCGGGGCAGCGGATTGAGGTTACCTGGGACGCGTTGCCGGGACGTGAGTGGCAAGGTTCCATCGCCTCGGTACCCGCCAGCGTGAAACTTCGCGGCACGCGCAATGTTGGTGAGACTACCTGCCTGGTAGAGAACAAGGATTTCAGGCTGCTTCCAAATATCAATGTCGGAGTGACCATCGTGGCCACGGAGCATCAAAATGTCTTGACCGCCCCGCGCGAAGCAGTACGAGTGGACGACAACCAGACCTATGTGTTCCAGATCACCAATGATGCTTTGCAGCGGCGCAATGTGCAGACCGGAATCTCCAATCTCACCCAGGTGGAAGTGACGGCAGGAATCACAGACAACGCGCTGCTGGCGATCGCTCCCATGAACGGAAAGCCTCTGCGTGACGGTCAACAGGTGAAAGTGACGCCCTGAGTATGAAAACGGCTTTCAAATCGACCATATTGCTGTGTGCGTTGGCAGCGGCTTCTCTGGCGCCCGCAGCTGACAATGCCCCCGGCATGCTGGCGGCGGGCCGGGTGGATGATGCCATCAACACCTTGCAAGGCGAGATAAGAAGCTCTCCTCAGGATGCAAAGTTACAAAATCTGTTGTGCCGGGCGTACTTCAGTCTGGAGGATTGGGACCGCGGCATAGCAGCCTGTGAGCAGGCAGTCTCGCTCGACCCCAATAATGCGACTTATCACATGTGGCTGGGACGGATTTATGGAGAGAAGGCCGATGCCTCCAGTTTTTTGTCCGCAGCCGGCCTGGCCAAGAAGGTGCGCAATGAATTTGAGCGCGCCGTGCAGCTAAGTCCTGATAATGCCGAGGCGCGCACCGATCTGGCCGAGTTCTATCTGGAGGCTCCAGGGATTGTGGGTGGAGGCCGGGACAAGGCCGAGGCCCAGTCGCAGATACTCGCGCGCAGCGCTCCGGCCAGGGCACATTGGGTGAATGCCCGCATCGCCGAGAAGAAAAAAGACCCGGCGACTGCGGAAAGAGAGTATCGCGCTGCGGTTGACGCCAGCCATGGCAGTGCACTGGCATGGTTCAATCTGGCTTTGTTTTACCGCCATACCCAGCGCTGGGATGAAATGGAGCAAACCATTACCAAAGCCACGCAGGCACAGATTGATCATCCGGAGGTGCTGATGGAGTCAGGCGAGATTCTGATTCGCAGTGGACGCAATTATCCCGCTGCGACACAATTGCTTCGCCGCTATCTGGCATCGGGAGAATTTGTGGAACAGGCGCCGGCTTTCAAGGCGCACTACCTTCTGGGCAGCGCTTTGGAAAAACAGGGCGACAAGCAGGGCGCGGCGCGCGAATATCAGGCTGCCCTTTCTCTGGCCAAAGGCTTTGGCCGCGCCAAAGAAGCACTGGCTCGAGTCAATCGATAATTGGTAACCGCGACAGGTACAATTCCGACCTTATTCGGCCATCTCCTTAAAAAAAGGTGAGCGCAATGAAAGCATGTTCAAGCTCGCGGTTGACGCGTGCCTGCGCGATTCTGGCGCTGTTTTTCGGGGCGCACGGTTTTTTGCACGCCGCAGATCCGCTGACCCTCAAACAGGTGGTTGATCTTGCACTCGCGCACAGTACGGCCAGCGCCGCGTCGGGCGCCGACCAGCAACGCGCCTTTGCCTCTTTGCACGAAGCCCGCAACCAATACCTGCCACAGTTTCTTCTCGGGTCAGGATTGGGTGCGTCGTGGGGATATCCACTCAGTCTGGAAGGAGCTGCGCCTTCCCTGGTCAATCTCACCGCGCAATCCGCCCTGATCAACCCAGCGCTGCGGGATTTTATTCGTGCCGCCCGGGCCGACTATCAGGCGAGTGCAGCTCAGAGTAAAGACCAGCGCAACCAGGTAATTCAGGACACCGCCATTGCCTATGCCGAATTGACCAAATGGCGCAACCTGAGCACATACCTGCAGCAGCAGTTCGAAGACGCGGGTAAGGCAGAACAGGCGGCCGCGCAGAGAGTTCAGGAAGGCGTGGACAACCCGACGCTGAAGACAAAAGCACGGCTGAATACGGCCCGCTTGAGATTGCGGCTGACCCAGGCCAATGGCTCGATCGACGTACTAAAGCGACACCTGTCGCAACTGACCGGGCTTGCCACGGCTGCTTTCGACAACATGGATGCGCCGCCTGCATTGCCCGAGGTACGACAGGAAGAAGATCTTTCTGCCAAGGCGATGGCGGCCAGCCCGGCAGCGGAAGCCGCGCAGATTCGAGCCACCGCGTATTCTCTGCGCGCGCGCGGCGAGCACCGGTCTATGCTTCCGTCGGTAGACTTCGCCGCCCAGTATGCGCTACTGGCTACTTACAACAATTACGACAAATTCTTCCAGCCCAATTCATTTCAGCGCCACAACGCAACCCTCGGCGTGGCCATAAGATTTCCGTTTCTGAATCCCGCTCAACATGCCCATGCGCAGGCGGCCGATGCCGAGGCGGTAAAAGCGAAAAGCGATGCCATTGCTGCCAGGAACCAGGTATCCGAGGAGACGCTTCGACTGCAACGCTCGGTTGAGCAACTGAGCGCGGCACAACAAGTGGCGGAGCTCGAGAGTCAATTGGCCCAGACTAATCTGGAGTCGCTGCAGATCAGGCTGAATAGCGGATCGGGCGCTTTTGCCGATGTCGCGGATGCCCAGCAACAGGTCAACGAGCGTTACCTCTCTCTGCAGGATATGAAATTCGAACTGGAGAAGAGCCGCATCATGCTGCTTCGTGCAACTGGAGAACTGGAAAATTGGGTGGGTAAATAGATGCAGGCATTAGACCTGTCCCAGGTTCGCCCGTGTCATTCGCAAGGGCTGCCGGACCGAAACAAACCGATTTTATGCCGAAGCGCTGTAAACAAAGGGCTAAGTTCGAAGAAGTACCTGATGAATACCCTGCAAAGCGAGGAAATAACGCGCGGAGGTGTTAAACTTGAGCTTCACACATATGCCCTTAAAAACCTTGTTGTTGAACCCTCCGTCGTTTGAAAACTTTGATGGCGGAGCCGGCTCACGGTGGCCTGCGACCCGCGAGATTGAATCATACTGGTATCCGGTGTGGCTGGCCTATCCGGCTGGGATGCTGGAAGGTTCGCGGCTGCTGGATGCGCCGTCGCACCACGTTTCGGCACAGCAGACCATTGACATAGCAAGAGATTACGAGTTTCTGGTGTTGTTTACCAGCACCCCCGGATTTCCCGGCGACATCCGGCTGGCGCAGAAGATAAAGGAAGCGAATCCCCGCATCAAGATCGCCTTCGTCGGGCCGCACGTAACCGTGTTGCCGGAAAGGTCGCTGCGCGACTGCGATGCTATCGACTTCATCTGCCGCAAGGAGTTCGATGGGCAGATTGTCGAATTCGCGCAGGGCAAGCCGTTGGAAGAGATTGTGGGTATTTCTTATCTGAAGAACGGACAGGTGGTGCACACGCCCGATCGCCCACAGATTCAGGACCTTGACGCACTGCCGCATGTCACCGACGTTTACCGACGCGACCTGGATGTGAGTCGTTATAACGTGCCGTTCCTGCTGTATCCATACGTTTCGCTTTACACAACTCGCGGCTGCCCGGCGCAGTGCACGTTTTGTTTGTGGCCGCAGACCCTGAGCGGACATCCGTGGCGCAAGCGCTCTTCCGATGACGTGGCACGCGAGATGGCCAAAGCCAAAGAATATTGGCCGCACGTAAAAGAGTTCTTCTTTGATGATGACACGTTCAATATTCAGAAGGCACGAACGGTTGAGCTCTGCTCGAAGCTGAAGCCGCTGAACCTGACCTGGTCATGCACTTCTCGCGTCACCACCGATTTTGAGACGCTCAAAGCGATGAAAGAAGCGGGATGCCGCCTATTGATCGTGGGCTATGAGTCAGGCGATCAACAGATTCTGAAGAACATCAAAAAAGGTGCGACCATCGAGCGTGCCCGCCAGTTTACGAAGGATTGCCACAGGCTTGGATTGGTCGTTCATGGCGACTTTATTCTGGGTCTGCCCGGAGAAACACGCGAAACCATCCGCAACACCATCAACTTCGCGAAGGAGTTGGATGTTGAGACCATCCAGGTCTCGGTGGCGCACGCGTATCCGGGTACCGAGCTCTATGACTATGCGGTGAAGAACGGCTTCATTGTGGCCGATACCAACATGGTGGATGAGGGCGGCCATCAACTGGCTCACATCCAATATCCCGGGTTGCCGGCAGACGAAATCCTCGACTCAGTCCACCACTTTTACGACGAATATTACTTCAGGCCCAAGGCGATTTTCCGCATTCTCAAAAAAGCGGCTTTTAACGGGGATGACCGCAAACGTCTCTACAGGGAAGCCAGAGCTTTCCTTAAAGTCCGAGCCATGCGGCACAAATGGGTGAAGGACAAACGGAGTAAGCAAGAGTCGGCGGCCACGGCTGAACCGGCGGGGGCGTAGGAAGAAAGACGAGTGACCTTCCGCAAGTATCTGGTGTTAGGTGGCATTACCCTCTTTGCCGCCCTGGGTGATTCCCTTCTTTCTCATGGCATGAAGGAAGTCGGCAGCATTTCGCTGAATCACTGGAGCAGCGTGCTCACAGCAGTATTCAATCCCTGGGTGGCGCTGGGCATTGTTTTCCTGCTGTTCTTCTTTGTCTCATACACCACCGCACTTTCCTGGGCTGATCTTACCTACGTACTGCCTGCAAGTTCTCTGGGTTACGTACTCCTGGCCGTCATCGCCCGCTTCTGGCTGCATGAACAAATCACGCCCATGCGATGGTTTGGGATACTGCTGATCTCTTCCGGCGTAGGCTTTGTGACTCAGGGGCCGGCTTTAACACCCCAGGCTCAGCACAGTCCGACAGCCGGATTCAAAGAATCGGAACCTGCTCTTCCGGGTGCACGGCAATGAAACACGCATATACCTGGGGCGCCATTGCAGTGGTTGTGCTGGCTTCCACCACCGGTGACATTCTGCTGGCGCGTGCCATGAAGCAAGTAGGTGACGTGGGAGAACTGTGGCGCAGAACCTGTCTATGGACGGTCGCTTCCCGAATATTGCGCACCCCTAGTTTTCCGCTTGGTGTTGTCATGATGGCGGTGGGATTTTATAGCTTGCTGTTCGCGTTGTCGTGGGCCGATGTAAGCCTGGTGGGCCCGGCTTCCGCTTCGCTGACATTCGTAGCCAATGCCGCTGCCGCACGATTCTTTCTGCACGAGCGTGTGGATCACCGCCGCTGGACAGCGGCCCTGTTTGTGGCTGCCGGAGTGGCTCTGCTGGCGGGCTGAAAGTTTATCCGAACAACCGCATAAACCCTGAAGCCGGAAGATCAGGAACCAGAAATGCCGCGGTCTTTTGACCGGCGGCGCGAGCCACGCACTGGGCTGCGAGATACCCGCTGCGAACTGCGCCCTCCATAGTTGCAGGCCATCCAGTGGCGATCCAGTCGCCGGCCAGGAAAACCCGCGGCCAGACAGTTTCCGGAGCAGGGCGGTATTCGTCCACCCCGGGACGGGGCGAGTAAGTTGCGTGCACTTCCTTGATCACGGTGGATTTCAGCAGCACCGCATCGCGCACCGCTGGAAAAAATTCTGACAGTTCTTTCAGCGCGAGTTCCACCACCTCTGCCCGCGATGTTTCAACCAGCGACTTGGAGGAACTGACCACAACTTCCACATAGCTGCCCTCACTTGCACCACTCCGGCTGTGCCCGTTGCGTCCGGCCAGCAGTTTTGATTTATGGAACATCCATTGAATAGTGCGGTCGAGTAACACGGCGTGTTCCAGATCGCTGATCTGGCGATCAAACCACAAGTGGATGCCGGTGATCGGAGAACTCTGAAAATGAGAGAGCGCATTTCTCAACGGGTCAGCCGCGGTGGTTTCCGGCAGAATCCTTGAGAGTCCATCAAAGGGAAGAGCCAGAATTACAAAGTCGAAATCAGCTTCTTGGTTGCCGGAGCGCAGCTTCACTCCCGCCGGCCCTGCCTGGAACCCGTCGACGCCGTATCGCACGTGAACTTCTCCGCCCCGTTCACGGACGTATTCTCCGGCTTTGTCGTACAACTCAGTAAGCGGCGCAGTCGGAATACCCATTCTCCCCGCATCAGCGGATTTCAGAAACGATTCTCGCATCACCTGGGCTGCATACGGTACAGAGATGCAATCGATGTCTTCGTTCAGCGCGCTCACCAGAATAGTGCGCCAGAAACGTCCGATCGCGCGGTCAGTCTGGCCATGGCGGCGAAGCCAGTCAAGGAACGGTTCCCCCTTGTCGTAAGGCGTCAGCGGAGCAAGTTTCGCCATGGCCGCAGCGATGCCTAGTTTATCGGTCAGATTAAGGCAGGCCGCGCCCAGGAATGAGGGCGCAGCGTGCAGCGGTGCCGGCAGAGAGGAAGGCCCGATCACAGAGGCACGTCCGCCGGGCTCGAGGAAGGTCATGCGATCGAACCAGCGTATCTGATCATCAATTCCGGTGCGCCGATAGAATTCCAGTAAATTGGTGCAGCACCCCAGCAAAACGTGCTGGCAGTTATCCACGACTTCGCCGGTTGCAGGGTGTAGATAGGAGGAGGCGCGGCCCCCCAGGTACGGCCGGCGCTCAAATAACGAGACGCGGAATCCGCTCTCGGCCAGCGCGCAGCCGGCCGCCAGTCCTGCCAATCCGCCTCCCACCACCGCCACCCGTGGGCTATCGGTCCAATGTGTTTGTGACCAGCGCTGGGCCATCAGACAATCCGTTTCAACAGACCCTTTCCCAGAATTAGAAATTTCTCGCGGGTGGTTAGACGGATCTTCGGTCCGTACACGTCGTACTCGCGCGCCGCGATCCGCTCCAGCAGGCCGCGATAGATAGTTACCAGTACCCAGAGCGCCGGCTGACTGTCTTCGTCAATCAATTCCATGAGTTCTCCGGCGGCCGCATAAAAGCCACGAGCGCGGTCTGCTTCCGCTGCCAGTAGCCATCGCAGGCGCACCGGCATGTTGGGAGACATGAGATCGCGCGGGGCAATTTCAAATTGCTTGAGCTCTTCGGCAGGAATATAAACCCGCCTCATGGCGGCGTCTTCGCGCACATCACGAATAATGTTAGTGAGCTGGAAAGCGATTCCCAAATCCTCGGCAAAGCGTTCCGCCGCCTTATCCCGGTACCCAAAGATGCGTATGCAAACCAGGCCCACGACGGAAGCGACGCGATAGCAGTAAACCCGGAGATCCTCGAACGTGCGGTAGTAAACCACCGGATCGCCCGCGGCGGATGTGTCCGGGGTAACCTGCAGGTCCATGGCGGTGCCGTAGGCAAGCTCATCGAACAGTTCCACCGGAATCGAAAAATTCCGCCGGGTATCGGTAAGCGCGAGCAGAATGGGATCATCGGTAGGCTGGCCGGCAAAGGCTCTGTGAGTTGCTTCCAGCCATTCGGACAGCCGCTGGCGCCGCAGGTCCGCCATTATCAGGGCGTCATCGCTGATGTCATCGCAATGCCGCATGTAGGCATACACCGCACATAACGCGCGACGCTTCGGACGAGGCAGGACCATGAACGCATAATAAAAGTTTTTGGCGGCGGCGCGGGCCATGCCGCGGCACACCGAATAAGCCAGCGCCAGCTGCGAAGAGCTGGGAGAAAAGCTGCCCGCGACCGGTTCTACCGCGACATTCACAACATATTCCTTAACGCCGCACCAGCCGCCAGGTACAGCTTGCGGCGCCTGGAGATTGATGGACGTCTCCCAAGCACCACGAAACCCTGAGCTTCAATCGCATTCAGAATTTCCTGACCGCCACGGCTGAACAGTTCAATGTCCAGCGCCAGTGAGCGGTCAACACTCTTAATTAGCGGCAGCCCCTGCCGGAACCACTCGCGCGCGCGCTTTACTTCAAATTTCATCATCTCGCGAAATGGTTCGCTGTTACGGGACTCCGCAATGTCCTGTTCGCTGACCCCAAACCGGCGCAGGTCCTCCAACGGCACATAGATGCGGCCCTTGTTCCAGTCAGCACTGACGTCCTGCCAGAAGTTCGCGAGCTGAAGCGCGGTGCAGGTAAAGTCTGACAATGCCTGGCGCTCAGGATCGCGATAACCGCAGACATAGAGCACCAGCCGGCCTACGGGATTAGCGGAGTTCTCGCAGTATCCGAGCAGGTCGTTGAAGGTCGGGTAGCGGGTAACAGTCTGGTCCTGCCGAAAAGCTTTCAACAAATCGGCGAATGGTCCTTTGGGGATATCGAATTGCTTGATGGTCTCAGAGAGAGCGACAAACACCGGATGGCGAGAATGTCCCGTGTAGCACGCATCCAGCTCGGCTTCCCACTCACTCAATAACTGAAGAGAAGCGGCTGGATTGTTGGTTTCATCGCCCAGATCGTCCGAGATCCGGCAATAAGCGTACACGTTGTAAAAGTGCTGCCGTAAATGACGCGGCAGGAACCAGGTGGCTACGGAAAAGTTTTCGTAGTGGGTGCGCGCCAAGCGCCGGCAATACTCGCGAGCTTCTGCCAGAGTTGGCGGATGTTCAGGAATAGCGTATTCGCCCGGCAGAGTTCGCCAGGGCGATTGCGAGTCGGCGGTAACAGCTGTGTTCATCTGATGGTTCGGATCGCCTCAGCGAAGTCAGGTCTGCCGGCACCGTCAATGTCCGGGAATTATGGCGGTCTTGATGTCGCCGTTCCGGTTCAGCATGTGCCGCAAAACCTGCGTCAGCCGGGAAAGCGGCGCCTCTCCGGTAATGTAGTCATTCGAGCGGATCTTCTTTTCGGAAATAAGCCCGAACGCCCGGCGAACTGTTTCCGGCGTGTGATGGAAAGTCGCCTTCAGAGTTATCTCAGAGTAATGAAGGCGATTGGTGTCGAGTTGCACTTTGGTGCCGCTGGCGCAACCACCGAAAAAGTTTACCGTTCCGCCTTTACGCACCATGTCAATGGCCCACTCCCAGGCTTCCGAGCGGCCAACCGCTTCGATCACAACGTCGGACCCGCGGCGCCCGGTGGTCAGCATGCGCACCGCCTCTACCGGGTCGCTTACTTTGGTGATTTGCACGGCTTCGTGGGCCCCCATGCGCTTGGCCGCAGCCACCTGCGAATCACGCTTCACCACCGCAATCACGTTACAGCCGATGGCTTTGGCGACCTGCATGAACATCAGGCCAATCGGACCGCCCCCCACAACCGTAACCGTGTCGCCAATTTCAACTTCCGTCTCATGCAGTCCGCGCAGCACACAGGCCAGCGGTTCCACCATCGCGGCCTCTTCATAGCTCACATCAGGAGGAACAGCCAGCATGTTGGTTTCAACAATGCGCCGGGGCACGCGAATGTATTCAGCGTAGGCGCCGTTGTTGAACAACAGGTCTTCGCACAGGTTCTCCTGGTGCTTCGAGCAGTAAAAGCACATCTGACAAGGCGCGGAATTCAGCGCAACCACTCGCATGCCGCGCTTGAAGCCCCGAACTCCCGGCCCGATTTCCTCGATAACACCTGCCAGTTCATGGCCGAACAATGCGGGGGGCACGATCATGCGCGCGTGGTATCCGCGCTGATAAACTTTCAGATCGGTTCCGCAAGTCAGTGCTACCTGTACCTTCACCAGTACTTCACCCTCACCCACGCGCGGGATCGGGACTTTTTCGATTTTCACGTCCTCTTTACCGTAGAGGACGGCAGCGGTCATCTTTCCGTTCACTTAAATTCCTTCCCACGAGCTACCCGGCTGAATCACTATCTTCATCGAGTCAGGTTTAGGATGGGCAGCCAGATTCAGACCTTCCACGCAGCGCGACAGCGGAAAACGATGGCTGATCAGCCGGTCCAACTCGATTTCACGATCCATCACCAACCGCACCGACTGATCCTGTAACTCAACCGACGCGCTGTACGACCCCAACAACGTCTTCTCATCTACGCAAATCGCGGCCGGATCTATGGTGGCTTCGCCACGCGCGGTCTGCGCAAAAAGCAGCACTCGACCTCCCGGCCGAACTGAATCCATCGCAGTGCGAATCAGGTTGTTTCCGTTGACAGCCAGAATGGCGACGTCGGCTCCACGTCCATCCGTTTGTTCCCGCACGCGCTGTACTACGTCGTCACGCGAAGCATCCACAGAATTTCGCAAACCGAAGGTTGCTGATATTGTAAGCCTCTCCCGATACAAATCGGAAGTGGTCACATCGGCTCCAGCCCTTTGAGCCAATGTTGCCAACATGATGCCGATCGGTCCCTGACCTATCACTAGAACCGATTCGCCGGCCTGCAACCGCAAACACTCGATTCCCTTCATGCAGGTGTTTACGGGTTCAACGAAGCAGGCCTGCTCAAACGAGACATTATGCGGGATGCGCACCGTGCCCGCATTCACAATCCAATCCATCACCCGGACGTATTCTGCGAACCCTCCGCCGGCAGCTTCGAAACCTGCCGTGCAGCCTACTTTCTTGTAGGTCTGGCATTGCGCAAAAGTTTTGTGCTCGCAGTAGTAGCAATTCCCGCACGGTATGTGATGAAACACCATCACTCGATCGCCCGCAGCAAAATTGCTGACGCCCTGCCCGACGGCCGCCACTACCCCGGAAGTCTCATGTCCGAAAATGCGCGGAGCGGAGTGCGATCCGGTAGAAATTTTCTTCAGGTCAGTGCCGCAGATGCCGCAGGTGTGGACCCGCACCAGAATCTCTCCCGGCCCGATCTCAGGCACTGGAACCATTTCCAGGCGCACATCGTTCAATCCCCGATACACTGCGGCCTGCATGGTTGCGGGAATTCTGAACGACCTGTCTTGCGGTTCGATCTCGCGCGCGGTAGCCATCTAGTAGTGCTCGCCTGGTTCGGGCTGGAATTTGTGAGCTTGACCTCGACCTGCATGCGTGCGTTCCGCGATATGGGTTGACCCTTTGCGGAAGCTTTCCACCATCAGCCGCTTAGCTTGCGGCTGGGCAAAGCTCAGCCCCGCGAGTACAACCAGGATCTGGGACTTTGTGCAATTTGAACTCAACACTTGGTCCTCATCGCCAGATCAACGCTGCGGGGCACGGTTTCGTTCCGCGCACAGCGGGCCAGTGCGCTGAGATGACGGCAAAGTGCGCGCGCAGCTTTCGCGCTGCCTGACCCCAGCTGAAAGGCGCGGCCCCATAGCCAGGGCCGGAACATCACGTAAGCGGCGAAACTCCACTGCCTGAAACCTGCGCCCTCGCCAGTCCCAACGAATCTCTCCAGCCCCGGCATCTCGAATTCGGCTTCGTCGGAAATTGCCTTCACCACGCAAAACG
>QHZY01000105.1 GCA_003224855.1 Acidobacteriota bacterium | reverse complement strand
CTGCGTATCGACTTCCCAGAAGATGACGTCACGCGAAGGCATGCGCGCGATTCTAACCAATCAAAGAAGCCACGCCAAGAACAGAGTACGCAGGCCACAGCCGCCCTCGGCTGCGGCGGCGGAACTCCGCAACAAAAGCAGCGCTCTGTATACTGGCGAGCGCACTCGCGAGGACGCCATGACGGAACCTGCATCTTCCAGACAAAGCACGCCACACCGGCTGGTAATCCGAAACATCGGACTGCTGCTCAGCGGCCATCTTGAGCGGCCTATCCTTGATGCCGACACGGTTGTGGCAGTGGATGGGCGGATTGCCGCAGTTGGAAAAGAGAAAGATATAGATACAGCCAATCCAACGCTATTGATCGATGCGCACGGTGTGGCCCTTACCCCGGGCCTGATTGACAGCCACGTGCATCCGGTGGCAGGAGATTGGACGCCACGCCAGAACCAGCTGGGCTGGATTGATAGCTATATGCACGGCGGAGTGACCACAATGGTTTCAGCGGGTGAGGTGCACACGCCGGGGCGACCCAAAGACATTGTCGGCCTCAAGGCGATGGCGATCTGCGCACAGAGAAGTTTTCATGCGTTTCGTCCGGGCGGAGTAAAGATCCTGGCCGGCGCGCCCGTGCTTGAACACGGAATGGTCGAAGACGATTTCAAAGAACTCGCGGCCGCGGGAGTGACCATCCTGGGCGAAGTCGGCCTGGGGAGCGTCAAAGACGGCAAAACTGCGCGGCAGATGGTGGGCTGGGCCCGCAAGTACGGCATTCAGAGCACCATCCACACTGGCGGGCCTTCGATTCCAGGTTCCAGCCTGATCGACAAGGATATTGTTCTTGAAACCGATGCCGATGTAATTGGCCACATCAACGGCGGACACACCGCCTTGCCAGACGATCAGATTACCGGGTTGTGTGAGAAATCAAGCCGGGCGCTGGAGATTGTTCACAACGGAAACGAGCGCGCGGCGTTGCTTACGCTTCGGACTGCAAAAGAGTTGAAGCAGCTGAGGCGCGTAATTCTGGGAACCGATTCTCCCGCGGGTTCCGGCGTGCAGCCGCTGGGAATATTACGGATGATCGCGATGCTGTCTTCTTTGGGTGAAGTGCCCCCTGAGATAGCAATCTGCTTTGCAACCGGAAACACGGCCAAGATCCGCAACCTGGATTGCGGCCTGATTGCGCCCGGCCGCGCGGCGAACTTCGTGCTGATGGACCAGGCGCAACATTCGCCCGGCAAGAATGTGCTGGAAAGCATTCAACGCGGCGACCTGCCGGGAATCGGCATGGTAATCGTCGATGGATTGGTCAGCGCGCAGCGAAGCCGAAACACTCCACCGGCGACGCGTGTACCGGAAATGGCACGCTGCTAGAATCGTGCCGCATGAAATTCCTTTTGTTACGTCTCGTCATCGCAAGCCTGGCCGCTGCTGTAGTTGCGCCGCCTGCTTTGCCGCAGCCCATCGAACAAAGTTTGACGTTCCCCATTATTGCCCTGGATCATCATGGTCGGCCAGTAAAGAATCTGACGCCCGACTCGCTACTGATCCTGGATAACAAAACACCGATCGTCTCAGGCGTGAAATTGTTGCGGGCTGCTGACTTTCCATTACGGCTGGGCATCGTGATCGACACCAGCAGATCTCAAAGTGACAATCGCCTATACGAGGCAGGGCTGAATGCCGCAAAGGAGTTCGTGAACCAAGTCCTTCGCTCGGAGCAGGATCGGGTGTTCTTTCAGTTGTTTTCTGACACTAGTAAAGCTACCCCCCTATTGGATCGGAATCAGATTTCCGGGGTTTCTTTTAACGTACAGGTAGGAGGCGGAACCGCTCTATATGATGCGATCGTGATGGCATGCCACGACAGGATGGCGCTTTCGGACCCACGAGCGCCAACTCGCAGGATAGTCGTGCTTCTTAGCGATGGTGAGGACAATGCGAGCCGCAACAGGCTCGCTATGGCGGAGGATATAGTTGCGAGTTCTGGTGTGGTCATTTTTTCGATCGGGACCGAGATTTCTGACAGGAGCAGGGGGAAACGTGTGCTTGATGCAATCTCCAAGACCTCGGGTGGAGCGGCATTCACGGATTTAAGCAGCAGTGAGGTATCAAAAGCCTTCGCTCAGATTCGAGAACTGATGGATTCTATGTATCAGGTGAGTTTTCCACCTCCGAGTAGCAGCAAGGGTCGGGTGCATGCACTGGAGATAAAAGCTGCAAAAGGAGCACAGTTTGAGTTGCTGACGCGAGAAAAGGTTTCGTTTAAAGCAATGGCGTCAAATTAGCGCAGCCCGTCGTCACCCTTGATCTGAGCCTTCGCCAGGCCGCCCACTCGCGGCAATGGACGGCCGCTGTCGGTAACGGCGATGGCGACCACGATCTCATTCGCGCGGGGTGCGTCATTCAATCGAACTTCCATACCATCGAAGTGGCTGCGCACGAAGGCTGCGTCTTTATGACCGAGCGGGATATCAAGAGCTACACCCAACCCGCCGCGCTTTTTCGATGATGGGATGAGCGCCGCGCCTTTGCCGAGCACTTTGCGCACGGGCGTGCCAAGTTTCGGGTGCAAGATGGCAGCTGCATGTTCAAGCTCTCCGTTTTCTCCGACGGCGGCTGCTTTGCCGTAACTCTCGGCGGAAGGGCCGGGAATTCCGAGCGCCGCAACCGCACGCTCGGTCAGCAACTGTCCAAGTTCTTCGCCGATTTCCATCAGTTCGTTTAAGTCTTCAACGTATTTGCCGGCGCAAGGATTCTCGATAACTGCGACTGCTGCGGCACGTCGCGTGGGCGGCTGGATTTGACGTCCCATCTCGGTGCAGGTTTCTTCCACAAAAGTGGCGAGCTTGCGGATTTTTGCTTTCATCGCAATCCATCTTCTCCCTTGATCTCTGAGGCCTTGAGTCCCCCGACCCGGGCATGAACGCGCGAACCGGTGGTCATGACGAGAGCGAGCACGATCTCATCGGCTAGCGGAGCGTCTACCAGGCCCACCTCCATGGCATCGAAATGGCTGCGCACGTAGGAAGCGTTGATGTGGGTGACAGGAACGTCGAGCCGCGTGCCGGGGCCGCCAACTTTCTTAGTGGAAGCGACGATTGCTTTAGCGCCGCCCAGCAACTCGCGCATGCCGTATCCGCCGGGAACGTGCCAAAGCGCTCCGTGCTCGAGTTCACCTGCGGAACCGACGATGGCGCCTTTGCCGTAGCCTTCAATCCCGCGGGCATTGCCACCCAGGGCAGAGATGAGATTGCGCGCCATTTCAAGTCCAAGCGGTTTCAAGTCGTCCATAAAGCCGGCGATGTCAGGAACGTAGCGCCCGGCAAACGGGTTGTGGATCACCGCAAGCTGAGCTGCCCGGCGCAGCGGCGTGGTTGCGGCCGGGCCGCCTTCGTGGAAAATTTCCTCAACCACGGTCAATCGCTTTCGAAGTTTTACCTCAGGCATGGGCGAGGCTTTCCAGTTGCGGAGTGGCCATGAGATTCTGGCCAACCAGGCGCACTTCTCTCTGCAAGCTCAGCGCAGCCGCGACGATCAGCTTGCGATCTAAAAGATTTCCAGCTGCGGCCAGCCCATTTTCCAGAGCGCCATGAATTTCACCAGCCGAAAGTTCGGCGACACATTGCGTGACCAGCAATGATCCAAGATCGCTGTCCGGAGCAAGTTCATAAGCCGGAACGCGGGTTATTGCAGGATGGCCGGGAAGGTCGACGGCGTTCGCAATGATGGTTGCTGCTGCATCGGCCGCGGAAGCGGAATGGGCGAGCACGGTGACGGAGTCGGCTATGCCCAGAGAGAAACTGCGCCCCCGCCATCCGCTGGTTGCAATTCCGCGAATTGGGCTGGCGGCTGCGATGGTGACGGTACCAAGCAACGATGGATTTTCGGGAAGCTCGATCATGCCGATTGCGAATTCTTCTCCGGGCGAAAGATGCAGTGCGATATCACCGCCATCATTTACATATGCTCGACTGAGATGTGCGGCTTCGGTCATTGCATGCAGGACTTCTTCTGAGACCGCGCCAGCTACGGCTGCCATGGGGGTGATGAAAGTTGATGCAGTATACGGCAGTACAGCGGCGAGCATTCTTCGGGCGACAATACTGTGGAAAGGGCCACACTCGCCGGCTGATTTACGCAATCGCGGCAACTCGCGGCAGAGTTCATCGAGGATGCTCGAAAATCGCACTCCCGCAGCATGGTAAGCTTTCTCAATTTCGGCCTGCTGCCCGAATGCCTCCAGAACAATATCAATTGGCCCATCATGCAGGTGCAGCCTGCGGCCGTCCAGTAAGCGAACCTGGGCACGAGTATTCATGGCTCGCCCACGCGATGCGCACTGCTACCTAGCCGTTGATTATTCAGCAGAGACTCCAGTGGGCGCACATGATCCATATATCCGCCGAGAGCGGCATAGTCACTGAGCTTCAGTGTGAACTCAATCGGGGCAACCAGTGCCGGGGTTGGCACATAGCCGAAAGCATTTTCCGGCATCAGGCTCACATCCACCATAATCGTGATACCCCCACCGGGCCACACATAAACAGGAGCGCCGCCGCAGGTAACGCGAGTAAGCGCGTCGCGTACGGAATGCGTAAGCCGCACAGGATTCTCGGTCACCCCCGCACGGAGCGAACCGCCGGCTCCGCCCATAAACAGAACCGTGCACAGCGCCGGCTCGCAGTTTTCTTTAATGCGCGCTACAGATTGCTGCAGCGCCTCCGGTAAATCCTTTTCTATCGGCTGTAAATGTTCGTTCAATTCGAAGTAGGCGAAGTGTTCACCGGTGGTACTGACCATCAGCAGGCGCAGGCCCGGCCATGCAATCTTAGGTTTAAATCCCTCGACGATAGATAAAGGATCACTGATATTGGTCCCGCCCCAGGAAGTTCCAGGCTCCGCGACTTTGAAATAGCGCCCGGGAGTTGAACGGCGGCCCTTGATGCGAATGCCAGTCTCCGGAATTCCCAGCAACTTGCCCGCCTGGTGTTCAGAAAGCACTCCGGTGATGTGGTCGTCCACAACGACCACGTCATCCACTTTGCCTTGCCACTGCCTGGCGAACATGCCGATGGTGGCCGATCCGCAACCCACGCGCATTCGTTCCTCCAGCACGCCATCCACCACAGGAGGTTTGCCGGCTTGCACCGTCACCTTGGCTCCGCCATCGATTTCCAGTTCGGCGGGTTTGCCGTTGCACAAATTCAGGAGAGTGTCGCAGGTGACAGTGCCTTCACGGCGGGTGCCGCCGGTGAGGTGACGCACTCCGCCGAGTGACAACATCTGAGAGCCGTATTCGTTGGTTGTGACATGCCCAACCGCTTCGCCCTGTGCGCGAACTATGCTGCACTCTGCCCCGAGGTGGCGGTCAGTATCGATCTTCAGCTTGATCCCGCAGTAACTGAAAATTCCTTCCGTGACCACAGTGACGGTATCCACTCCGTGAAGCTGCGAGGAGATGATGAAGGGAGCAGGTTTGTAGTCGGGATAAGTAGTGCCGGCGCCGATCGCGGTTACGAATTGTTCGTGGCTGCCCAGCAGATTGCCATCCCACTCTTTATTGTGCTCAAGAAAGGGAGCTCTCAGCCACGGGAAGCTCCCGTGATCCCGCACCTTAAAATTTCAGCCCGCACCCGGTCGGGGGTGGCGGGAATTTTGCGCAAGCGAATGCCGATTGCATCATGCAGCGCATTCAAAATCGCCGGCGCGGTGGGGATCACAGCCTGTTCACCGATCCCCTTTGCGCCGTATGGGCCAATGGATGAAGGATCTTCTATAAGAATAGATTCGATGGGAGGAATATCGCCGGCAGAAGGAATCAGGTAGTCGTGCAGATTTTCGCCTTTGCCGGGGAAGAACTCCTCCATCAGCGCCATGCCGATGCCCTGGGCGACGCCACCTTCAATCTGACCTTCGATCAAAGTGGGATTGATAGCGCGGCCGACATCGTGGGCCGCCGTGATCCTTAAGACCTTAATGGTTCCCAACTCGGTGTCGACTTCAATTTCCGCCAGATGTGCGCCGAAGCCGTAGACAGCGTAGGGCATGCCCTGGCCATTCTCATCGAGAGCCCTGGTCGGCGGATCGAATGTGGCTTCGGCTGTCAGCACATATCCGTGTTTATCAATCGGCAAGTCGGCGAGCGAGATGCGATGGAGCTTTTTATCCTCGTGGACTTCAACGCTGCCATTCTCGAAAGAGATCTTCGCGCAATCGCACGCCTTCACCAGCCGCAGGATTTCGCGGCGCAGCGCCTCTCCGGCCATGTAAGCGGCCTTGCCGCTTACGAAAGTCTGACGCGAGGCGGAAGTTTTGCCGCAGTCGGGCGTGATGGATGTGTCGCCGGAAAGCAGATCGAAGCGATCGATCGAGCAACCGAGAGCGTCGGCGCAAATCTGGGTGACGACTGTAGCCGAGCCCTGGCCGATATCTACCGCGCCCTGATGAAGAGCAATTCGCCCATCGGATTTCAGGCCCACGCGCATGGTTGAAGGATTGGGAAGGGAAGTATTCCCGCAACCGTACCACATGCCGGCAACGCCAACGCCTCTTCGCAAATGCTGTGCACTGGAGTTGAAATCTACTGCCTCTTTGCGCGCGGCCTTCCATCGCGGACGCAAGGCCTCAAAGCAGGCACGAATGCCGACTCCTTCTCCCAGCACCTGGCCGGTAACGGTGGGAAGATCGTTGGTGAGCGAATTCAGAATGCGAAACTCAAGACGATCCATCCCGACGCGGTCGGCAAGTTCGTCGTAGAGCTGTTCTTGGGCGATTGCCATCTGCGGTACACCGAAACCTCGAAAGGCACCCGCGGGCACGAGATGGGTATGGACGGCGCGCGTCAACGCGCGATAGTGAGGAACGAAGTACGGTCCGGAAGCATGCACCGGAACACGGGCCGACACGGTTGGCCCCCACGAAGAGTATGCGCCGGTGTTGAAGTCGGCGCGGAAGTCGAGCGCCTGCAATTTGCCATCGCGGCCGGCGCCCGCTTTGGCCCACATTCGCGCGGGGTGGCGTTTGGTGGTCGAGATCATCGATTCGGTTCGCGAGTAAACCATGCGTACCGGCAGGTTGAGTTTCCAGGCTGCCAATGCCAGAAAGGGCTGGACGGAAAGGTCGAGCTTGGTGCCGAAGCCGCCGCCCACCGCAGTCGGAATAATGCGTACGGATGCTTCCGCGATACCTAGAATGCGCGCGATATCCGAACGATCCATGTAGGGAGATTGCGTACAGGCCTGGATCTCGATGGTGTCTCCGGCGCGACGAGCAAAGCCGGCCTCGGGCTCAATGCAGGCGTGCTCGACGAATCCGGTTTCGACTTCCAGTTCTGCAGTGATTTCCGCATTGCGCAGCGCTGCATCCACATCCCCGCGCACCACCCGCCCGCGCACCAGAACATTTTGCTCGCGTCCATGATGGAGTTGCGGAGCACCGGGAGTAAGCGCCTGGTCGATCGTCATTAAGGCCGGCAGCTCATTCCAGACGACGGGAAACTGCGTGAGGTCGAGCTTCTCGACCGCAGCCTGTGCACCGGCTACCGCAGCGACTGCTTCACCCTTGAATCTGGCTTCTGATTCTGCAAACACAGGCTGGTCGGCAAATTTGGGAATCACGCCATAGCGATTTTCGCCGGGCACATCCTTGGCGGTGAGCACACATGTGATCGCGTTCTGCTTAGCGTACTTCTCGAGATCGCCAAACTGAAAACCGGCGCGATGAAATGGACAGCGAATCACGCGAAGAAGCAGCGCACCGGAAGGTATTTCATCGGCACCATAGATCTCTTTACCGGTGATCTTAGCCAGGCCGTCGAGCCGAACCATGCGGTTTCCGACAGCAGTCCCGGCAGGCGCGGAAGACATGAGGATTTGCTCCCTGCCCGCGTCGATCACGGCAGAAATTATCTTTCGATATCCGGTGCAGCGGCACAGCACGCCTCCGATGGCATCCATTACTTCCTGCTCGTCTGGTAACTGGTTTCTCTCGAGCAGTGCAGCAGCGGATATAAGCATCCCCGGCGTACATGCGCCGCACTGTGCCGCTCCATGATTCAAAAACGAAGTTTGCAGACGTTCCAGAAAAGGCCCGCGTCCGGCGAGACCCTCGATGGTGGTGATATCGCAACCATCCGCCTGACCGGCAGCTACCAGGCAGGCGCATACCGGATCGCCGTCCAGCAGAACCGTACATGCGCCGCAATCTCCCGCGTCGCAGCCGACTTTCGTTCCTGTAAGCCCGAGGTCTTAACGGAGCACGCGCGAGAGTCGACGTTCAGGAGGAGGGGATACAGACTTCAGTTGCCCATTGACACAGAAACTGATTGCGGAAGCTACGGTGGTGAGCTTTTCATCAGTGGTGGCCATGTCAGCACTTTGCCGCGCATTGAGCAAGGGCACGGCGAACCAGGGTCAATGCAGAATCGAAACGATACGAGGCACTGGCGCGAACATCGTCAATCGGTGAAAGTGGTTTGAGGTGTTGCTCAGCGGCGAGTTCAGCAATGTCGCTGAGAGATGCTCCGCGCAATCGTTGTTCAAGGTCGGTTAACCGCTGCGCGCGGACCGAACATGATCCCACAGCCACTCTTGCGTCGCGAATCTTCCCGGATTCGATATCCAGGACAACTGCGACTATGGCAATGGAAATAACCAGATATCGCCGCGCACCCAACTTCAGGAAAGTTGAGAGGGCATCGTCTACCGCTCGAGGGACCAGGATGGCAGTCAGGATTTCGTCAGCCTGGCGCGCAGTTTTTCGATTGCCCAGGATGAAATCCTGCAGAGCCACGCGCCGAACGGTGCTGCGCGATGCCAGTTCAACGGCGGCATCCAGGGCAAGCAACGCAGGAACACTGTCAGCCGCCGGAGAAGCATTGCACAGATTTCCGGCAACCGTGCCACGGTTCTGGATCTGCACCGACCCGATCTCCCGGGCTGCAGCTTTCAGGGCATCGAAACAGCGCGGAAGCGGAGCTTTTATCAGCTCCGTCCAGGTGGCGCCGCCGCCGATACGAAACAGGTCGGGCTTGCGCGTAATGCCTTTGAGCTCGCGCACCCTGGTAATGTCGACAATCGGCTTGGCCGGCAATCGCTCACCTAACGACGGATAGAAATCTGTTCCGCCGGCCAGCAGTTCGCCCCGGCTCTGGTAGAGAGCTTCCAGTGCTTCTTCGAGGGTGGTGGGCCTGAGATACACGTAAACGCCAGCGAACCACATTTTTATACGAATCAATCAGTTTGTACAGGCGGCGAGGGCCGAATCCCGCGAGTAAGTTACCTCTGGCCATGATGGCGGTTGCACCTTTCGCATCTTTAGGCGGGAGAGTGGACAAGATAGCATTCGTACTTCCAAGGCCAGGAGGACGCATGCAACGTCAATTTCAGTTATCAGCTATTTTATTGCTTATTGCGGTTTCGCTCGGCTGCTCGACAAAGCCCTCGAATACTGCCGGCGATTCGGACTCCGCTCCGCACAGCTCGTCGAGCCTGTTCGGCAGCAAGGAAGTGACACTGCCCGCGGGAACGGTCATTACTGTCCGCCTGGGTAACGCAGTCGGCTCGAAGACCAGCAATTCGGGCGACTCTTTTCATGCCACCGTGGCCACACCAGTTGAGGTCGAAGGCAAGGTAATCCTTGCCAGCGGCGCAGAAGCTGCCGGGACGGTGCTGCAGGCGGTTCCGCAGGGCCGTTTCAAAGGCGGTGCGGTGCTGAAGCTGGCGTTGAGCTCGGTGACAATTGACGGGGATGCTTACGACGTCAAGACCAGCGCGGTCAGCCGGTATCTGAAGGGCAAAGGCAAACGTACGGCGGTAATGGTCGGCGGCGGCGCAGGTGGCGGCGCACTGCTGGGCGGACTGATGGGCGGCGGCAAGGGCGCCCTGATCGGCGCTGCGCTGGGCGCTGGTGCGGGTACCGCGGGAGCTGCGTACACGGGAGAGAAGGAGATTGTTTTGCCGGCCGAATCGACGCTCAGCTTCAAGCTTTCCGAGCCTCTCACCGTAAAAATGTGAGCCAGCAATTCAGATCGCGCGCCCGGGGCAGTTGTGTAGAACCGTGAAGCCTGTCACCATTTGGATGCAGAAGCTACCATCGATCGAGCCGAGGTCTGATTCATGCCACCATCCGCCACTGTAAAAGCAGGAACCTGGCCGCGTCCGCCTGCCGCACCGGACAAAATTGAAGATGTGGGTGTGCGCCGAGGGTTCCTGGAAGAATTACTGCTGAAGATCCTTTACCTGTCAGGCCCGCTTACGCTGCCGGAGTTGGGAGAACTGATCCGGCTCACTCCGCAGGTGGTGGAGGAACTGTTTCGACGGCTCCGGGCGGAGCAACTCTGCCAGGTTACAGGCATGGTCGGCCATGCGCGCCGGGTGGCAATTTCTACTTCCGGACGCTCGCGAGCTCTGGAACTGCTTTCGCATAACCAGTACACCGGGCCAGCGCCCGTTTCACTGGAGAGTTACGTGAAGCAGGTCCGTTTGCAGAGCCAGCGCGATGTGGCCGTGCGGCCGGCGGCTATGGAACGAGCGCTGGCGCACCTGGTGCTGGATGAGAAAACTGTAAGCCAGCTTGGAACTGCGCTGAATTCCGGGGGCTCGATATTTTTGTATGGCCCGACAGGAGCAGGAAAGACCACCATTGCAGAAGCACTGCCACGAGTTCTGGCAGAAGACATGGTGTGGATTCCTCATTCGGTCGAGATCGACGGCCAGATCATCGCGGTACACGATCCTCTTATTCACAAAGTAGTTCAGAGTTCCCATGAGGCGGGCAACGACGCGCGCTGGGTGCTCTGCCAGCGGCCAGTAGTGGTGGTGGGCGGAGAGCTGACCATCGAAATGCTGGATCTTCAGTTTAATCCGGTGACCAAGTTTTATTCGGCTCCGGGACAGATGAAGGCCAACAATGGGGTGCTGATCATCGACGACTTCGGCCGGCAGAGAGTCAGGCCGGAAGAACTGCTGAATCGCTGGGTGGTTCCACTGGATCGGAGAATCGATTTCCTGACGCTGGCCGGTGGGAAGAAAATTGAGATTCCATTCGAGTCACTTGTGGTGTTTGCCACGAATATGGATCCTGCGCAACTGGTCGATGCCGCCTTCCTACGGCGGATTCACACCAAGGTCAGAATCGAAAATTCGTCGGACGAGCAGTTCCGGGAAATCTTTCAGCATGTGTGCAAAGACGCTGAACTGGAATACAATCCCGGGCTGATTGACGGTCTGATGGACACGCTCACGAATAAATTGAAGGAGCCGCTCCGCAACTGTTATCCACGCGACCTGGTTAACAAGATCTGCTCGGCCGCGCGCTATGAGGGCCGCAAGCCTGAACTGACTCAACAGGCATTGATGCGGGCAGTGGAGTCTTATTTCCTGGTGGAACCGCCAGCGAACTAATGGATTTCAGCCACGCATGGCTGATCAGGGCTTGTCTGGATGCAGCGCAGTCCAGCGATCATTCAACCACTGCGGCACGGAAGGTGCCCCTTGCGGAGGCTTACCGAGAGTGATTGCCCAATGCTCCAGCCAGCCCGTTCCCTCTTCTCCGATGTATGTGTCAGGCAAGCCGTAAGCCTGATCGCTCAGGGCATCCTGCAGCGTGATAAAACGGTAACCGCGTTTGCGAAGCACATCGAGCAATTTGGAAATGTGATCGCCTTCCAGTTCGTTGGCGTGGAGCAGCAAAATTTGCTTCGGCTCGTAGCCGATTGTCTGTTTTGCGAGTTGCTCTGAATAGGCGAATATCGTATCGCTGTAGGACAAGTAATTGTCCACCAGTTGCTGCTGCAAAGCAGTGTCTCCGCGGCGCTTGGCATCTTCGTAAACGGTCGCGTACATCCAGTCCCAGGCATCCAGCGTGACGGGCGCGATGCGATAACCGCGCGCAACCAGAAAGGCTTCGGCTTCGCGACGGGTTTGCAAATCTCTGCCAGTATCAAGAAACGGATGACGAAAATATCTGAGCTTCAGGTTGCGCTGCCCCAGCAGCAGCCGAACCACGTTCTCGCCTTGAACAACGTCGTCTTCCCAGGCCTTCAGGCCGACCTGATTGAGCGAAGAGTGGCTATAGGTGTGATTGCCGAGCTCGAATCCATGATCGATCCACATCTGCAAGGCCCTGATCCGCTGGTCCACTTCGCCAAAGCGATATAGCTTTTTCTCATTCACAAAGCCGACCACGGGCACTTTCTGATCGCGCAACGTGTCCAGCAGCCTAGTTGTCATCTCGATATTATAAGCGCAGATGTCTATCTGACGCGCGCGCGCAGCACATTCAGTGAGGCGGGAGGTAGTGTGTAGACGGCATCGCCCCCGCCAGGTACAGAGGATTTGACCGGAGCATCATCAGGGTCGGCGTAGCCGTTCTTTCGTGCCGGATGCCATTGATACTGCGCGCTGCCAAAAGTGAACATTGTCACTGGGCCGGAGAATGTTGTGTCCGCCGGCGCGCCATCATCGTGGAATGAGACGCGCACCTGATGTGGTCGATCTTTATCTTTGTTGATCAGCATCAGACTCCATTGACCGTCGGGCCGTTTCACAGCGTAAGCCGTGACCAGCACGCGGCCTTTCTGGTCTTTGATATCGCCGGTTGCCTTAAACATCTGATGCGGTGAGTCCTTCGGCTCGACCCACTGCTGGGTGATCAGCTGGGCCGCATAGAACTGAGACGTCTTCTGCCTGATCTGGTATTTTTCGTCCAGCATAAACATGTGATACGTGCCCCAGCTATTGGCGCAGATGGGATGTCCGGGAGAATACGGCAAAGCGTGATAGTAAAACGTTCCTCTACCTCCGGCGGCCAGAAAACCGCCGAAGGTATCGGCGATCCATAGAGCGCCGAAGATATCTACCGCGGCTTCGCCGCCGTGAGCATTGGTCTCAGTATCAAAGAGGGGGATATCGGGCGGCAGGCCATCGTCACGCCAGACCTGCATGATGTGAGTCAGCAGTTCGGGCTCCTGATAAATGTTTTCCCACGGAGTGTCACAGCCGTCGTAGGGATAATGCTCGAATGACATGAAGGCGAAATCGCTCATGCGGTGGTGAGCTTTCAAATAATCCAGGAATCGTATTTCTATATAGGAGATCGGATAGCCACGCTTTTCCAGATAAGCGATCTGCGCTGCGGCATCTTCGGGCGTGCTGTACAGCACGCCGACCGGAATCATGGCCGGCAGCCCGCGGGTAATTCCGCTGTTGTAGAACAAGTCGAGGCCGGGCTGGTCGCCTGACTCCATCCGATCCGGCGCAACGTACAGGTCAGACGGCTCATGCCAGGAATCAACCGAAGAGCAGTAGGTGAGAGTCTGTTTCTGATCGGGAGAATGCTTTATAAGGTCTTTGAAGACGTCTCCCGCCTTCGTGCCTAAGAAGACTTCGTTTATGGCATATCCGGCGCAGTTGCGGCGATCGCCGCCGCCGTGATTGTCGCAAGTTTCGGATGACTTGGTCATCAGCAGTCGCACAAATCTGGCCGAAACCGCTGAACCGAGCGATAGAGTCTGAGTTCCGCCGCTGCCGTTTTCGACCGAGGAGTGTTCGAACATTTTCCATTCACCATCGGCCTGGTCGTCCATAGCATCGTCACCGGTCCAATACTGGATTGCGTACTTTTTGGCGAACGGCGCACCCCAGGCGATGCGGATTGCATTTACTTCCAGCTTCTCTCCCAGATCGATGACGACCCATTGCGGATGCAAACTATCGTCCTCGCCGGTGAACGGATGCGTCAGGTAGGGATTGCTCTTCCAATATGTTTTGGGATCGCCATCGTCGAGGCGCGAGAAGCCATCCAATTCCGTCCCGCCATTTCGGGTAAAGCCGCGGTGCGGAAGCGAGTATCCGTAAGAGTGGCGGATGAACTCAGTCGGCTTGGAGTCGCCTACGAAGTAGCCTTTGCCTGATGGATCGCTCCATTTGCCCTTGGGATTCCAATGCCAGGCCTGCACGAACAGTTCGGGATTGTGCCGATAACTCACCATGCCCCAGCCGGCGGACACAATCTGCTGCAACTGGTCAGGGCGAAAGAACGTGTCAGTGGCATTGCTGGGGACGCGGTCCACGGTGGTTCCCAGCGCATATAGCGGGCTGAACGTATTCACGACATGGCTGGGAGTTGAATCGACAATGATGGTCTGCCCGAACGACGCGAGTGAAAAGAGCATGAACACGCCGGCAGTGGCGCGGACCATGGGCGTCATTTTTTACCTCCGGAGAACCGATGGCTGATCAAAGCTTTATATCAAAGTGGGCCATGGTAATCGCGATAAGGCCAGCCATGGAGTTCTCAGGTTGAATAGTCGGCGTTGATTCTCACGTACTCTGTGGTGAGGTCGGTAGTAAGAAATTCCACTGCAGATTTTCCGCGTCGCAGGCGAACTTCGACGCGGCTCTCCGGTTTGGAAAGCTCCTGATGCGCTCGCCGGGCATCAAAATCACAGGCGACAGCGCCACGGCAAACGGTCTGGTCGCCGATGAGAATGCTTATCCTGCGTGGATCAAGCGCAACGCCACTTCTCCCGATTGCAGCCAGGATTCTTCCCCAGTTAGGATCGGCGCCCGCCCAGGCGGTTTTCACCAGCAGCGAATGGGCAACAGTGCGGGCGACTTGTAGAGCCTCAGTACGGTTGCGTGCACTTTTCACTGACAATCGGATGACATGCTGAACGCCTTCGCCATCTGCCACGATCTGTTGCGCCAGCGACCGGCAGACTTCGTCCAGGGCAGTCTGGAATTCGTCATCCAGGCTGCGCAATTTGATTCCGCTCGCCCCGGACGCGAGCAAAAGCACGGTATCGTTGGTGGAAGTGTCGCCGTCAATCGAAATGGTGTGGAACGTATCGTCACAGGCATGGCCGAGGGCCTTGCGCAATTCCGACGATGAAGCCGCAACATCAGTGAGCAGGTAAACCAGCATGGTCGCCAGCTGAGGATGAATCATGCCTGCGCCTTTGGCGATTCCGGTGATGCTGGCCGCGCCCGAAGAAACGGAAGCACTGAACAACTTTGGACGCGAATCGGTGGTGAGGATAGCTTCGGCGAATCCGCGCATGTAATCGGTGGTCGAACCACACGAGGCGATCAGAGACGGCAATCGAGAAATGATCTGTCCCTCCGGCAGAGGCACTCCGATGATTCCGGTTGACGAAGGAAAAACCTGATTAGTGCTTAGGCGCAGTAATTTTGCGGCCTCTGCACAAGTAGCTCTACAGGCTTTAATGCCGCGTGAACCGGTCGCGCAGTTCGCGTTACCGGAATTGACCAGGACGGCGCGGACCCGGCCTCGCGTGCTGGCGAGCGATGCCCGCCCAACCTCAACGGGCGCGGCTACAACCCGGTTCCGGGTAAACAGAGCGGCGGCACTAGTTTCAGGTGCGGCAAGAATCAGAGCGAGATCAGGATTGCCACTTGCCTTGATGCCGGCCCCGGCGCTAGAAAATCGGAATCCCCTGGGAACAAGAAGCGGCGTGGGTTCGGTCATGCCTGCAGCTTAACCAGAAAGCCCGGCGGTTCCGGCAGAATGGCGAAACCCGGCAATTCACCTTTCACCATCGCAACCTCGTCGCAGCAGTGATAACGCGGACACGCGCAGCAATCTTTGTTTATCTTGTCGGGCAGGTCTTCCCGCTGCGCGACGTCGAACCCAAGTTTTGAGAAGAAGTCCGGCGTGCGAGTAAAAAGGCAGATGCAGCTGACCTCGTGCCTGGCTGATTCTGCCATCAAAGCTTTGACCAACAACTCCCCGCCGCCGCGTTTTTGAAAGTTTCTGTTAACGGTGATCGAGCGAATCTCCGCCAGATGCGGACCATAGAGGTGCAAAGCGCCGCAACCGACCACCTGGCCAGCATCTTCAAGCACGACGAAATCACGTACGTTCTCGCAAATTTCCGCCAGACTTCGAGGCAGTAGCGTGCCGTCGGTTGAGTAAGAAGAGATCAGTTCATGAATCTGTGCTGCATCCGGCAGCAAGGCGTCACGCGTGTGCATGGGCCTCCTCACGCGATTGGGCGATTCTCTTCCGGGCACTGGCGATGGCCTCTTGCACTCGCGCTGGAGCCGTGCCTCCCGGCACGTTGTGAATGGCCAGAACGTTTTCGAGTTTTACGAAGTCGAAGAAATCACCGTCAAAGTGGGCGTCCAGTTTGCGCAGTTCCTGGAGAGAAAGCTCTTGCAATTCGCATTGCTTCTGCAGGGCGAGACAAACAGCCTTACCGACCAGTTCGTGTGCGATTCGAAACGGCACACCCTTATTCGTGAGATAGGTGGCAGCAGCGAAGGCGTTCAGGCAGCCGGTCTGCGCTGCTTCGCGCATGCGCGGAAGGTCAAATTCAGCCGCTTTCATCCAACCTGTGGCCAACGGCATCAGCGATAGCACGACATCAACAGCGTGAAACAGGGGTTCCTGACATTCCTGCAGATCTTTGTCGTAGGCGAGTGGGATCCCTTTCGTGATAACCAGCAGGGCGGTCAAATCTCCGATCACGCGCCCCGCCTTCCCGCGAATTAACTCCAGCAAGTCGCCATTCATCTTTTGCGGCATCGCACTGCTGCCGGTGGAATAGGCCTCCGGCAGACGAATGAATCCGTATTCGCGCGATGAAAACAGCAGCATCTCTTCCGTCCAGCGGCTCAAGTGCAACATCAAAAGTGAGAGTGCGCTTACGAACTCAATGATGAAGTCTCGATCGGCAGTGGCATCAATACTGTTGGGTGTGGGCGCAGCAAAGCCAAGCTCAACGGCCATGCTGTGGCGGTCAAGAGGCAACGTCGAACCGGCCACGGCAGCTGACCCGAGCGGACAGAAATTCGCGCGGCGGCGGCAATCGGCCAGCCTCTCGGTATCCCGCAGCAGCATTTCAACGTAAGCCAGCAACCAGTGCGCAACCAGGACGGGCTCGGCCGGTTGCGTATGAGTGTAGGCCGGCATCGCTGAATCGCGCGCCTGTTCCGCGCGATTCACAAACGCGGACATCAATTCAGCGAGCGCCTCCGAAATCTCATCGCAGGCCGCGCGCACAAACATTCTGAGGTCGGTTGCAATCTGCTCGTTGCGGCTGCGCCCGCTGTGCAGTTTGAATCCCGCGTCGCCCACGATCTTGACCAGCTGTTTTTCCACGAAGTGGTGTACGTCTTCCGCTTCGGGGTCATCGAGGAACTCCGGCGCAGACTCCGCTCGTGCTGCGATTTGTTCCAGGCCGCGCTCGATCTGATTCAGTTCGTCAGGCGTAAGTACGCCAGCATGAGAAAGAGCGCGGGCATGAGCGGCGCTGGCCTGCAACTCGAAACTCAGCAGCCGGCGATCGAAGCCAAACGAACGCTGCCATTTTTCGAATGAGGGATCGAGAGGCTGGCGAAAGCGGCCGGACCACATCTTCACCGCGACACCTTCTGTTTGCCCTTAGTCTGAGCAGGATGCGAGCCGTTGGCATTGCTTAAAGCGGAGTGTTTTTCGGCTTCGGCCATCGCTCGGGAGCGCGAGGGCAATCCCAGAATGCGAATGAAGCCTGCGGCATCTTTCTGATCGTAGCTGTCTGTCATGGTGAAAGAAGAGAGATCGGTCCGGTACAGCGAATTTTCCGATTCGCGGCTGATAACAGCGGCATTGCCCTTATAGAGCGAAAGGGTAACGCTGCCACTAACCTGGTTCTGTGTGCTTTCAACAAAGGCATCAAGCGCTTCACGGAGCGGTGTAAACCACAATCCGTAGTAGGCGAGCTCGGCATATTTCAATGCCACATGCTGCTTGAAATGCATGACATCGCGTTCGCAGCATAACGCTTCCAGTTCACGATGGGCATTGATCAGCAATGTGCCGCCCGGAGTTTCATAACACCCGCGTGACTTGATGCCGACGAAGCGATTTTCGACGATATCGACCCGGCCAATTGCGTTTCGTCCGCCAATTTCATTCAGCAGCTCCAGTAATGAAACGGGGCTAAGCCGCTTTCCATTGACTCCGACTGGAACGCCTCTCTGGAATTCGATCTGCACACGTTCTTCGCGGTCGGGCGCTTCTTGCGGGGATTTCGAAATCTGCCAGGTGGTAGAAAGCGGCGCGTTGGCAGCGTCTTCGAGTTCTCCGCCCTCGTGGCTCAGGTGCCAGAGATTACGGTCACGGCTGTGAATCTTCACGCGGCTTGCGGCTACCGGAATCCCATGCTTCTCCGCGTAATCGAGGCAGTCTTCGCGCGACTTCAGCTTCCATTCGCGCCACGGCGCGATGATCTTCAGGCTGGGCGCGAGCGCCTGGTAAGCCAGTTCGAAGCGCACCTGGTCGTTTCCTTTTCCGGTGCACCCGTGTGCAACCGCGATAGCTCCCTCGCGTACCGCTAGCGCCACCTGGTGTTTTGCAATCACTGGCCTGGCCAAAGAAGTTCCCAGTAGATACTTATGCTCGTAAACTGCTCCTGCCTTAAGTGCCGGAAAAACGTATTCCGTCAGAAACTCTTCCCGCAGGTCTTCGACTATGACCTTGCTGGCGCCCGTCTTATGCGCTTTGCTCACCACCGCCTCAATGTCATCGCCCTGGCCAACGTCGGCCACCATAGCAATCACATCGTAGGGATAGTTCTCCTTCAGCCAGGGAATAATGATGGAGGTATCAAGACCTCCTGAATAGGCAAGAACCACAGTTTCAGGCATGGTTGCTCCTTGTCGGCATGCGGGACGCGCTGCCGGCCAGCAACATAAGAATAGCCTTTTGCACGTGCATACGGTTCTCTGCCTGATCGAAGACTATGGAGCGCACCGAATCAATGACCGCATCCGTCACCTCCTGGTTGCGATGGGCCGGTAAGCAATGCATAAAAACTGCATGGGAAGGCGCGCAGGCCATGAGTTTGTCATTCACCTGGTAAGGCGGAAAAATTCTGCTGCGCTCGTCGGCCTCCAGTTCGTGACCCATGCTCACCCAGGCATCGGTGTAAACCGCGTCAGCGCCCCGAACCGCCCTGCGCGGGTCAGTCATAATCTCGATTGTTGCTCCCGTATGGTTCGCGATTTCAAGGGCTTCAATCAGGATCTGAGAATTCGCTCCGTATCCTTCAGGCGTCGCAATCCGGATTTTCGACCCAAGCTGCGCCGCCGTCAGCAGCAGCGAATGCAGCACGTTGTTGCCATCGCCGAGGTAAGCCAGGCGGACCTTCTTCAAGTCTCCAAATCGTTCGTAGAGAGTGAAGTAATCCGCCAACGCCTGGCAGGGATGTTCGAGCTCGCTTAAGGCGTTAATCACCGGGGCGTTCGCAAATTCTGCTACGCGCTCGACTGTCGCATGCGCGAAGGTTCGGAGCACGATGGCGCTGACCCAGCGCTCGAGATTGTGGGCGATGTCTTTGAGCGTTTCACGCGCGTCGAGGCGTTCGTGCGTTTGGTCAACGAATGAAACAGATCCCCCCAGGCCGCAAACTCCCGCTTCGAAGGTAAGCCGCGTACGCAGCGACGGCTTTTCAAAGAACATGGCAATATGTTTGCCGGACAGGGCGGTGCGGAAGTCCTCCGGGCGAGCTTTCAGCCGGGTAGAAAGCTGCATAATGCCGTCAATCTGAGAGGGCGTGAGATCGCGGATCGAAACGAGGTCTTGTCGAGGGTATTGATTGATTTCCGCTTGCGGCATGGCCGGCGCGGTCAGTGTATGGCTGCTCAACTCCTGTGACTCCTTCCAAACTTCTTCGAATTACGCCGGGGCGTTCCCGCTCCAGGATCTTCCAGATTGGTAAGCGCGTGATCGAGCGCCTTCGCCAGTTGGTCAATGTGCTTTGCTTGAATGATGTAAGGCGGCAAAAAGCGCAATACCGTGTCGTGAGTCCGATTGATCAGAATTCCTTGCACCAGCAACTCTGAGACCATGGCTTTTGCTGTGTCGGCCGAGTCAAGTTCCATAGCCAGCATCAGCCCGATTCCCCGCACTGCCTTGACCGAACTGTGATGTTTTTGAACCTCCTGCAGCTTTCGCAGAAAGTAATTACCAGTCGTTCGGACCCGCGAGAGAAGCGATTGCAACTGTCGCAAAAATTCGATCGCGACCGCGCAGGCCAATGGACCGCCCCCGAAGGTGGTGCCGTGCAGTCCGGGCTGCATTGCGCTGGCGACGCGATCGTTAGTCAGCAAAGCGCCCAGCGGCAATCCTGCGGCCAGGGGCTTGGCGATGGTCACAATGTCGGGCGTGATGCCGTAATGCTGATAGGCGAAATATTTTCCGGTGCGGCCCAGCCCGCTCTGGATTTCGTCGAGCAGCAGCAGCGCACCGGATTGCTTCGTCAGTTCACGCGCGCGTTGCAGGAACTCGCGGCTGACGGGATTAATCCCGCCTTCGCCCTGGACGGTCTCGAGACAGACCGCGCAGACACTGTCGTCGAAGCTTAGGTTGAGAGCCTCAATATCGTTGAATCGGACGAAATGTACCCCGGGGACCACAGGTTCGAACGGAGCGCGGTACTTCTGCTGGCCAGTAGTGGCGAGCGAGCCAAAGGTGCGACCATGAAATGAGTTTTCAAGTGCAATGAAAGTTGTTTTGGGCTGGCGGCCGTTTTTATTGTTCTCGCGTGCGTAGATGCGTGCCAGTTTCAAAGCCGCTTCCCAGGATTCAGTGCCGCTGTTACAGAAAAATGCGCGATCGAGGCCGGAGATCCTGGTCAGGCGCTTGGCCAATTCGGCCTGAAACTGGTGGTAAAAAAGATTGGAGAGGTGAATCAGCTTGCCGGCCTGAAGTTTCAGCACACGCGTGATTGCAGGATGAGCGTGCCCGAGCGCGTTGACGCCGATTCCACTGAGAAAATCGAGGTAGCGCTTGCCCTCCGAATCCCACAGGTATACTCCGCGCCCGTGAGTCAAGAGGACCTTCTGGCGGTCGTAGGTCGGCAAGAGCAATTCCTGCTCGGCACGCATGGTCGAAGACAGGCTCACGCTGCCACCACCTCCGTGCCGTATTCAAGTTTCTGAAAATAAAATTGCGGAAGAACTTCCGCCTGCGCGGCGGGCAGAATGCGCACCCGCGCAATGCCCTGCCGCAGCGCGCTGCAACATGCTTCCAGTTTCGGCAGCATTCCCCCTGCGATCACGGAATCGGCAATCAAAGCAGGGACTTGCTTAGTCGTGAGCCATGGTATTACCTCGGCGTCCGCGCCTTTTACGCCCGCCACATCAGTCAGAAAAATCAGAGTGTCGGCGCGGCAGGCAACCGCGCAAGCCGACGCCATTTGGTCGGCATTCACGTTGTAGTACTCGCCGTCGGACCCGAGCGCGACGGAAGAAAGCACCGGAATACCTTCTTCTCTCCAGATGGCCTCCAGCCAGCGCGGTTCAACCGAGCAGATCTCACCCACGAAGCCCAGGTCGTAGCCATTGGTCTGCTTCTTGCGCGCGCGAAACGTCATACCATCGCCGCCGCAGAACCCGATACCCGGAACACCCAACCGCACCAGCGCAGCCACAACTTTCTTGTTCACCATGCCCGCCAGCACCATCAGAGCGACGTCGCGGGTTTCAGCATCGGTGATGCGCAAGCCGTCGATAAAATTGCTCTGCTTTCCGAGAAGCTTCAGCGTGCGCGTCAATGCAGTGCCGCCTCCATGCACGACTGCGACCTTATGACCGTCTTTAACCATCT
>QHZY01000104.1 GCA_003224855.1 Acidobacteriota bacterium | reverse complement strand
CCCGACAGGAATTTCAGGAGATCTTCAGAACTTGAACTGCAGGGCCAGCTGAACGATGCGGGGGCTTGAGCTGAAATTCAAGATTTTGCCGAAATCCGAAGTGCTGATATCGCTAACCGGATTATCTCGATTGGGGTGATTTATCAGGTTAAAAAAATCGACCGAAAACTCAATAGACTTGGATTCAGTGACCGGAAATTGCTTGCTGACCGAGAAGTCCAGATTCCACTGAGGCGGACCACGCAGTACGTTCCGCCCAACATTTCCGATGTCGGTGGCGGCTTCGGCTTGCGGATCAACGATCGCGGTCACGTCATGGGCGCTGGGTATAGGCTGTCCCGGCTGTATAACTGCGGAAACGAATGCTGAGGGATTGAAATAATATCCCCTCGGGACATTACTCATTGCCATGTTTGTTCCGGATACCCAATTCGGGCGAGCACCTCCGAATAAGCCATATAGAAAACCTCCCCCGGGATCAAAAACATCTACCGGCAATCCCGTCATGGCACTGAAGACTCCTGAAAACCGCCAATTTCCGAACAAAAGCCGCGTTCCGGCGGAGCGCGCGAAAGCGGGGTGAGACGTCTCCCAGAGATAATTGAACGCGAAATAGTGCGTACGATCGAAATCGGAAACGCCACGATTGGCGCGAGGGTCTAGCTGGTTTCCCCAGACATTCGCTGTGTCGATTCCGCCGCCCCGATCCAGAGAGCCGTCGGTATTTGCGCCGCCTCCTGACTTAGAGCCGTTATCGATTGACTTAGAAAACGTATATGCAGCTGAAAATTGAAATCCATGCGAATATCTCCTGTTCACAGTTGTTTGAAGGGCATGATAGGTGGACTGAGCGCTCGTTTCGTTGAGGGCGAAAAACCATGTGCTCACTCCCTGCATGGGAGCGCGCAGAACGGAATTATCAACGGAATTGGTCGTGATGGTCTGCCCCGTCACTGCGTTCCTAAGCGGATGATTTAGGCTGGCAATGGGTGCCTGATTCACCGCTACAGTTCGTAACAGTTTCACCCCACGGGAGCCGACGTATGCGATCTGAAAAGTAGTGCCCCGCGCAATCTCGTACTGGATGTTTGTATTGAACTGCTGGACATAAGGTGTCCGTGCGTTGCGATCAAGGGCCGTTCCGGTTACAAGGCTGCCCGGCGGGATAAGCGGGAAGCTGCTCTCGGGTGGCGCAATGCCGAATGGATTGTTGAATGGCTGTCCGGAGGTATCGGTGTCAACGAAGAACGGAGGGGCGAAGTATTGAAGCCCCAGATAAATAAATGACGGAGGTGAATAGAAAATTCCATATCCTGCCCGAAACGCGATACGACCAGAGGCGAGCGGAGACCAGGCCAGCCCGATGCGTGGGCCGAAATTATTCTTATCGACGCTCTTCACCATGCGCTTTCCGACTCTAGTAACCCCGACCAAACTGTATTGCGGAAGGGCATTTTCCGCTTCGGTGATGCCCGCGAGAGGGGGTCCCACAGGTACACCGTTTTCGATTTCCATCGGAGGTTTGTATAGGCCTGGATCAAATCCTCCTATACGACCATGCGTATCGTAAGGAGGAGGATCTAACTCGTATCGCAAGCCGAGATTCAACGCCAGCTTTGGAGAGAGCTTCCAATCATCCTGAAAGAATGCGTGATAATCGGCGGTGCGAAAGTCGCGTTGAGTGAGCCCCGTACCTAAGTGAGCAAATCCGTTGCTTGTATTGCCGGTCAGAAAATCCGTGAAGGTTGGAAAGTCGATTTCACCATAGGAAAATATACCTGCTCTGGCGCGCCACTCGACATGCCGTAGTTCGCCTCCAAAGCGCAACTGGTGCCTCCCGCGTTGCAAAGAGATTACGTCGGTGAAAGATAGGAATGGTGTATTGCCACGATAAGTTATGTCGGATGTACCAATGGCCGAACCGCCCTCGTCGCGACCCATTACAATCAAGGGCAATCCCGGATATTGGTCAGCAGTCGAGCGGTACATGCCAATGGCGCCATCGTCTACTGACTCCTGCGGCAGCTCGTCGTGGCGCAAAAAGCTGTATCCCACCCGCACTTCGTTCACCGCGGTGGAATTAAAGGTATGGATTTCCTGAATGGAGAGCACGCGATTATCAATATCCAGAGACGTTCCAAAACCCGGCAAACTTGAAGGCGTGCCGAAGTTCGATCCGGCGAGCGCACTGAAAAGGGATGCGTGGGCGTAGAAAAGCTTCCCGGTGACGAAATCATTTGGGCCTACGCGGTAATCGAGATTGGTGTTGAATTGCTCTTCGTGGTAGCTAGAACGTGCCGCGCCAGTAACCCGCCCGCTGGCTGTCTGCGGGGTAGGAATAAGAAACTGATCGTTGGGTAACTTGAAATTGAGTAACTGAAGAGAAACAGGGTCAATCGAGGGAACTCCGAATTGCGTCTCCAGGGTTGCGGCCGAGCGGTCGCTGGTTAACCCCTGCGCAATGAGCACGCTCTTGTATAAGCTCTGATCCGTAGCAGCATTCGCCTCTCTCGCGCCCTGATAGGAGGCGTAGAAAAATGCCTTGTTCAAGCGGAGTGGGCCGCCAAGTGTGGCTCCGTAGACATTGCGCCTCATCTCTGGACGACCAAGACCTACCGCGTTCAGATTTGGATCATTCGCGTTAAGCGCTTCGTTGCGAAAATATTCATATATGGCACCGTGAAGGGAGTTTGTACCGCTTCTGGTTACAACCTGCACACTTCCACCGGCACCAGCCACTGAAGCATCAGACAAGGAAGTTCGTACGTTCACCTGGCTTATAGTTTCCGGCGCCGGAACTGCTACGTCGGCGAAGACATGAAGCGAGACGTCGGTCGCATCTACACCATTGATGGCATAGCCATTCTGCGTAACGCGAGACCCGTTCACCGAAACATTCGGCGAGTTGCGTCCGATGGCATTGTTATTGGTAAGCGGAGCGCTGACACCCGGCGCCAGCGTTAGTAATTGGAGAAAATTACGAGTCGGGAGAGGCAAAGCTTGGAGCATACCCGAGTCGATGCTAGAACTGAGTTCCGCGTTATCAGTCCGCAGGGCGGGAGGAGCTTCAGTCACAGTTATCAGTGCGCTGCTGTGCGCAACTTGCAAAGTTGCGTTTAGCACCGTTGTTTCAGACAAGCTGATCGCAACATCCTGAAACACTGCAGGGCTGAACCCCGCTGCCCGTATGTTAATTCTGTACTGCGCCGGCCGTAGTTGGAGGATTGAATAATTGCCCGCACTGTCAGTCAGCGCTTTTAATTTCTCGCCGGTGGCGGGATTTTCGACACTCACTTCAGCGGCAACGACAAGTGCGCCTTGAACGTCTTTAACAATCCCGGAGATGCGACCGCTAGTTAGGGTCTGGCAGGACGCAGGCCGCACCAGTAACAAGCTAGTGAGGAGGAAAATCGAAATGTTGCCGTGAAGCATACGGCTTCACTCCAGACGCTTGGAGCCGGTTCGGCGAGGATCTAAGCCACCAAACCGAATGTACGCATACAAAGTCATAGTTGCTCAGCTTTGATGAGGCAAGCCTATTCGATGAGTCAGCTCGGTAAAACGCGGATCTGAACGCAAGGGGTCCCACATGGGGTCATTTAATGTATCCACCCCATCTCTGAACTGGTAAGATTTCTCGAGCCAGATAAAAGCCTTATCTTTGTTGCCCATAAAAGAATAAATAGAAGCGATGTACCAAGCGGGAATAAACGAACTCTTTCTGGAGTATACTTCTAGTTCAGTCGCCAAAGTTGTCAGAGCTTTCTTAAATCCTTCACTCTGGTGCGCACGGCGGATATCCGCAGACATTTCTTTATATTCGAGTACCTCTGACATTTTCTGTAACTCTGTGATAGCGTCGTCGTTCTTACCAGTCAACATGTATATATTGGCAAGCATGTAATGAGGAAAGAAATCCGAGGGCCGCAATTGGGCCTGGCTCTGGTACAAGGGAACCGCTCGATCAAACTGGCGCGTCCAATAAAAAGCACCTGCCATATGGTCGTTCTGAGGATCAAGGCCTTGTGCTTGTTCAAATTCCTGTAGCGCCTCGCCGTGACGTTCCATGGATGCAAGAAAAGCCCCATACTGATCATGAGCGTCGGCATTACTAGGAGCAAGCTGTATGGCTCGCCGATATTCCTTCTCGGCGCCCGCCCAATCCCAATCATAGCTGGAGAGAAGACATGCGAAGTCGCGGTGCGCCTCAGCTAGAGAATCATCCAGTTGGAGTGCCTTGAGAAGCAGAGGCCTTGCTTCTTGCATCCAGTCCCGGTTAGGCAATGCACTACTCTGCATCGAATCCCAAATCCCAAGGTAAGGAGAGCCATAACCAGGATCTTCCTTGATCGCTTGCCGGAAATAGTTCTCGGCCTTGTGGCGCTCTTCTTCGATTAGATTAGCCTTGTCCTTTTTGAATGTGGCGTTCTGTTCCAGCTGCAAATGATACCTACCCTGTAAGTAGGCCTCATGTGCCTTCAAATTGATGGACCGCTGCAAACCCAATTGAGCCTGCTCACCGGCCGTCATTTTTACTCGCACTCCTTGTGCGATTGCGCTAGCAATTGCGCTTTGCAATGCCAGCACGCCTTTCAAGTCGCGTTCGTAACTCTGAGCCCAAATCGCAGTTTCCGTAGGCGCATATATCAATTGCGCAGAAACGCGTACCTGGTCACCGAAACGGCGGACCGAGCCTTCGATGAGTCCATCCACACCGAGTTCGTGGCCAATTTGAGAGAGAGGCTTTTCGCTTTTCTTGTAACGCATGATCGACTTGCGCGAGATTACCTTTAGAGCATTGATTTGCGATAAATCTGTTATCAGTTCTTCCGTCATTCCATCACTGAAATAGTCCTGCCCGGGGTCGCCGGAAAGATTCTCCAGCGGCAGCACGGCAATAGAGTGAATTGTTGGCCCTCCGGCAGTTCCTCGATGTTTGCTGAACCATGTAACCGCCGTGGCAAGGCATAGTACGCTTAGCGATAAAACAACCGATAAACGACGTTTCGACCCAAGCCATCTCCATCGTCCCGTCGGTCTTGTTCCTTCAACGGTTCTAAGCCGCCCGGATTCAGTGTCCCGCTTCAATCGTTTCAGGTCGGCACGAATGTCGGCCGCATGTTGATAGCGCACGTCACGGTCTTTTTCCAGCGCTTTCGTGATGATCTGCTCTAACTCCGAAGGAATAGCCGATTTGAGCTTTCTTGGCGGGACGGGCTCGCGGTTCAGGATAGCGTCGAAGATCAACCCTGTGGTACGTCCCGAAAATGCATGCTGGCCGGTAGTCATCTCGTACAGTACCGCGCCGAAGGAGAATAAATCGGTCCGCGCATCGAGTTCGTCACCGCTTACTTGTTCTGGGGACATGTAGGCAACGGTACCTAGCGCCGAGCCCGGGCTGGTAAGTAATTCTTCAGGTACTGATGCGGTCGCTTCTACGGAAGAAGAAGTCGAAGCGTGTCGCACCCGGTGCGGCACAGGTGCCTGTTTGGCCAAACCAAAGTCCAGTATCTTCATTTGCCCGCGGCTGGTCAGGAAAATATTTGCCGGTTTGATGTCGCGATGAATGATGCCGCGGGAGTGGGCTGCATCCAGGGCATCAGACAACTGCATGGCAACTTCCAGCAGCGTCTGAGGATCGATTGGCTTCTCTGCGATCCGATGCTGCAGGGTTTCACCCTCCAGATATTGCATGACCATGAACGGCCGGCGGTTGTCTTCTCCGATCTCGTAAACCGTGCAGATGTTTGGATGATCAAGCGCCGAGACCGCACGCGCCTCCCGCTCGAATCGCTCCAGAGCTTGTCGGTCCCCTGATAATGCTTCCGGTAAGAATTTGAGTGCCACCCGGCGGTGAAACATCTTCAAATCCTCGGCCTCAAATACTTCCCCCATACCGCCTTTACCTAGACATCGCACGATTTTGAATCGTCCAGCTAAGATCGTGCCCGACGCGAAACGTTCCGACTTGGAGATTTCCACCGCCGGATTGCTTAAAAAACTGCCCGCCTGTTCATGGCTCGACAAGAGCTGCCTGACCTGTTCCCTGACATCATTCTCCCGACAGGCTTCGCTCAGAAAAGTTTCTCTCTCTTGCGCAGGCTGCTGCAGAGCGGCATCAAACACCGCCTTTGCGCGCTGCCACTTGTCAGGCGTTAGGTCCATTGCGTTGTTTCAGCTCCCCATATAGATAGGCCTTGGCGCTAGTCCATTCACGCCTGACGGTTGTCGGAGAAGAATCCATTATCAGCGCTACTTCCTCGACCGTAAGGCCTGAAAAAAAACGCAGTTCCACAATACGGCTTTGCCTGGGATCAAGCTTTTCCAGTTGAGTCAGACATTCGTCTAAAGCGAGCACTCTGTCGGGGCGATCGGGTGAGACCAAGACAACTTCATCAAGTGATAACTTAGTCTTTCCCTTGCCGCGCTTTTCCCGCAGTTGCCGTCGCGCATAGTCGACGAGTATGCGCCGCATCAGATTCGACGCAACCGCAAAAAATTGAGCCCTGTTCTTCCAATCATTATTTCGTTGGGCCACCAACTTTATATAGGCCTCATGGACGAGGGCGGTTGCCTGAAGTGTATGGTTCGGACGTTCGTGGCGCAGGTGGCGAACAGCCAGGCGATGAAGCTCCTGGTAAATGACGGGAATGAGTTCGCGGGCGGCTTCCTGATTACCCTCTCCGAGCAGTTTTAGAAGCGAGGTTACATCGGGCGAGACGGCCTGCATGCTGTCCTCCCCAGGCCCTTCGAGCCTAGTCCCCAGCCGTTTGAACGACGACATTCTACACCTGTTTCTATGAAATGCGACTGGAGCGGATTTCGTTTCGGACAGCCAGGTGGACGCTTTTCTCCATAGATGGCGCGTTAGATAAGTAGGAAAGGAACCATTAAGGCTTACTGATCCCGACCAGGGTTGGCGCAGCTTTGACGGTAATGAATTGATTCCTACACCAAGGAGATCACCTATGAAGCGAATTCGAGTTTCGGTGTTGTTGTGGTCTGCCGCGCTTATGGCTGGGCTGCTACCGCTGCCAGCCAGTGCGAGCCATTGCACGATCACGGGAGTTGCTGGTGACTGGGCCTATACATACACGGGAACCATTTTTGCGCCGAACGGCGCTTTGCCTGCGGCGTCGGTTGGCCACTTTCATACCGACACGGCAGGAAGTCTAAACGGCGGCCAAACACGGACCGTGGCTGGCGCCTCCGGGCTTGAGGATATCACCGGAACTTTGGCCGTCAAACATGATTGCACAGCAACTGCAACGATCGAGGTCCTCGTAAACGGTCAACTTCAACGTACGGCAGTCCTGGCGCTGATCTACGACCGGAATCAAAACCATATCCGCGGAATTTTCCAGTCCCTAACGACGTTCAATGGCACAGCGGTTCCCGTTGTTTTGACGATCGACGCAGCCAGGCTGTTCTCGGAACATTAACCCAGAAGAAGCATGCGATCGCTTACGCGGCAATAAAGGAGAACGCTCGATTTCAGTTCTTGTACACGAGACTTAGATATGTCGATACAAGGCCTCAAGGCTCGATTTTGTGCACTCTCACTGGGAGCGGTGATGGCATTGGCGGCGCAGGGGGAATGCCAGCCCGTGTCCGTCCCCGCTCCCGAGGGTGGTCGGAGAGTAGGCACTTTTTACATTCATCTGATGGACGCGATGCGAACAGATCCATATTTGCAAGACGGCACAAAACGTGAACTCATGCTACGGGTTTGGTACCCAAGTGCAGCAGGCACACTTTGCCGCCCCGCCGAGTATGCCCCCTGGAGAGTATGGGCCTATCAGGCGCACTTGACCGGGCTGTCGCTCCCATCGATAAGATCAACCAGCTGCCTCGATGCACCCGTCGAGCCAGGGAAGCACCCCGCGATTCTCTTTTCCCACGGTTACACCGGTACGCTTACCGACAGCACGTTTCTGTTCGAAGATCTTGCGAGCCGTGGCTACATTGTTATTTCGATCGCTCACACGCATGAAACTACGGCAGTCGAATTTCCGAGCGGCAGGCTGGTAACCGGGGTTCTCGGCAGCTATCTGGATTCAGGCTCACTGCGAATCGACGAGCCGTCTGTCCGGTTCGCT
>QHZY01000262.1 GCA_003224855.1 Acidobacteriota bacterium | reverse complement strand
TTAATAAGAGTGACCATGGATGGTCGTTGGCGTCTTTGGGGTATCTCCCTATTCACCAGCTGCTGGCAGCTTCGTCAATCATCGGGGCGCAGTTCACGAGGGCCGACTGGCTTCGCGCAGACCTGGCTAACAAGCGGCGTGAGCAGACGAAAACCGAGATCATCGCTTATCTGAAGAATTCGTTTGTATACATGCATCGCGCAGCCGCGGTAATCGATGATGCAAAGCGTCCTATTTCTACTCCAGGCATTTCACCGTGGCCCGAAGGAACGGCGACGCGTCTGGGCGTTGCAATCGAGGACTGCGTTCATAGCTGGGATCACTACGGGCAGCTGCTGGAATACCTGCGCATGAATGGCATTGTTCCGCCTGCCAGCCGCAATATCGCTGTGACTAGCCAGGTTGCCCTCGCGCAGCCCACAGTCACAGTAAGTCAGGCGCTCGACTTCTGGATATCCAACACCGAAAAGGAGGTTGTTTCGGCGGCCGACGCCATGCCGGAGGCGAAATATTCCTTTGCGCCAACCGCGGGCGAGTTCACGGCGTCCAGACATTCGCTGCGCAAATCAAGTACTTGGCCGCAAATAACTACGGGATGGCCGCGCGCATGCTCGAACAGACCCCACCCCTGAGCAGGAAGCCGAGATCGGACCTGATGCGGTACGATCAAAGGCCGAGATCCCCGATTACCTCAAGGGCTCGTTCGCCGCGCTGCATTGGTCCGCAGCGACTGTTGCCGCAGAAAACGCTCTTGAACCGGTGCTGCCGGACCGTGTAGGCACCTTCAGGCAAAACACACGTGTTCAGTTCGCCATTGACGCCGTCGCTCACTCCTACGATCAGTATGGGCAGATGGTGGAATACCTGCGCATGAATGGCATTGTTCCGCCCGCCAGCCGTAGGTAACTGCAAGTGTCACCCAATATCCCCTGAGTGTGGGGTGGCATATCTCTGCAGGAAGATGGCGATGCCACGATTCTCCACGACCGCAAATTCTGGCTCACGAAAATGCGCATGGGCATGAAGAACGCTCACCTTCCGTTTGGCTGGCTAACATACTACAAGCGCACTGAGATCACCACTACGACGTTCAAGCTACGGCTGGACCGCTTTATTGGCGAGGTCTTGCCTGATTCGCCAGCGCCGCGAAGGCATATCTTACCTCTGTTGTTGGTGGCGATACGCTGTTTTGAGCTATGGCGGAGAGGGAGGGGATTCCTCTCGTCGGCTCGCCATACTGAGAACACAGGAAAGTCAAGTTTGGTTCGCAAAGTCTTCGATTTGTGATCGCCAACAATTCGCCAACCAAGTTTGCAAACTCGGACCTCTCCGTGGCTCCTGGAGAAAACGCGCCATAGAATGCCTCGTCGTTACTCAGCAGCGTTTTCTCCGCTCGGGCTTTTCAGAGAAACTATCGCAAATACGGGCGATTTCTGGGTGTTCGTCGCCGATTCAGTGAAATTTCTCTGTAGCCGAGACTGAATGGTAGCGCTACCGGGAATCGAACCCGGGTTTGAAGATTGAGAATCTTCCGTCCTAACCCCTAGACGATAGCGCCATTTCAGTCCGGCAGAACACAAATTATATCCGGCAGCCTCGTACCCTAACAACCTTTCCCGTGCAATCTACGTGGGGTCCGCGACAAACCCCAATCCGTAAAGCTGCTTCAAAGAAGGCTGTCGCGTGCCATGCGTTGGGTCCCAAAATCGCGAGCAGGCTGGATCGTTGCCGCGTTCGCTTCGCTGGTAATTGTCGGGCTGATCATTGGCGCGATAATTTTGGCCGTCCGGTGGCCATTTACGAAGGCCAACATCACGCGTCAACTTGAAGAGATCAGCGCAAGCAAGGTCGAAATCCAGTCGTTTCGTGCCACCTACTTTCCACGCCCGGGCTGCGTGGCAGAAAGAGTGATTTTTCATCATCATCAGGATGCTTCAGGCAAGCCTTTTATCTCGCTTTCGAGCATGCGCATTGAGAGCAGCATTCCAGGGTTGTTCAGCAAGCATCTGGCACGCGTCACCGCGCAAGGCACACACGTCACCATCGGTCATGGCATGCAGGAAGGTTTTGCGGGCGCCAAAAAATCGCAGCTTGTAGTGCAGGAACTGATTGCCGACAATTCTCTTCTGGAATTCTCATCCGCTGATCCCGCCAACAAAGGTCTGGTGTTTCAAATTCACAAATTTCGGCTTCATAACGTGGGAAGGCAAACCGTCAACACATTTGAGGTCGCCCTAACCAATCCATTGCCGCCAGGAGAAGTTATAGCTCGCGGCCGGCTCGGACCCTGGGAGGAAAAGCGTGAGCAGACGCCAATATCAGGTGACTATCAATTGGCCAACGCTGAGCTCGGCGTTTTTGGCGGAATCAGAGGCAATCTCAATTCAAAGGGCGCCTTCACAGGCAGACTGGGTCAGATAGGAGTTTCGGGAACCGTCGACGTTCCGGATTTTCAGGTTTCCAGCAGCCCTAATCATACCGAGCTCAAATCTGAGTTCAGCGCTGTCGTGAACGCGAGAAATGGAAATGTTGATCTCGATAAGGTTCTGGCGCGTATTCGCCAGACAACTCTGTTAGCTGCTGGACGGATTGCAACTGAACCGGGTAAAGGACGAACGGCTGAGCTGTCGCTCTCCTGCAAGAACGGGCGAATTGAAGACTTGCTACGTTTATTCACCGACTCTAAGAGCGGTCCAATGGCAGGAGCGGTGACTTTCTCGGCACAAGCACGCATTCCGCCAGCAAAAGAACCGTTCCTCAAGAAGCTTCGTCTGATTGGCGACTTTGGAATTGCAAACGGCGAATTCAACAAACC
>QHZY01000103.1 GCA_003224855.1 Acidobacteriota bacterium | reverse complement strand
CCGCCGCTGCGCACTTCGTCGATTTGAGAGTGCGGCTTGGGCTCGCCCGACAGCGTAGTCACGCAACGAATGCGGGCGCCGATGCCGCTTCGATTCGATTTCGTGCCAATGGTCCTGATCTTGATCCAGTTGTTTCCTGAGTGCGAATCGCAGCGAATGAGCTGTGGAACATCGTTCACCGGATTGACGACCATGTCGATATCGCCGTCATTATCGAAGTCGCCGAAGGCGCAGCCACGGGAAGCCACGGGAACAGAGATGCCGTCTCCGGCGCGGGTGGAAACGTCTTCGAAATGGCCGTTGCGCAGGTTGCGATAAAGCAGCTTGCGCTGCGGATAAGCGGCTTCCGTCTTCAGTTGCTCGACTTCGGGATACACGTGGCCGTTGCAGATAAGGATGTCAGGCCATCCGTCGTTTTCCATATCGAAAAAGCCGCAGCCCCAGCCCAGGTACTGCGTGTGAGCGCCGAGCCCGGCGGAAAACGTTGTGTCTTCAAAACTCGCGCCGCCCAGGTTGTGGTAAAGCGAAGGCGTATCGCCGGCGAAGTTGGTTTTTACAATGTCGAGATTGCCATCCATATCGTAGTCGGCTGCAGAGACGCCCATGCCGGCCTGCGGCTTGCCATCGGCGCTGAGCGCACATCCGGCTTCGAGCGCAATGTCTTCAAACTTGCCGTTCTTTTTGTTCTGGTAGAGCGCGCTGGCGGTGGAATCGTTGGCCACATAAATGTCAGGCCAGCCGTCATTATCGAAATCACCGGTGAGCACGCCCAGACCGTACGTCCCGTTCGCTTTCAGAATGCCGGATGATTCGGAAACATCGCTGAAGGTGCCGTCTCCGTTGTTGTGGAACAGAATATTCTTGCCGCCATTCAAGCCGGGCGGGCCACAGGCCACCATCACACCTTTATAAAGGCACGGGCCGGACTCGGGCACCGGAGCCGTAGCGAGATCGAGATCAATGTAATTGGCGACAAACAGGTCGAGTTTGCCGTCGCGATCGTAGTCCACAAAGGCGCACCCGGTATTCCAGCGCCTGCCGTTTCCACCGACGCCGGCCTTGTCGGTGACGTCAGTAAACGTCCCATCCCCGTTGTTGTGATAAAGGACGTTTTTGCCGAAGTACGTGACGAACAGATCGTCAAAATCGTCGTTGTCGTAATCGCCGACACAGACACCCTGTCCCCAGCCGGAGTGCGCGAGGCCGGCCTTGGCTGTCACGTCTGTGAAAGTTCCGTCGCGGTTGTTCTTGAACAGATGCGAGGTCGGCTCTTCGCCTCTCGGGAAGCCTTCCAGGCGCGATCCGTTGACCAGAAAGATATCCAGCCAGCCGTCGTTATCGTAGTCGTAGAACGCCACCCCGCAGCCGGTGGTTTCGAGCAGATACTTGTTCTTGTGCTCGCCGCCGTAAATGGTCTTCGCATTCAGCCCGGCTTCCCGCGCAACATTAATAAAGGTCACCCCCAGATCGCTGCCCAGTTTAGGACCAGTGTCCGGTTGCGCAGGCGATGCCATTGCCAGAACATCAGCGAAAGGGAGCACCAGAGCCGTGCGGCTGAGAGATTTAAGAAACTTACGGCGCGAAGACAAGAAGATGGATACCTTCCCAAGTTTGCGAACGTGCTAGAATTCGCCGCTACTCAGTTAGACGCCCAAACCGAGTGGTTGGTTAAGGATAGCAAACGGCGGTTCCCTGCCCTTCGATGCTCAATAGCGCTTTTCGCCGTCAAATCAACTTTGTCGCCATTCCAGCAGCGCTGATCCTGCTCGCAGGATTTTCCCATGCGGCAGATGCCCTGGAGTTATCGCGCCCGGCGCGTCCGTGGGAGTTCGCCTGCTCCGTGGGTCAGCGTGCGGGCATGTTCGGCAATGAAGCAGGGCAGTTCGAGGCCTGGGTTTATCCGCTGAAGATTCTGCGCAATTTTCATTTACGGTTTTTGACGGAAGGCCGAGTAATTCCGGCGGAAACGCTGGTGCGGACCGCGATCGCGCGGCCGGAGTCGTTCACCCTGATTTATAGCGGTGACACATTTACGGTTCGCGAAACTTTCCTGGTTCCGGTGAATGAACCGGGAGCGATCGTTAAAATCGATCTCGAAACTGAGCAGCCGTTTGCGGTGCAGGCTGCCTTCGAACGCGACTTCCAGCTGGAATGGCCTGCGGCCTTGGGCGGAACCTTCGAAGATTGGGACAAAGAGCTGCGCGCCTTCACCATGGGTGAGGAGACGAAAAAATTCGCCGCCATCGTGGGATCGCCCACCGCTGGCAACGCCGCGCTGGAATATGCGAATAACTATTCGTCTTCGCGGGAAAACTCATTCGATCTCGGAGTGACAACCAAGGGCAGAGACAGCAAAGTTGTGGTCATTGCCGGCTCGGTGAATGGGCGGACGGAAGCGACCCGCACTTATAAGCATCTGCTCGCAGACTACGCCGCGCTCGAGCGGCAGTCAGCCGATTATTATCGCGGCTATCTTTCGAACACTGTCAGCCTGGAGCTCCCCGATTCCCAAATTCAGCAAGCGTACGATTGGTCACGGATCAGCGTTCTGCAGGGGCTGGTAACTAATCCGTTCCTCGGCACCGGCCTGATCGCCGGCTATCGATCCTCGGGGGAAACTCAGCGCCCCGGCTTTGCCTGGTATTTCGGGCGCGATTCCTTCTGGACGTCGTTTGCGCTGAATTCCGAGGGTGATTTCGCCACTACCAAGACTGCCCTGGAGTTCATCAGCAAGTTTCAGCGCGACGACGGCAAGCTGCCTCACGAGATTTCCCAGGGCGCAAATTTCGTGGACTGGTTCAAAGCTTATCCCTACCCCTACGCCTCCGCCGACGCCACGCCGCTCTATATCATCGCGGTTGAAGATTACGTGAGAAAGAGCGGCGACCTGGAATTCGCCAAACAGAAATGGGACAGCGTGTGGAAAGCGTACAAGTTTTTGAAGTCCACCTACGATTCGCAAGGCCTGCCGCGCAATTTTGAGATTGGACATGGCTGGGTGGAGGGCGGGCCGCTGCTTCCGGTTGAAACGGAGCTGTATCAGAGCGGGCTGGGGGCCATCGCGCTGGATTCGCTTTCTCAGTTGGCTCAACTAGCCGGAAAGCAGGATGTGAGCAGCCAGCTGCAAACTGAATTCAAGCGCCAGCAAACGCTCGTCAATCAGGCATTCTGGCTGGCGGAACAGAAGCGCTTCGCCTTCGCGCTCGATAAAGAAAATAAAGTCGTCGATCAACTTTCAGTGCTCGCGACCGTGCCCATGTGGTTTGGTCTGCTGGATAATGAGAAATCGCAATCCACGATCTCTCAACTGGCTGGTCCGGAGCATTCAACCGACTGGGGCATGCGAATCATCGGCGCGGGATCGCCGAAATTCAGTGGCGGCGGATATCACTTCGGCTCGGTGTGGCCGCTGTTTACGGGATGGGCGTCAGTGGGCGAGTACAAGTACCACCAGGCGCTCCCGGCACATCTGAACCTGCGCCAGAACGCGTTGCTGGCGCTGGACGGCTCGCTCGGCCACGTAACCGAAGTTCTTTCGGGCGACTACTATCAGCCGATCGCGACCAGTTCTCCGCACCAGATCTGGTCAGCAGCAATGGTGATCAGTCCAGTTCTGCGTGGAATGCTCGGGGTCGATGCTGACGCCGTTAATCATCGGCTCACGTTTGCTCCCCACGTTCCAGCGGACTGGGATCACTTCTCAATCCGCAATCTGCATGTCGCGAACAGCTCGATCGAGCTTGGTTTTCGGCGCACCGCCGACCAAGTCACTCTGCAACTCAAGAACGCCGGAGAAAAGATAGACCTCTCGTTTTCGCCCGCATTCTCTCCGCGGGCAAAGCTTGTTCGCGCAGAACTGAACGGCAAAACCATCGCTTTCCATCTTTCGCCTGGAGATACAGACCAGCACGCGGACATTAAATTTCAGCTTCCCGCAGGCTCTTCGGTTTTGAAGCTGTCCCTCCGCAACGACTTCAGCATTGGTATCGCTTCTGAGCTCCCGCCACTTGGAAGCGAAAGCCGGGGAATGCGCGTGCTCTCTGAGAGCTGGACAGCCGATGGTCTGGAAGTCGCCATCTCCGGAGCTGCCGGCGCGACATACGAGATGCCGGTTTGGAACCCGCGCCAGATCGCAACTCTGGAGGGAGCGGAACTGGTCAGGAAAGATGCAGAATTCGGTGCGCTGCGAATTACCATTCCAGCAGGCAGAGCCGAGCCGTACCCGCATGAGAGAATCATGATTCGCTTTGTAAAGTGATTTGCGTGGACAGCAGATTCCTGGTTGTTCTCGCCGCTGCAAGCGCCGCTGCGAACGCCTCGGAATGACATAATTTTTATGCTTGGAGATTGCCTCGGCAGAATCGGGATGACGCTGCTTTTGGGTGGCGCAGCGCTTCAGCGCTGCGATCAGCGGCTCATTCCGTGTCGGCTTCAACCGCTGAGGTGAGTACAACTTAATTGGAGGCATCAATGCCCAGATCCATCTTGCTGGTCAGCATTCTATTCACGCTGTTCTCACCGTTCACCACCGCGCAACAGAAATCCACCGACCCGGAAGGTCATCAGTGGTGGCAGCACGCGGTCTTCTATGAGCTTTATCCGCGCAGTTTTGCCGACAGCAATAACAACGGTATCGGCGACTTGAACGGCATTACTTCAAAACTCGATTATCTGAAAGGCCTGGGCGTTGACGCCATCTGGATAACTCCCTGCTTTCCTTCGCCGCAGGTTGATTTCGGCTACGACGTGTCCGATTACGAAAACATCGATCCCATGTACGGCACGCTCGGCGATTTCGACCAGATGATGGGCGGAGCGAAGCAGCGCGATATGCGCATCATTCTCGATTTCGTGATGAACCACAGCTCCGATCAGCACAAATGGTTCCTGGATTCGAAATCCTCGAAGACTGCGCAGTACCGCGATTGGTATGTCTGGCGCGACGGAAAAGGCGCGAACCAGCCGCCGAACAACTGGCTTTCTACATTTGGACATGCGGCCTGGACATTCGATCCCACGACCGGCCAGTGGTATTACCACTTTTTTTACGCCGAGCAGCCTGACCTCAACTGGCGCAATCCGGCGGTTGAGAAGGCGATGTTCGACGTCACGCGCTGGTGGTACGATCGCGGCGTTTCAGGTTTCCGCCTGGATGCGGTCGACACCCTGTTCGAAGATCCCGGCCTGAAGAACAATCCCGTTCTGCCCGGCACCAATCAGTACGGCGACCCCAACATGGATAGCAAGTACAACACCAAGCTGCCGGAGGTCCATGGCGTACTGCAGCGGCTGCGCAAAGTTGCCGACGAGCACGACGCCGTACTGATTGGTGAAACCTGGACCAAGAATATTGCCGAACTCAAGAACTACTACGGCGCCCACGGCAGCCAAGAACTGCAGATGCCCATGGATCTGATGTTCATGACCGTCGACAAACTCTCGCCGCCGGAATTCCGGCAGCAGATCGCGACTGTCGACTCCGCCGGAGGCTGGCCGGTGTTTGTAATCAGCAATCATGATAAGCCGCGTTCCTATAACCGCTACGGCGATGGCCGGCACAATGACCAGATCGCCAAGCTGATGGCGGGTCTCTACCTGACGCTGCGCGGCACTCCCATCATGTATTACGGCGAAGAGATCGGGATGGAAAACAACGATCCCACGCGCAAAGAAGACGTGAAAGACCCGATCGGCAAGATCGGCTGGCCCAAGGATAAAGGCCGCGATGGCGAGCGCACACCCATGCAATGGAATGAAAGCGAAAATGCCGGCTTCAGTCAGGCTACTCCCTGGCTTCCCGTTCCGCCCAGCTACAAGACTCATAACGTAGAGGCGGAATCGAAAGATCCCAACTCGATTCTCAACTTCTACAAGAGCGTTCTTACGCTGCGCCATAAAGAACCGGCTTTGCTGGAAGGCGAGTACGTCGCGCTCAACCAGAATGATTCGAACGTCCTCTCCTACCTTCGTCGCTACAAAAATGAAGCGGTGCTGGTGGTACTGAACATGTCATCCTCGCCCCAGAAAGTAAGCTTCAATCTGAAGCCGCAGGGCTTCGGCGGTCGAAAGGCAACTACGTTGGTCAGCACCGGCGCTCCCACCGGAGAAGTGAACCTCTCTGAGCTCTCGCTCGAGCCGTTCGGGGTCTACATGGCGAAAGTATCGAAGTGAGAACGCTGCTGAAAATCAGCTACTTACGGGCGCTCTAAGGCAACTGTGCAATGCCGCTCGCGGCCAATGAGCGGGACACAATGCGTCTTTTGTGACCTGTGAATTGCTTGCGCCGCGCTCTACTATGAGCCTGCGTATATGGCCACTTCGACTCTGGAACCGAAAGCGGAAGAGACCGTTCAAGCGCTGATCCAGCTGCTGCGTACGCGGTCATCCGAAGAAATCCGGCAGCGCATGTATGACAACCCGCCGGGAAGCCACTGGTGGTCCGCCTGCAAGACCGAGCTCGACATGCGCAATGGCGAGCAGATGGCCACCGCCATGGTCGATACTTCTCGCGTGCTCGACAAATTGCGCGGCGCAACCGACCACATGGATGAGCTGACTGAAAAGCTGCTGCAGGCCACCACCGAGATGTCTGAAGTCGTCCGCGAGGTAAAAGAATCTGGGCGACGGATGGAAATCGCCACCTACGCCATCCTCGGAATCACTATCGCGCAGCTCTTCTATATCGCATTTCAGTTTTCTACCCGACGCTAGCTGCCGCTGGTATAGTGCGGCATGCCTCGCTACACTGCCGCCATCGATCAGGGCACAACCAGCACCCGCTTCATCATCTTCGACCAGCACGGCGCAAGCATCGCCTGCGCCCAGAAAGAGCACCGGCAGATTTATCCGCGTGCAGGATGGGTCGAGCACGACCCGGAAGAGATCTGGCGCGCCACTCAGGAAGTAATGCAGCAAGCTGCCGCAGAAGGAAAAATTTTTCCCAACGACATTGCCGCGATCGGCATCACCAACCAGCGCGAGACCACAATTCTGTGGGATAGAAAAACCGGCGCTCCCGTGTGCAACGCTATCGTCTGGCAGGATACGCGGGTCTCTGACTATATCCGGGAGCTCGCAGGCTCTGCAGGCCAGGATTCTGCAGGGCAGGATTCTGCAGGAATCGATCGGTTTCGTGCCGCTACCGGCCTTCCCCTCAGCACATATTTCAGTTCCCTCAAGATCCGCTGGGCGCTCGACAACATATCCGGCTTACGCCAGCGGGCCGAAGCTGGGGATGTTCTGTTCGGAACGGTTGACTCGTTTCTGTTATGGCGGCTGAGCGGCGGTCGATATCACATCACCGATGTCACTAACGCGAGCCGCACGCAGTTGATGAACCTTGCAACCCTCGATTGGGACGATGATCTTCTGCGTGCGTTTGATATTCCGCGCGCCATGCTGCCGCAGGTTCATTCCAGCAGCGAAGTTTATTTTGAAATTGCTGAAGGCCCATTCGCAGGCGTTCCTATGGCGGCCATCCTCGGCGATCAGCAAGCTGCGCTCTTTGGTCAAACCTGCTTCAATCCTGGAGAGGCTAAGAACACTTACGGCACCGGGTGCTTCCTGCTGATGAATACCGGGACTGCCGCGACACACTCCACCCACGGATTGCTCACCACTGTCGCCTGCAAGCTGGGTGATAAACCTGCGACTTACGCTCTGGAAGGCAGCATCGCCATCACCGGCGCGCTGGTGCAGTGGATTCGCGACAATTTAGGCCTCATCGCCAACAGTGCCGAAATCGAAACCCTCGCGCGCAGCGTCGATGACAACGGTGGAGTCTATTTTGTCCCTGCATTCTCCGGCCTGTATGCGCCTTACTGGAAAGACAACGCCCGCGGTGTTGTTGCCGGCCTGACCCGCTACGTCAACAAAGGACACCTCGCCCGCGCCGTGCTTGAAGCGACTGCCTTTCAGGTCCGCGAAGTCTCCGAAGCCATGGCAAAAGATTCCAGCATCAATCTAGATTTTCTACGCGTGGATGGTGGAATGGTCGTCAATGATCTGTTGATGCAATTCCAGGCGGATATTTTGAACACGCCGGTGGTGCGCCCAAAAGTGAAAGAGACCACTGCGCTCGGCGCCGCCTATGCAGCCGGACTTGCGGTCGGCTTCTATAAGAGCACTGACGAACTCGCCGCGAACTGGGCGGTCGATCATCGCTGGGACCCCGACATGAACAAAGAAACGCGCGAGCGTCTTTATCACTTTTGGAAAAAAGCTGTAACTCGCAGCTTTGACTGGC
>QHZY01000261.1 GCA_003224855.1 Acidobacteriota bacterium | reverse complement strand
ATTCGTTTTCCCGCTCCAGATAGATTTCAGCCAGCTGATCGTCTTCGAGCAGGCCTACTTTGGTCTCGTGAGGGGTAGATGAAACCAGCAACTCTTTTGTCATTTACTAACTCCGGCTCGGGCCTTTTGGCCCGGCGATCACCGGATGTAAACGAAAAAACGCGGGAAGGATGAAGCTGTGCGATTGCAAGCCCATACCATGGGCTTACCGGCTCTCGGCAATGCTCTCAGAAAGACCGTACTTGTGCTGGCTGAAAACTCTGTGCACAAAATCGCATTTATCCTGGCCGGGTTTGTGACCGCTCTCTCCTGCGCTCTGCGCATAAGGGGGCCGTTACCTGTCCGGCGTAATTAAGCTTTAATCCCGCCCGGTCCCGTTTACGTGACCGGTAAGTGCCCTCTTCTAACGCGAGGGCCGACGTTTTCTCGAATCTTTCTGCCGCGTATGGCTCCGCGGCACTCACCCTGCCTTTTCTCCACCCTTAGTTCACAAAGCGGCGCATGCGGACGTTCATCACGATACCGAGCGCCAAAAACATAAACAGGACAGAAGAGCCGCCATAACTCATCAATGGCAGGGGTATTCCGGTGACTGGCATAAAGCCAACCACCATGCCGATGTTGACCAGGATATGGAAGCTGAGCACAGCTACCACACCCATAACCACGAACGTGCCAGCGCGGTCGGGCGCCGTTTGCGCGTTCTGTGTTAAACGCATCAGCACTATAAAGTATAGCAGCATCACTCCTAAAGCACCTACGAAACCATGTTCTTCGGCGAATGCCGCAAAGATAAAGTCCGTCTGGGGGACGGGCAGGAAGGCGAGGTGGGTTTGTGAGCCCTCCGAGTTGCCCCAGATGCCGCCTGACCCGATCGCGATCAATGACTGGTTGACCTGATAGCCCGAACCCTGGCTATCGGCTTCGGGATGCATGAAGCTGGTGAGCCGGTCGCGCTGATAAGGCTTCAAAACGTGCCAACCCAAGGGCAGCAGCAGGGCCCCGCTGAGCACAATTACTGCGGCCTGCTTGAAACGCAATCCGCCCAGGAAAAGTCCCATTACTGCAATCGGAAGATAGGTGAGGGCCGTTCCCAGATCAGGCTGGCGCAGCACCATGAGCATGGGAACGCCGGCGATCGCTCCGGCTTTAATGATGTCACTCCACGAGAGTTCCTTGTCGTGGAGATCAGCAAAGTACTTCGCAACCGCCAGAATCAGAATGAGCTTCACCCACTCGGAAGGTTGAAAGTGCGCGCCGCCCGGCAACTTCACCCAGCGCCGCGCCCCCAGGTATTTCTGGCCGAACAGCAGGACCGTGATCAGGGAAGCCAGGGCGACAATGTAAAACCAGTGAATCCGTTCCAGCAGTATCTGGTAGCTCACCAGGCTCATGGCGAACATGCAGGCGAGGCCGCCCAGGATCCAATAGACCTGCCGCAGGTGCGCCCCGGCGAATTTGGTATGAACGGTGGCGCTGTGGATCTCCATCACCCCCAGGCAGCAGATGACGAGAATGAACCCCAGCAGCACCCAGTCGAAGTCGCGGAATGAAATGTAGCGTGACATAAAATCAGCTTCTTGCCGTCAGCCCTGAGCTTTCTGTTCCTCGTAATTCGAATTACCCATTCAGTGGACCCCTGGCGCGGCGATCGCGAGCGGCGCTCGTGACTTGTTCAGCTGAACCATGAAGTGCCCGCCATGAAGCGAATCGCCTTCTCCGTCAGGATCGGGTGAGTTCCATACCGCACCGATGTCTACTTTTTCATCAGCCTTAGCCATTTTGTTCGGAAGCCGGCGCTGTTTCTCAACGTAGGCCTTGATAATTTGTGAGGCAAGACGTGCTGCAAACTGTCCGTGTTCTCCGCCTTCAAAAAGAACAGCAACCACAAGCTCAGGACTTCTTCGTGGCGTGACACCGACAAACCACGCATTATCCTTGAACCTGGATTTCCCATTCGCGATCCGCGCTTTCGCCATGTTGCTGATGGTCTGCGCGCTACCGGTCTTTCCTGCGAAATCTATGCCCTGCAACTGTGCGCTGCCGGCTGTTCCGAGTGGCGTCGGAACATTGGCCATTGCATCGGTTATGATTTGCCAGTTTTTCGGATCAATCGGGATTTTTATTTCAGACGGTACATTCGTGGTGGGGAGAAGATTGGCGGGTAAATCGGTCGGAAAGGCGACGTGCGGTCGCACCATGACTCCTCCGCTTGCAATTGCTGCGATGGCACGCGCCAATTGAATTGGCGATGTAGCTACCGCCCCCTGCCCGATTCCCACCGAGATGGTCTCTCCCGCATACCACTTTTGCTTGTAATTGCGAATCTTCCATTCTTCCGACGGCATTATGCCCGTGACTTCCTGCGGTAGATCAATCCCCGTGCGCTGGCCCAATCCGAACATGGTGG
>QHZY01000102.1 GCA_003224855.1 Acidobacteriota bacterium | reverse complement strand
TTCGCCCAGCGAAGTATCGCGGACCCGCAAGTGGCTGATGCAGGCCGGATATCGCGACCAGCGGCATTTTACGATTTACATAGGATTAAGGGTCCTGTTCACGCTGCTGGGAGTCATGATCGCGGGCGTGGTGCAGCAGGCAGCAACGGGCAAAGCCGACTGGCTTCTTATGATTGCGGTGGGCGCATTCGGGTTCTTCATTCCTCGCTTCCTGTTGAAACGAATGATTCGGAACCGCCAACGGCGAATCACGCTCGCCCTGCCGGATGCGCTTGATCTGACGGTCATCTGCGTGGAGGTGGGCCTGGCGCTCGATCAGGCGCTGATGCGGGTGGGAGAAGATTTGACTCACGCGCATCCTGAACTGAGTGATGAGTTCCGGCTGGTAAACCTTGAATTGAAAGCGGGCAAGCCCCGGGCGGAGGCTTTGCGCAACCTGGTAGAACGCACCGGGGTCGACGATTTACGGGCGCTGGTCGGAACCCTGATCCAGACTGATCGTTTCGGAACCTCCATTGCTCAAGCTTTACGTGTGCATTCGGAGTCACTGCGGACCGAACGCCGGCAGCGGGCCGAGGAGCAGGCAGCCAAGACTACGATTAAAATGGTAATTCCTCTGGTTTTGTTCGTACTCCCCTCGATCATTTTCGTGACGCTGGGTCCGGCGGTAATCCAGCTCATCCGCACGCTAATGCCAAATGCAATTCGCAGGTGATCAGAATTAGAAAGGGCCCCGAAGTTCTGATGTCGTTACCCTCCCCTACTGGCAGTGCCTTCAACCGGACAAAAGGCGCATATCTGGCCACTGAGTTGTCGGTTGCAGGTACACATTGGACGCGCTTCATGGGACTGATGGCTATCGGTGCGGGCGAGTTCGGGAGCGGCCGAGGGTTATGGATTACCCCCTCGCATGGCGTGCACACGCTGGCCATGCGTTTTCCGATCGATGTGCTTTACCTGGATAAAAATGGAGTGGTTGTCCACGCCCGAAGCCAGTTAAAGCCGTGGCGGGTAGCTGCGGTTCTCAGACAGGCGGCATCGGTATTGGAACTTCCGCCCCACACATTGCGGACAACCCAGACTGCGATTGGCGATAGCATCGACATTTCTATAAGGAGATCTGGATCGGTTGACTGAAGCGCCCAAACTTCTGGTGGAGTGGTCGTCGCCGTGGCAGGAGTTTCGCACTGCGATCAGGCCGGCGTTCGGCAAATCTTCCGACCCGCTGGCCGGGGAAGCCCATACCGGACTGTTTCCAGTTCGCGGAATGCTGGTTTCCTGGGGACTGCAGGCCCTGCTGCTGATTGCGGTGATCGTCATTCCAGCAAAGCTTTCCAGCATGCGGCCTTACCAACCACCCGCGGTGCCGAAATACGATGTTATCTATTATTCGAAAGATGAGTTGCCGCGAACTGCAGATCTGGGTGGAGCGCAGTCAGGAGTTTCAGGCGAGGCGGGTGGCCAGGAGGCATTCCATCACACTCAAACCATAAGGGTGGCGAGAGGAAGTTCGTTACGCGACAGCGTGGTGGACGCGCCGCAACTTAAACTTCCTGTATCGAATGCGGCGGTCGCAAACCTGCTTTCGTATCAGAGAATTCCCGGTCCACCACCTTCTGAGGGACTCACCTCTTCCCTTCGCGCGCCTGCGCTGAATCGTGACGCGGTTCCGCCTCCGCCTTCATGGCAGCGCGATTCCTTTCAATCCGCTCCGGCGCTGGGCAATACTCTGGTCGCGCCCGCACCGGACGTGCGTCGCGACGCGATGCAGGTCGCGCCGGCATTGGGGATGCAGCAGGTGGTGTCGCCAAGTGTAAATGCGCCCACCCGCGACATTGCCGCACTGCGGGTTCCTGGATCTCAACCGTTGGATGTAGTTCCACCGCCGGTTTCTGCGCCCGAGCGCGACACAGGTCTGAATTCCAGATTAACTCTGCCATCCGCGTCGGTGGTCGCGCCTCCTCCGAGTGTCTCGCGGGAAGTAGCGGCCCTGGGCCCTGGATTTGGGCCGCGGCTTGTAGAGAAGCAGGTTGTGCCGCCTCCGGTGGCATTCGGCACGGCCAGCGGATCCAATCGCATGACCGGAGGACTGGGCGGAACCTCGGTGGTGCCGCCGCCGGTACAGTTGGGCATTCCGGGCGGGCAGTCTCGCGGCGGAGGAGCCGGCGCAGGCTTTTCTGGTGGACTGGAAGCCGTACCGCCGGCCCCCAATTTGGGTGATGGCACGGTGGGTCGAACCGGTCGTGGCGCCCATGGAGCCGGACTTGGGGGCCAGTTTGATGCCGGATCGCTGGTTGCGCCTCCGAAGAGCGGCGGGAGTGGAAATGGGACCGGCGTAGTGGTTTCCAATAAGCCGGGAGATGCGCTTGGAGTTCCCGGAAATGGCGCAGCCGGAGCACTGGCCATGTCCCCCTCGGGCGGAAGTCAGCCGGGACTGGGAGGCTCGGGTGGGGGCACGGGCATAGGTCATGGAGCCGGGTCAGGAGCTGGATTCAGCGGACCGGGATCGGGCGCAGGCAAGGAAGGTTCGGGCAGAGGATCAGACCCGAACGCGCGAGGCGGAATCTCGCCTTATCCGGGACCGGGGGGTGCCGGAAAATCGGCGTCCGGCAAACCTTCTCTCCCGGGGGTTTCGGTAGAAGGCGGAAGTCAGAAGATTGTTAACCTGCCAAGCTTTGGTTCAGATGGCGGGGCAAGCTCTTCGCCGGAGCACTCAACGGTGGGCGAAGACAAGGGCCCCGGAATCACGGTAGTTGCCACATCCCGGTCAGGCGGAGCATTCAACTTCTACGGAACGCTGAAGGGCGATCGCGTGTACACAACCTACTTCGAAACTGCACTGGGAACAGCGGTGATGCAATATGCCGACCCGGAGTCGAACGCGCATCCCTATGCTGAAGGCCTGAAGAGTCCGACGCCAGTGCGCGCGGATTTGCCGGAAGGATTGCCCAAATCGCGCCTGGTCATTGCTTGTACGCTGGACCGCTCTGGGCTGGTGCAAAATCCGCGCGTGCTGGAGCCAGGCTCCGCGGTTATGACCAGAAAAGTGCTTACTGCCTTGAATCATTGGAAGTTCCGGCCGGTGTTAAAAGGCGAGCAACCGGTGGAAGTGAATGCAATTCTTGGTTTTAACATCGATACCAGCGACCGGTTTTAGCAACTATTGTTTTTGAAATAACTCCGCGGTTTCGTCTCCATAAGCCAGCCTCCATCCAGGCAGCTCGCGCAGCATGTTGGCTAGCGCGGATTGGCGCGGCATCAGGACCCAGCGCACCTGCTGCTCTTCCAGTAAATTGTTCCACTCAGGAACCAGCCGGATGGTGCCCAGGTACTTCTTCATAAAATCTGAGCCATAGAGATCATGGCGATCGTCGACTACTACCTGGGCTTGGGTATGAAGGCAATAGATCAGATATCCGCCCCAATAATCCACGCTGAAGACGGGCTCCCGTATTTGCTGGGCGGAGATGAAATCGACAGCGCCGGCAGGAAACCGCTGAGGATCAAAGTTGGAATTCATAACCGGAACGGTTCCGATTCTTCCCTGGTGGGCACAAATCCAAAGGGCAAGAACGGCGGCAGCAAGCGGCCACAAACCGCCGGGGAGGCGGCGGTCAAGCGCATCAGTATGAGCCGCAACCTGTTCGAATGACGTAAACAACTTTTTTGGCTGGGAGCTCATGCGCGGGTTTCGAATAACTTCGCGAACCACCTGCGAGAGAACCGGAGCGATACTTACCACCAGCAGCAATGAGGCGACGGGAAGATTGCGCGCGGCGTACAGGCCGCTGAACGCAGCAAACAAAATCACCAGCACCATGCGAAGCGGCGGTTTCCTCCGAACCAGAGCAAGCGAGAGCATGGCAATAATCAGCAGAAAGGCGAAGCATTGCTGGGGAAGCCCGTGGAAATTGGGGGCGCGGAATTCGTCAATGTGGTTCATCAGCCAACGATTGGAGAGATATTCAAATACGTGCTGATGGAGGTGGTAACCGTACGGGTTGATCAGGCTGGCGATCAAGCAGGTGCCGAGAATGATTGCGAACTTCTTGGCCCGCTGCCGGTGTTCGCTGCCCAAGGGAGGCCGGGCAGCGTATGCAAGCAGGGCCGAAAGCAGATAAAGCCCGAGCAGGACAAATCCGAGCACGAACCCGCCATGTACATTGACCCATAAAAGCATGAGCAAGGGCAATAACCATAATGCTCGCGCAGCAGTTGGACCACAGTCAGATTCGAGCACCTGGAACCAGATCAAGACCAGCAACCAGCTGAGAATGTGAGGGCGCGCGAAAAAATGAATGCTGGAGGCAGCAATGGCGAGCGCCAGCAGAGGAAGAGCGATCAAGCGAAAGGCGCCGCGCCGGACTGACATACGAAGGGCAAGGGCAAAGGCAGCGGCTATGATGAGTGCAGCAAAGAATGTGACGCCATTCAGCCCTGCCCAGTCGTGTAATCGGGACACGACAAGATCGAAAAGATATTCCCACGCGTACCAGGCTCGCCCGTGCATGGTGGCAGAGAACGGATCGACACGGGTGATGGAGTGCGTCCGCCACATCAGTTCACCGTTCCGGATATGCCAGCCGATTCCGGCATCGCTCAGAAGGCGGGATGAAAGCGAACTGGCTCCGAGCGCGGACAGCAGAACCACGAAAATGAGGTCGGCCGCTGAGGGCAGAAAGTAGCGAACCGATGATTGCGCGAACTGCCTACGAGGTGCCTGTGCGGAAGATAGCGGCAAGAGGTTAGCCATTAAGGCAGGAAAATCTTACCTGAAGGGCCAGCCTTTGTTTCGCCAACAACTAATGCAGCAGCAAATAGCCCATGCCGACTCGCATGTGATGCAATAGTGAATCTGAAACGCTGGCGGCGAGAGCAAGCCCCAGTACGCCATGTATCAAACCGATGGGCGCCAGGGTACGAAAGCGGCGGAACAGTTCGCAGAAGAGAATGCCGAGCGGGAGAGTTGCCAGGGTGAGAAACACATTAGGGAGGTGGGCCAGGCTGAATAGCAATCCCGCCCCTAACACCGCCGTGCGGCTCCCGAACAGAGTCTCCAGGCGCAGAAAGAAAAACGACTGCAGAATGAACTCCTGCAGAAACGCCCAATGAATGTAGAGCACGACCCGCGTCGTGGTCATAGGCCGAACTGGGAATGTGTCGAGCCCGGCGGCGTATGTAGAGAGCGGCAACAGCAGCGCCAACGCAATTCCGATGAAAAGAATCCTTCCAGCCGAGCGTGCGGGAGGCGTACGCAACCCCATCTGTTGGGCGGTGAAACCAGAAAGTCGCGTGCCCACCAGAATAGAAATCAGGGTTGCGGCGCCAAACAAAAGGTTCACGCCAGGCGGAGTCCAAAGCGCAGCCTCAAGAAGCACGAAGCTGATAAGCACTTGCCATATCAGAGCTGACTGCCTGGATAACGGCAATTTGGCGGGACGTAAGAGTTCGGTTTGAGATTCGACACTGAGTAAAGTTTTGGAGACGGAAGCCATCCAGGCGAATCCTATAAGGTATGAATGGCACGAAAAGAGCTCAGGTTGCGATTGTGGGCGCCGGATTCGGCGGCCTGCTGGCGGCGCGAACGCTGGACAAGCAGCCGGTCAAGATCACGTTGATCGACCAGAATAACTTCCACACCTTTCAGCCTCTGCTCTATCAGGTAGCCACCGCCGGCCTGTCTCCCGGGGAAATTGCTGCGCCTATCCGCTGGATTTTTCGTGGTTACGAGAACGTGGAAGTGCTGATGGAAAGAGTCATTGACTTCGATCTGGCGCGGCGGGCGGTGAAGCTGGAAGACAGTGAAGTTCTGTACGATTACCTGATTGTCGCAACCGGCTCCAGCCACGCTTACTTCGGCCATGACGACTGGGAACCGTATGCTCCGGGCTTGAAAACCATTGAGGACGCACTGGAGATCCGGCGGCGCGTGCTGTTGGCTTTTGAATTCTGGGAACGGCAAGCCGCGACCGGGCAGGGCGACGTTCCTCTCAACTTTATCGTGGTGGGGGGCGGTCCGACCGGAGTAGAGCTGGCCGGCACTCTAACCGAGATCGCGCGGCACGTGCTGGCAAACGAATTTCGCTCGGTCGATCCCAAAAATACCCAGGTAATCCTATTGGAGGGTGGCCCGCGAGTTTTGCCCGCGTACTCCACGGATTTGTCGGAAAGCGCACGCAAACAGCTGGCAAAGCTGGGGGTGAAAGTTGAGACCTCCGCCATGGTGACGAAGGTCGAGGCGGGAGCGGTTTATGTTGGCGAAACGCGGATTCCTGCGGCGGTCACGCTGTGGGCGGCGGGAGTGGCAGCTTCACCACTGGGAAGGAAACTAGGCGTACCGGTGGATCGCGCCGGCCGCGTGCTGGTAAATCCCGACCTGAGTATTCCAGGCCATCCTGAGGTTTTCGTGGTGGGGGATTTGGCTGCGCTAAAAGACAAAAATGGGAAATGGTTGCCGGGTCTTGCGCCGGTAGCCATGCAGGAGGGAAAAGCCGTCGCCCAGAATATTGCACGCGATTTGCGACACCAGTCGCGCAAAGACTTCCACTACTTCGATAAAGGCACGCTTGCCACAATAGGTCGAGCAGCAGGGGTGGCGCAGTTCAGGAAGGTCCACATCTCAGGCCTTCTTGCCTGGCTGGCGTGGCTATTTGTTCATATTTTCTTTCTCATCGGATTTCGCAATCGCATCATCGTTTTGGTTCAGTGGGCTTGGTCCTACCTTACTTATGAACGCGGAGCAAGGCTGATCACGGGAGACAAGCGCCTCCCCGGGTGGAGTACAGAAAAAAAGCCGGAAGACCGGGTCTCGGTTATAGAGCGAGTGAGTTAGGACGATCTAGTCCATCGCAGCATGTGGATTCTGGCGAACCGGAACCGCTTTGGAAGCAGAGCCCTCTTCCTGCAGCGGTACGGTTGCGCGCAACAAAGTGCCTGAGGTCGTAGAAATGATTTCGAAATCGCCGTTCAGTTCTTTAATCCGCTCTCGAATGCCGGCCAAACCTACTCCCGCCGCTGTGCCATTGGTTTGAAAGCGCTCGGCAAGATTTTTTGGCAGCCCACGCCCATAGTCTCTTACTTCCAAAACCGCGGCTGAGCCATCGCGCGCGAAGGTCACGTCAACGTCGATGCTCCCCGAGTGGCGGTGAACGTTCGTCAGGCCTTCCTGCAGGACGCGGAAGAGAGCCAGTTCGATGGCAGAGGGCATGCGTACCAGCTGCGGGGTCAAATCGAGGCGCACACTGATTCCGCTGCGCTTGGCAAAACCTTCGACGTACCAGCGGGCGGCCGAATCGAATCCGGCCTCATCGAGCAGCGGGGGGTGGAGCAAGTATGAGAGCGTGCGAATGTCGGAAACGGCATGCTCAATGAGCTTGCGGGTTTCGAGAAGAAAAGGAGAATTCCTGGCACCTTCCGAGCGCACCAGCAGGTCGATGTTGATCTGGGCGGCAGCAAGGTACTGTCCCATACCGTCGTGCAGCTCGCGCGCGATACGCCGCCGCTCATCATCCTGCACGGTCAACAGGCGGGCGGACAGCTTGCGCAGTTCGTTGGTCCGCTGCTCAACCAACGATTCCAGGTGCTCATGAGCGCGCCTGAGTTCGGCTTCATTTCGGTTGCGCTCTTCAAGATGATTCCGGATTTCGTACTGCCGGAAACGCGCACGGATCGCGGTCCTTACGGCGCTGATCAGAGTTGCCGGACGCACCGGCCTTTCCAGCAGAGTGATGTTTCCTAAAGGAGCGCGCGATCGCACCGCCATCTCGGTGAAAGGAGTAGAGGCTCCGCCGCCCGTAAGCACTATCAGTGGAAAATCTGACCAGGGCGGTTGCGCCGAGGCGGTCCGCCCGAGGCGCTCGATGCTGTGCTCATCCAATGCCTCTTCGGCTATGACCGCGGTACCTGCGCCGCCTTCCATGCGCCGCACGATCTCATTCGAGCTGGAGATTGTCTCCACCGCAAACCCGGATTGCTCCAGGACCTTGCGTATCAATTCGGCATCCTTGCCGATGACGGCCAGGACCAGGACCCGGTAATCGGTATTGATTCGTTGAGAACTCATCGGCTCACGGCTTCGGATCCAGGTCGAGCAGGGTGGGAATGCCGGTGAGCACTCCGTGAAAGTTGCTGATGGGCTTGCCCACGGTGATCTTGCCATCGGAAAAAGCAAGCTCGCGAATCTTGCGTTCGTGGCTGCCGCCCCGCTTTTTGATCGCGGAAATTGCCTGACGGACTTCGCCTCTGACTTCGAAATAACGGAACAGCAGAATGTTATCTGCCAGGTAACTCACGTCCACCGGAGTTGGCATAGAGCTGCCGATAGTGCCTGCCTGAGCCAGCGTAAGCAGGGTGAGAATGCCGGAGTTGTTCAGAAATCCGAGCAACTCGTGAAGATGAAGGGTAAGAAACTGCTCACCGGGGACAGACTGCAGATAGCCATTCAGACTATCGATCACCACGAGTTTGACGTCACGATTCTCCACGTAGAACTTCACTTTTTCTATCAATTGGCCAGGCGGCATTTCGGCCGGGTCCACCCGCTCAAGGCTGATGAGTCCCGATTCCAAAAACTTTTGAATGCCCATTCCCAGGCCTGCGGCGCGGGTGATCAGCGTATGAGGCGATTCTTCGAAGATGCAGAGGACCGATTTTTCGTTTCGGAGGGCGGCGGAGAATGCCCAGCGAAGGGCGATGGTGGTCTTGCCGGAGCCTGCTGGCCCCATCAGAAGAGTACTAGTCCCGCGATCCAGGCCACCCCCGGTAAGTGCATCCAGTTCCGGGATGCCGCTCGAAACCGTTTCATTGGGAACTTTCCCCCTGCTCTCGGCCGCCACCAGCCTGGGGAATACCTTCACGCCTCCGGTGTGGATCAGATAATCGTGCAGGCCTTCGCGGAAGGAAGTGCCTCGCAGTTTTAATACCTGAAGCTGGCGCCGGGTATTGCCGTAATCGCGCGGCACCCGCTCAAGGCTGATGAGTCCCGATTCCAAAAACTTTTGAATGCCCATTCCCAGGCCTGCGGCGCGGGTGATCAGCGTATGAGGCGATTCTTCGAAGATGCAGAGGACCGATTTTTCGTTTCGGAGGGCGGCGGAGAATGCCCAGCGAAGGGCGATGGTGGTCTTGCCGGAGCCTGCTGGCCCCATCAGAAGAGTACTAGTCCCGCGATCCAGGCCACCCCCGGTAAGTGCATCCAGTTCCGGGATGCCGCTCGAAACCGTTTCATTGGGAACTTTCCCCCTGCTCTCGGCCGCCACCAGCCTGGGGAATACCTTCACGCCTCCGGTGTGGATCAGATAATCGTGCAGGCCTTCGCGGAAGGAAGTGCCTCGCAGTTTTAATACCTGAAGCTGGCGCCGGGTATTGCCGTAATCGCGCGGCACCCGGTCAAGGCTGATGACTCCATGCACGATGCTGTGCAGCTGCAGATCGGGTTCTCGCGAGGTGCGGTCATCCAGCAGCAGGACCGTGCAGTGCTTGCCGGTCATGAAATCTTTCAGCGAAAGAATCTGCCGCCGGTATCGAAGCGGATCCTTCGAGAGATAAGCCATGTGATCTGGCAGCGATTTCGAGATCTTGCCGTGACTCCGAAAGGGTCACGTACAACACTTTTTCGCCGTTCCGCTGGCCTTCGAGCACAAACTGAAGCGCGAGCGTAGTCTTTCCGGACCCCGGCTCGCCCTCTAGAAGGTAAAGATGACCTTTGGGAAGGCCACCGGACATGACGATATCAAGGCCGGCGCATCCGGAGCTGATGCGAGCTGTGCCAACAATCGGATTGGAGGTCAAGGTAGCCATTAATCCTTAAAAGATGTTTTTTTACACTCGCACGATGGCCGAATGGCCGTCTGGAAGAGAGCTTTGCGTGTCAAGGAAGACAATTCTCAGCAGTGTATGAATGCAACCAGCTATTTGTACTTGTGGATACAATGAAGTAGACGCGCGGAAGCTGGCTATAGGGATTGATAGGTAGTAGCGAGCCAGAAATCACTGTAGGACGGAGTTGTTTATGAAGCGAGCGCTGTGGCCTGCAATTTTGATGTGGTTTGGTCTGATCAGCTGCGTGTCTGTGCCGGCTTCAGCCGAGGTCTTAAAGATTGTTATTCAGGATACGATTCATCCCATCACCGAGGAATACATAGCGCGCGCCATTGACGAGGCCACGCGAAATCACGATCAGGCTTTGCTGATTGAGCTGAATACACCTGGGGGTCTGCTGGATTCGACTCGCAACATCATTGAGAAAATTCTGGCATCTCCGGTGCCGGTGATTATTTACGTAACTCCGGGCGGCAGCCGAGCCGCATCTGCCGGTTTTTTTATTCTCGAAAGCGCCGATGTCGCAGCTATGGCGCCTGGAACAAACACCGGGGCGGCGCATCCGGTGACGATTGGCGCTGGAAAGCTCGATGACGTAATGAAGCAGAAGCTCGAGAATGACACGGCGGCACTGATGCGTTCTGTCGCCTCCAAGCGTGGCCGCAACGTGGAAGTGGCAGAGAGCGCAGTGCGGGAATCGAAATCTTTCACCGAGCAGGAAGCGCTGTCAAAAAACCTTATCGATTATGTGGCTTCCAGTGAAGAAGATCTGATGAAGCAAGTTCAGAACCGGCCGGTGCGACGGTTCAACGGCAATACGGTCACGCTCAAGCTGGCAGGAGAGCCGATCCGTAACTTCGATATGACCTTGAAGCAGCACATTCTGGCGTTCATTATGAACCCAAATATCGCGTTCATCCTGCTGGCGGTGGGAGCGATGGCACTGTTCGCGGAATTCAATCATCCAGGGGCGGTGCTGCCGGGAACGGTGGGAGTAGTTTTTATATTGCTGGCAATTTTCGCTCTGAACCTGCTGCCGGTGCGGTTTGCCGCGGTGGTGCTGATACTGGCGTCGTTCGTTTTGTTTGCGCTGGACGCCAAATTCATGACTCATGGCGTGCTGGCGGTGGGCGGCATGGTCACGATGGTGATCGGGGCATTGCTGCTGGTGGATGCTCCGATCCCCGAAATGCGGGTGCACCTCGGGACTGCGCTGGCCGTGAGCCTACCCCTGGGCGGGATCACGGCGTTTGTGATGGCGCTCGCATTAAAAGCGCGTAGCAATAAAGTCGTCACCGGAGAACAGGGACTGATTGGAGAGACGGGTGTCGCACGCACCCCGCTCAACCCCGCAGGAAAGGTATTTGTTCATGGAGAGCTTTGGGACGCGATTGCATCAGCGGATGTGCCCGAGGGGGAGAAAGTCGTGGTGCGCAGTGTCGACGGATTGATGCTTCGGGTCGATCCTGTCACGGTCGGAAGCATGCTTTCCAGTAACAGGTGAGGCCGGTGTAGTGTGATCGACAATGAATCAATGAACCATGAACGCTACGCGTTGCTCGGCGCTGATGCTTATGGTATGCGATACAATCCGCCTCAGAAGACTAACGGCATGCAGCTGGCACAGAGGAGGCCGAGGTGGAATTCGGTATGAGCTTCAGCGTCATTGCTCTGATCATCGTTGGGATTTATGTGCTCAGTTCAATAAAAATCCTGGCTGAGTATGAGCGTGGAGTGATCTTCCGTTTGGGACGTCTGCTGCCGGAAGCCAAGGGGCCCGGCGTCATCGTGGTATTCGCTCCCTTTGACCGGATCGTGCGGGTTTCTTTGCGCCAGGAAGCACTGGAAGTGCCGCCCCAAGACATTATTACCCGGGACAACGTTACTCTGAAAGTAAACGCAGTCATTTTCCTGCGGGTAATCGATCCCAGAAAAGCCGTGGTCGAGGTATCGAACTATGTGTACCAGACCTCTCAGTTTGCGCAGACGACGCTGCGATCCGTGCTGGGCGAACAGGAACTGGATGAACTGCTCGCGCACCGCGACAAGATCAACGCCCGGCTGCAGAGCATCCTCGACACACACACCGCACCCTGGGGCGTGAAGGTTGTCAATGTGGAGGTTAAGCAGGTGGATATGCCGGAATCCATGCTGCGCGCCATGGCAAAGCAGGCGGAAGCAGAACGAGAGAAGCGCTCGAAGATCATCCACGCAGAAGGCGAATTCTCTGCCGCACAAAGGCTGGTGGATGCGGCCAAGCTACTAGCCACGGAACCGGTCAGCGTGCAGCTGCGTTATCTGCAGACGCTTACCGAAATCGGCGTCGAAAAGAACACGACCGTGGTGTTTCCGGTTCCGGTAGATTTCTTTTCCGGACTCCAGAAGTTTATGGGTAGAGGCGAACCCGAGGCGGCCGCCAGATAAGAAGGGATGATGCCGGTTTCAGAAGATACTGAGATAACCCTGGGCACCGGAAAGATGCTGGCCATCTTTTTTGGCTTGGTGGCACTTTGTGCAGTATTTTTTGCAATGGGATTTTCTCTGGGCAAGAGCACAGCCCGGGTTGCGGGGGGTCCGGAAGCTCCGCCGCCAGCGGTCGCCACTATTCGCCCATCGGCCAACAAACAGAGCGCCACTGCACCTGACCTCAGTTTCTATAAGAACGTGGCCCAGAAAGATGCCGAGCCCGCACCCAGTGAAAAGGCTGCCCAGCAAACACCGGACGAACCTTCTGCGACCTCGCCTGACTCGACATCGCCTCCGGTCATGAACGGGTATTACGTTCAAGTGGCTGCGGTGACTAAGCAGGAAGACGCGCAGGCGTTGGTGGAAGCACTAAAGAAAAAGCAGTATTCAGCGTTTTCGACCAGCGCAGCAAACGACAAGCTGTTTCACGTGCAGGTAGGACCATTCGCTGACATCAAAGAAGCTGAGGTCACGCGCGCCAAGCTGGTGGGGGACGGTTACAACCCTATCCTCAAAAAGTAGCCATCACTTCCCGCTGAACCGCTGCTCTTTCCAGGGATCTCCGTACATGTGGTAGCCGTTCTGCTCCCAGAATCCAGCCTGGTTGTGATCTAAAAACTCGAAACCGCGAACCCACTTCACCGATTTCCAGGCATACATGTGAGGAACGATCAAACGCACTGGGAAACCGTGTTCAGCAGAAAGTGGCTCACCATCATGATGAGTGGCAATAAGTACTTCGTCGCGGTCGAGATCGGCGACAGGGATGTTGGCGGTGTAGCCCTGCTCCCAGGTTTCAGGATCGAACGGCGGCACCGAGCCGTAATACAGCACCGGCCATTTCAAAGTAAGCGACTGGCCGGGTGGAAGACGGCCTTCCTGCCTGATCTTGCGTTCCAGTTCACGACGGTCTTTGCCTTCGAACAGCATGCTCGTTCAAGTATCGAAAAAGGACGGACGAGACCCGTTTATACTCTAAGGCGGATCGAGGATCCGGTTACTCTCATCACGCAGGCACATGAGTCTTTCTGAACAGGAATTGACACGCAAGTTGAACGCTATCGCAGATCCGGCTCGCCGCAAGATTTTAACAGCATTAAAAGAGCGCGGAAAAAATTCAATCGGCAAAGAAGTTGGGCTGTGTGCTTCGGATATCGAAAGCCGCATGCAACTCTCGCAGCCCACCATTTCCCATCACATGTCGGTGTTGAAAAGGGCCGGCCTGATTGAAGCCACCAAACTTGGTTTGTGGGTGTGGTATCGGAGGAACGAGGCGGCGATTCGCGCCCTCAACCGGGAGTTGAAGAATAAGATTTAAGCCGTTGATGCCGAAGCCGCTGCTGCCTTAGTCAACAATTTTCTTACGTGGCCTATCAGTTCACCGACCTCGAATGGCTTCACCAGATAAGGAATCTTCTGTTCGCTCATGAAAGTACGCAAATCCGGTTCGACCATGGTTGAAAACGTAAACAGGACATGCCGGCAGAGTCGAGGCTGGCGCTCTTCCATCCAGCGATAAATTTCAGCGGCGTTCCACTCTGCAGACATCTTCCCGTTGATAACGACTGCGTCGAACTGGCCGGCCGTGATGCGGGACTTCATACTATCTACACTCAGAACGGTGGTGACCTGAGCTCCAGCCCCGGAAAGCACGTCGCGCTCGAACTCGAGCACGGCCTCTTCGTCCTCTACCAAAAGCAGGCTGCCCTGGATCGCAGATTCGCGAAGAGGCAGGGGGACGGCTGACTCGGAAAGAGCAGTCTGTCCCGCAGCCGGCAGCGTAATGCAGACGGTTGCTCCGCCTTCAGGGCGGTTACGAGCGCTGATCTCTCCGCCGTGTTCCTTGATAATGCCGTAGCAGATGCTCAAGCCAAGGCCAGTTCCCTTTCCGATGCTCTTGGTCGTATAAAAAGGATCGAATATTCGGTTCGGTTCCTTGATTCCGGGCCCACTGTCGTGGATTTCGGTGATGACGATTCCTTTTTCCGCGCGAACAGAAATCTTCAAAGAGCGTTTGTTTTCGCCTTCGAGCATAGCGTCAACGGCGTTATTGATTACGTTCAGAAACACCTGCTCCAGTTGGTGGGGATCTGCTATCACCGCAGGCAGGCCGGGTTCGATTTCGTGCTCCAGGGTGATGCCACTTACTTTCAGGTCGTAGTCGCGCAGCAGCAGAGTCTCTTCGAGCACCTTGCTGATATTTACCTGATTATGTTGCGGTTTGCGCTGGCGAGCGAACGAGAGCAGGTTCTGCACTACTCGATGTGTGCGCTGGGCCTGCTTGAACAATTTGCCTACAAAATCGCTTGCCCGTTCATTCAAGCCTTCGCTCTCCAGCAGCTGCGCATAACCGAGAATGGCAGTCAGCGGATTATTAAGTTCGTGGGCTACGCCCGCGATGAGCTGGCCTACAGCGGACATTTTTTCACTTTGCAGCAGCTGTTCCTGGGTGCGTCGCAGGTCTTCATAAGCACGGCAGGTTTCTTCATAGAGTTTGACTTTTTCTATGGTGGTTGAGAGTTGACGTCCAATGGCTACCAGCAGGTTCTCGTCATTGCCGGTGTAGGCGCGGTCCGGATGACTGCTGATTCCCATGATCCCAACCGGACTGTCCTTGCCCCACAGCAGGACCCATATCCAGGACTGCTGTCCGTCGAGCTGCAGGAAATCTGAAACTGCGGAAGGCAGATGTGGCAGGTATTCCTGGGTGATGACTTCTGCGCGCGAGCGGGTGACCAGTTCGCCAAAACCATCGCTGAACGTGACTTCCGAGTTGCGGCCACGCTCATTGCTGCGCTGCCCCCAGCCGGCGCGCCGACGAAAGGTCTTTTCGTCGATGTCAGCCAGAAAAATGCATCCACTCTCGCCACCCATCAGGGAGATGAGTTGCCGCAAGGTGAGGTTCAGGATTTCATCGAGATCGAAGGACTGGGTTGCGATTACAGCCATGGCGTTCAGCGCGTTCAGCTCGCGGTTACGTCGCCGGATTTCGTCCTCCGCCTTTTTTTTCTCAGTGATGTCCAACAGAAATCCCTGGTAGCGTTCGATATTTCCCTCTGGGTTGCGAGAAGCGAAGGTGCTTTCAAGAGCCCAGACCTGGCTGCCATCAGCCCGTTTCAATGCCACTTCAAAATTGCGCACATATCCGTGCTGGTCGATTTCGGCGCGAAACAAACGGCGCTGTTCGGGGATTGCGTAGAGACCTGCTTCCACATTAAGTCCCATGATTTCAGAGCGAGTGCTGTAACCAAGCATGTGCATGAAGGCGTCGTTGCAGTCGAGCAGCTTGCCTTCAGCACTGGCCACAAATACACCTTCCTGCATCTGCGAAAACAGGTTCTTGTACTTCTCTTCCACTGCCAGGTGATCGGTGGTATCGCGTACCACGTGTATGGTTCCAGTTTGAGCGCTGCCCTGCTCAGCGTAGGAGGAAGTGGAGACCAGGGAAAAGCCACCGAACACCGGATCCGATCCCTCGAAAAAACCGTTGTGACGATCGCCGCTGCAGTACGGGCATCGCTTCCATTTGCCTTCGTGTTCGCCGGGAAGGATGGCGGCGCATATCCGTCCGACTACATCGGCAGGAGCCATGCGCAGACGCTCGAGCAGCGCGCGGTTTGCCTTCATGATCCGGAATTCCGCGTCATGCACTAAAACCATGTCGTGAATGGAATCAAAGGTGTTAGCCCATTGCCGTTGGGATCGGAGTATCTGCTCGACCAGACGGAAATTTTCGAATGCCAGGCCCAGTTGATGAGCAGCGGTGGTCAGGAAATCGAGGTCATCGGGAGCGTATTGGATACGCCGGCGGCTCCCCAGTACCAGAACTCCGATCGGCCCCTTCTTTCCCACGATCGGGATCAGTACCAGGTGATCAAGCTTTTCCGCTTTGATGGCCGCGCGCATGCCATCTGTGCCGGTGCGGCGGGTAATGACTCGAGGCTTCTCCTCGCGCAATACTTCGGCAATGACCTCGTCGAGAGGGACGGCATTGCGGTCTCGCAGATATTCAGGCGAAAGGCCAATTTGCTGCGCCAACACCAGGCGCTC
>QHZY01000260.1 GCA_003224855.1 Acidobacteriota bacterium | reverse complement strand
CACGCGCCTGCACCGCTACAAGTGCTGCGCACAACCATTCTTGCCCCCGACAAACGTGCTTTTGAGCCCTTTAGCATTGCCCTTTCGCCAGACGGAACCAAGCTGGCCTTTGTCGCCTCAAACTCGCAAGAGGGTGCGCAACTCTGGGTACGCTCGCTGAACTCGCCCTCGGCACAGCCATTGGCGGGAACGGATGACGCCAGCTTTCCCTTCTGGTCTCCAGATAGTCGACACATCGGCTTTTTTGCTGCCGGCAAATTGAAGACCGTGGAATCCAGTGGTGGGGCCGTCCTGACTCTCGCGGATGCTCCGCTGGGTAGGGGAGGGAGCTGGGGGCCTGACGGCACCATACTGTTTGCGCCTGCAGCCTCCTCCGCCATTTTTCGTATTTCGGCCAGCGGAGGAACAGCGAAAGAAGCCACGACCGCCAAGGAAGGAACACCTACTCTGCAGCGCTGGCCATCATTTCTTCCGGACGGCCGGCATTTCATTTTTTGGGCTCTGACAGTTAACAACGGTGGCCTGTATCTGGGTTCTCTCGACTCGCCGAACACGACACCGATTGTGCAATCGCCCGTCCGGGGGCAATACGCAAACGGACAGCTCACGTACATCCGGGATGGCAACCTGATGGCGCAACCACTTGATTTGCAGAAATCCTCACTGCAGGGCGAACCCGTATCCATTGCCGAACAGGTCGCCATCGACGACCGTGGCGCCGCCGCCTTTTCGCTCTCGAGTGATGGAAAGCTCGCTTTCATTGGCGGAGGTGGGTCTACAGCCATCCTGGGTGTTTACGACCACACAGGCAAACAGGTAAGCGCGATTGATACTGGGACTTTCGTGACCGGCTATTTCTCGCCGGATGGCAAAAAGGTGGCAGCGAGTCGCAACAATCCAGGTAAAGGTATGGAAATCATGATCTACGACCTGGCACGCTCCACCAAGACCCAATTCACTTTCGCACAGTCACGGGATGATGACCCGGTGTGGTCACCGGATGGGAATACCATCATCTTTGATTCTTCACGTGCAGGAAAAACTGATCTCTACACCCGGCCTGCAAATGGTGGCCAGGAAGATAAGCTCTTTTATCACGACGAGAGCGACAAGTATCCCACGAGCTGGTCGGCAGATGGAAAGTATGTCACTTATGAGGATTTGACTGGACGAGACATCCACATCTGGGCTGTCCCAATGTCTGGCGCCGAGCACAAGGGCTTCCCCGTGCTGCAGGAAAAATACGCAACCCGATCGCCCGCGCTTTCGCCCGACAGCAAATGGATAGCCTACTATTCGAACGAGTACGGCAAGTGGCAGGTTTATATCACTTCGTTCCCCAAGCCGGGCGGGAAGTTTCTGGTGGGAGATGGGAGCAACCCCGTGTGGCGTCGCGATTCCAAAGAACTCTTTTACGTGGATTCGAGTAACAAGGTAGTTTCTGTTCAAGTCACAGCGCGAGGCGAAAGCCTTGAATTGAGTCAGCCCCAAATGCTCAAACAGCTTCCGCGGAATAGCGGGACCGTGTTCCACGTTTCCGGTGATGGCCAGCGCTTTCTGATGGCCATTCCGCCACAGCAGGAAGCCTCTGGTCTCAGTCTGGTGGTCAATTGGCAGGCCGACCTCAAGCGCTAAAACGTTCAACACTAGACTCAGAAAAGCTGGTTCCACGAACCCGCCATTTGTCCGAACAACGGCAACCCGGCTGTTCTTGTCAGGTTGGCCTCGAATAGCGCAATTGATGTGGTAAGGTTCGCTGAACGGCTGATGCCATGATGAGGAGATGTCCCCTGTCACGAGATCACGAACCAGGTGCTATTTAGTCTTCCTCTGTTATTTGATCTTTGCCCATCTCGTCCGTTGTGCCGCCAAACGTGCTCCCGCGCGGGTGGTTTATATGATCCAGAGCAGCCGCTCAACTGCGGAATTAAACTCGACCAACCTCGAGCCTGTGGACCGAAACAAAAAACGGCCCCAGGTTCGGGCCGCCAATATTATTTAATTTTCTGAATACTATGCAGCCTTAGCGGCTGCCGGACGGTATCCCGATTGTCCGGCCTGTTTCATGGCTTCCAACGCTTCCTCAATTGAGAGCAATGGCGCTGTCTGCACCGCCTTGCATGCTCCTCCACCTGCAAATGCTATCGCAATGCCTGCCGCACTTACGTTATCCGGCATCTCGGTAATCAGAAACACGTCATAGTCGCCAAACGCAAAATATGCGGGCTGAATCATCCCGCCCAATTTTTCGATCGCCGGCCGTACCGCTTCCGATCCGGTCTTGAGGTTTTGTCAACAGCGCTCCCCAAGGGAATGGGAACACCAGCAAAGTCTAATGGATTTGCCACGCCAGCGCAGCGGCCTCGCCATAAATTTGCTTAATCGTATGGCGCAAAGCAATCCAATTGCTACGGCAGGATTCGGTCGCGGAGCTGGTGGCGTCCTTAGCAAATTCAGCTTGGTACATCCTTAGCAGTA
>QHZY01000259.1 GCA_003224855.1 Acidobacteriota bacterium | reverse complement strand
AGAAACCACACCTCATGTTGCAGGTTGTGTTCGTCAACGTAATCCACATGCGGAGAAAAACTGTCTCCGTCGAAGTCAACATCCTCTTCTGAATCCCGCGCGGTCAGCCAAGCATCCTGCACGCTGACGTTGCTGTCTTTCACTCCCTCCGGTAGCTTTCCGTTTTTTGGCTTGACCGCCCAGTCATAGCCGTAGTTTCCAATCGCAGAGATCAGCTTTTCTCTGGGTATGTACTCCTGCGCCGCCTTCAGATTAGCCACGAACCAGTCCTGCGAAGCCACCGGCCCCGGCTCGCCCCCCGGATAGTGCTCATCGTAGTTCATGAGCACCACGCCGTCCGCGGCCGCTGCTAGCGACTTGTAGTCAAAATCCTCGTTGCGGGCCGGCACGCTCACGTACAGCTTCATGCCCTTGCCGTGCAGGTCAGAAGAGAGCTCATGAAGCAAACTGATGTATCCCGGCTGCGCGTTCTTCGGAAAGCTCTCAAAGTCAATCATCAGGCCCCGGTAGTTGTCCGTTGCCAGAAATGCCCCAATCTGCTTTCGAAACCGGGCACGTGCGTCCGCATCATTAAGGAACTTCGACACATCTACCCAGTCAGTTCCATCGAAGTTATTCACCATCGGAAGAACTGCCATGTCCGCGTCTTCCGATTTCAAAAACGGCATTACGCGGTCGTCTACCGCGTGCACCATCCCGCCCTGCAACACATTAAAGAATTTCGCTGTCTGCTGGTCTTCGCCTTGCAGCCCTCCATCCGCGGTGAGCACATGCAGCCATTCGGGAAACAGCAAATCGATCTGGTGCGCGTATTCACGTAATGAGGAGAAACTGGCCGCATCCCAGGGAACGTAATAGGCTGCCCGGACTCCCTCTCCGGTATTTAGTGTGAGTTGCGAGAACTTGGGTCTGGTTTTTCTATGGCCGCGCCTTTGCAGCGCTGCCAGCTTGCGCCGTTCCTTGGCTTTTTCTTTTTCGCGCTCTTTCAACGCGTGATAAGGCTTCTTGCGGATGGGCAGCAGCAGGTCTGGCAACGCCTCGCTGCGCAATGCCGTGTAGATGAAGAACGCCAGCAGCAGCGTGAGGCAGAGTGCCGCCACGTCAAACACCCGCCGCAGACGTTTCCAGCGCGCCTGTCGCGGATCATAAAATATCTGCTTTGCCATGTGCTCGCTTTATTCTAAGCTCTACCCACCCAAGTTAGCGCCGGACGCCAATTGAAGCCACAACAGGTTATATTGCTTGCGTGCGCGAACTTCTGCGCCGGAACCGGCGCTTCTTCATTGTTGTCCTAATTGCCGGTGCTGCCCTCCGTCTGCTTTTTATCTTCCGCTTTCCCGGCGTCACCACGGATTCGTTCATCTACGGCGACATCGCCAAGAACTGGCTACAGCAAGGGATTTACGGCATCACCGATTCCCCGGGTGTCATAGTACCCGCCTTCATTCGCCTTCCGGGGTATCCCGCGTTTCTTGCGGGCATCTTCACCGTTTTTGGCATGGAGCATTACCGCGCCGTGCTTGTCATTCAGATGGTCGTCGATCTCACAACCTGCCTCATCATTGCCGACATCGCTCTCCGCCTGGCAGGAAACCGCGTTGCGAAATCCGCCTTTGTACTTGCTGCGCTCTGCCCTTTTCTCGCCATGTACTCCGCCGCAGCCCTCACGGAGACTCTCGAGGTCTTCTTTACCGCACTAACCCTGGACTGCGTCCTCGCCGCACTTGCAACTCGCCGCACCCAACTTTGGCTTTTCGCTGGAATGGCAACAGCGGCTGCCATTCTCCTGCGGCCGGATGGTGGACTTCTGCTTTGCGCTGTTGGCTTCTACCTTTTATGCCTGATGCTGCGCGCGTGGCTCAAGCATAGGCCGCAGGATGCGCTACAGTTGCTTCGTCCGGCCCTGTTGTATGGGCTGATCTCGCTCACGCCCCTTGTGCCCTGGACGCTGCGCAACCTGCATACCATGCATCAGTTTCAGCCGCTCGCCCCGCGCTACGCCAACGAGCAGAATGAGTTTGTCCCGACCGGATTTAATCGCTGGGTCAAGACCTGGATCGCAGACTACGTTTCAGTGGAAGAGATTTACTGGCCTGTCCCCGGCGAAACCGTGGATGTTGCCAAGCTCCCCGACCGCGCGTTCGATTCCCCTGAACAGCGCCGCGGAACCGAACAACTCCTGGCCGAATACAACGACCAACTCCACATCAGCCCGGAACTCGACGCCCGCTTCGCCGAACTCGGTGGTCAGCGCATTCGCTCACGGCCACTCCGCTACTACCTTTTTCTGCCCGCGTTGCGTATCGCCGACATGTGGCTCCGTCCGCGCACCGAAACTCTCCCCAGCGACAGCCGCTGGTGGGAGTTCAATGATGATCCAAAATGGTCGACCTTAGCGGTCGGGATGGGAGTAGTCGGATTGTTCTATGTGCTGTCAGCCCTGTATGGCTTGCCCAGAGCGCTATTGGCGGGCGACATGTGGCTGTTTCTGGGCTTCGTTCTTCTTCGCTCAGCCTTCCTGGGCACCCTCGAAAACCCGGAACCGCGTTACACACTCGAGTGCTATCCGATCGTGATCGTCCTGGCAGCCATAGGACTATCGTCACTGTGCTCCCGTCCCCGCTAATTTTTTCGCCTCTGCCAATTCGTGCTGCGCGTCTATCAC
>QHZY01000258.1 GCA_003224855.1 Acidobacteriota bacterium | reverse complement strand
ATTCCCAAACCGCTGGACGATTCTTTTTCCGGCACGGTTTCTGATGACAATATCGTTCGCGAACTGGTGAAAGCCGGCAAGAGCTGGAAATCTTACGAGGAGAGCCTACCATCCGTCGGAGATACCGGCGGGGACGCCTACCCTTACCTGCGCCATCATAATCCGTTTTCTTATTTCACCGATGTTGTTGGCACAAGTCAGGCGCAGAATCTGGTCCCTTTTAGCCAATTTTCAGCTGATCTTGCTTCCGGAGCGCTGCCGAACTTTTCTTTTATTGCTCCCAACGCACTCGACGACGCACACGACGGCTCATTGGCCCAGGCCGATGTCTGGCTCAAAAACAATATTGATCCCCTGCTGCAAAGCTCGATCTTCAAAAACGACGGCCTGCTCATCGTGGTGTTCGACGAATCAGAATTCACCGACCTCGACCACGGCGGCGGCCATGTGGCTGCGGTGATCGTAAGCCCGAAAGCGAAGAAGGGTTTTCAGTCGCGGACTTTCTACCAGCACCAGAGCACACTGCGGTTGATACTCTCAGGATTGGGCGTGAATTCCTTTCCCGGCGCTTCCGCCGCGGCTCCCGCTATGGATGAGTTTTTCTGAGCTTTTCCACTTCTCCTGCACTGCGGACGCTGCAAAGTTGCTTACGAAGGTTCCACTTGCCACTACTTTCCTATTGCCACCTCTGCGCATGCTTGCGGATAATGACAGTAGAGTCCCTATATTTCCGTGTACCGATACAGTCGAGCGGATTTGCTTCGCATCCTTCGGGTCACGGCGCGCCAGTTGGCTGCTTGGGAAAAAGCCGAACTGGTCGCCGCTGCTGAGAGCTATTCCTTTTTCGATCTCCTGCAGGTAAAAAAAATTCGTGATCTCTGCGCACGAAAAGTGAGGCCGGCGGTAATCCGCCAATCACTTGAAGCAATGCAGAAGCAGGTCGCCGGCATGGAAAATCCGCTGCTCGAAGCTGGCGCTTTCACCACCGGCCACCGCATCGCCTTTCGCCATCAAGGCAAAGTCGTCGAGCCGATTGCCGGGCAATTCATGTTCGATTTCAATGCGCAGGAGCGGGTGGTTACCAGCACTCCTATTTCCTCCAAGCCAGAAGGTCCCGAGCGCGCCGATGTAGCTGAGTTATTTGCTCGCGGGATCGCGCTTGAAGAAGATGCTGCCAACCAGTTGCAGGCGATTGCGGCGTATCAGCGAGTGCTGGAACTTGACCCGCAACATGCCGCGGCGCACATCAATCTGGGAACGCTTTACTACAATCGCCAGGAATACTCGCTGGCCGAAAAGCATTACCGCCAAGCCATTGAAGTGGACTCCCGATACGCGCTGGCATACTTCGACCTCGGGAACGTGCTGGATGAAACCGGGCGCGTAAACGAAGCGATCCAGACCTACGCCACCGCGCTGCAACTTGCTCCCACCTACGCCGACGCCCATTACAACCTTGCGCTGGCTTACGAAAAGATGAAAGAGCCGCGTAAAGCCCTGAAACACTGGCGCGCCTACACCAGGCTCGATACCACCGGTCCCTGGGCCGTACACGCACGCAACCAGATCAAGCGCATCCTGCAATCGGATGGGCTTAAATTGGTTTGGGGCGCCAGTAACAGTTAACTCAGTTTCGATAATGCTAGAATTTTGCTGTGCCGCATACCTCACGGTGTCCCTATGCCTGAAACTCTCCTCCAATCCTCGGCCGCCGCTCCTTTAACTACTCTTTCCGATGATGAGAACCTGTTTCGCGACAACGTCCGCCAGTTTGCCGACGAAAAGATCCGGCCTCTGGTCAAGGAAATGGACGAAAAGGGCGTCTTCGATCACGGCCTGATCGAACAGTTCTTTCAGCTTGGATTGATGGGCATCGAGGTTCCCGAACAGTACGGCGGCGCTGGCGGCAGATTTTTTGAGGCGATTCTAGCGGTGGAAGAGCTATCTCGCGTCGATGCCTCAGCCGGCGTAATCGTCGATGTCCAGAACACACTGGTCAACAACGCCCTGCTTCGCTGGGGAAATGAAGATCAGAAAAAACGCTACCTGCCGCGCATGGCATCCGAGCTCTGTGGTGCCTACGCGCTCAGCGAAGCCGGCTCTGGGTCAGACGCGTTCGCCCTGCAGACCCGCGCCGAGCTCAAGGGCAGCGACTACGTTTTGAACGGCCGCAAACTTTGGATAACTAATGGCAAGGAAGCCGGGCTGTTCGTGCTGTTCGCAACAATCGACCCCGCCGCCGGTTACGAGGGCATCACGGCCTTTCTGATTGAAAAGGATTTCCCTGGTTTCACCGTTGGCAAGAAAGAAGACAAGCTGGGCATCCGCGCTTCCTCCACCTGCGAACTGATTCTGGAAGACTGCCGAGTTCCCAAGTCCAACGTCCTGGGAGAAGTTGGCAAAGGGTACAAGATAGCTATTGAAACACTGAATGAAGGCCGAATCGGCATCGGCGCACAGATGACAGGCGTTGCCCGTGGTGCGTGGGAGTACGCCGCG
>QHZY01000014.1 GCA_003224855.1 Acidobacteriota bacterium | reverse complement strand
CGCTTCAGGATCTCAAGAATCTCGGTCGCCGAGTTACTGTCGAGGTCGCCGGTTGGTTCATCCGCCAGCAGCAGCGTCGGATCGCTCACGATGGCCCGGGCAATCGCCACCCGCTGCTCTTGCCCGCCGGAAAGCTGCTTAGGCAGGTGTTGCACCCGCTCTTCCAGTCCCACCAGCTTCAGTGCCGTCATCACGTGATCGCGGCGCTGCTGGGCATTCAACTTGGTCAACAGCAGCGGCAATTCCACGTTCTCGAACGCAGTCAATACCGGAATCAGATTGAAAGTCTGAAACACATACCCGATATGCTCGTTTCTCCACTTCGCTGACTGCGCGTCGCTGAACTTGAAAATATTTTCGCCCAGCACCAGTAGCTCACCAGAGGTCGGACGATCAATGGCGGCGATCATGTTCAGCAGCGTCGTCTTGCCCGATCCGGAGGGGCCCATCAGAGCCATGAATTCTCCGGCAGCAATTTCGATTGACACGTTCTCGAGCGCCTTCACTTCAAAGGCATCGCGCTTGAAAACCTTGCTTACGTTATTGGCCTGCACCACACGGGTTTTGGTTGCAACGTTCGGTACGGTAGCTGTGCTCATGACTGTCCCTTGATCTTAATTTTGTCTCCGTCTTTCAATTCCTGAGTTGAGCTGGTGATCACGTCCTCTCCGCCATTCAGACCCTGCACCAGCACGCCGCCGCTGCGCTGAGATGTAACTTTCACGTTGCGCGCCAGCGCCTTCCCGTCGAAGGCCAGAAAAACGAATTTATTTCCATCACGGTCGCGAATGGCCGAGCTGGGCAGGAACACGCCCTGCGGTTGCGAGTTTGCGTGCTTTTCTTCGTCCGCTATGAATTTCACGGTCGCGTTCATGTCAGGCCGTAAATGGGAGTCCGGATTCAGAATCTGCACCTTCACCTGCACCGTCGCTTTGGCGCGATTGGCCTGCGGGGAAATCTCTGCAATGGCTCCATCCCACTTCAGACCCGGATAGGCATCCACCATCACTACGCCTTTCTGCCTGGGTCCGAGTTTGGCGAAGTCATCCTGCGCAATATCAAGTTCGACCTGCAGGTCGTTAAGATCGGCCAGCGAGACAACGAGTCCCTGCGGTCCGCCCTCAGCCGTGCTGGCGAATCCAGAGGTCACCAGTTCGCCCTTTTCTGCCGCTCGTTCGAGAATCGTTCCTGTCACGGGAGCGCGAATTACCGTCGCATCCAGCAACGACTTCGCGTAATCAGCCTGCCCTTGCGTTTGCTGCAGCGCGCCTTTGGCGCGTGCGATCTCTTCCGCGCGCGGCCCAATCTTTGCCATCTCATGAACCTTTTCGAGCGAGTGCACCTTTTGCTCGTCGGCTTTGTACCTGGCTTCGGCATCATCGAGCGCTTGTTTTGACACCACCCCTTCGCCGGCAAGGCCACGCGTGCGGTCAAGAGTAGCCTTGTCGTTGGCCAGTGTGGCGCGCGCTTCATCGAGATTGTGTTGGGCCTGATCAATTTCCTGCGGCCGCGAGCCATGCTGCAGCTCTTCAAGATATGCGCGCGCGTTTTCAGCAGCGCCTTCCGCTTGTTCGTATTGCGCCCGAAACTCGTCATCTTCCAGCCGCACCAGCACCTGGCCTTCCTTCACTTTGTCGCCCTTTTCCACCCCGATCCATTTCACGCGCCCGGTGACTTTGGAGTTCAAATTGATCTTGTGATGGGCAACGATATATCCGCTGGCGGAAAGCACTACTCCGCCCACATCGGTGGTGGTCTGCGCCGAGGCGCGGACCACCTGAACTTCCGGAGCTGCACGCGCAAAAAGGCGATAAGCGGTTACTGCCAGCCCAAGCAAAACCAGCACGCCGATACCTGCCAGAATGTACCGGCGCGCCCATAGCGGGGGCTCACCTTCCCCAATACCTCGCGCGGTGCGGTCGATGCGCAGGCTTTGCAGGTGTTCGTGCTTTGCGTCGATAGCCATTGATGGTTTGCGGTTTGCCGGGCGTTTAATCGCGCAAGGCGCTCAGTATATCGCGGCGTGAAGCATGCCATGCAGGAGCGAATCCGCCCAGCGTTCCCATAAACAGCGCGAACAGCACTGCGCTGACGATCACCGGCGTCGTCATTTGCAGGCTGAACACCACTTCGCTGAACGTCACCTGATTCTGCGTCCCGGTCGTCATGCCATTGAACGGCAGCATCAGAAGGATGCCGAGCGCCGCTCCCAGTAGAGAGAGTATCAGCGACTCCAGCATAAACGAGGTCAGAATGCTGGGCCGCGAAAATCCAATCACCCGCAGGGTCGCGATCTCCCGGCCACGGTATGCGACTGCCGCATACATGGTATTAGCCGCCGCAAAGCACGATCCGATGGCCATGATGATCGCCACGATCCAGCCCACAAACTTGATCGGCCCGCCCGACTTCGTCTGCGATGCGTAATATTCGGTTTCAAGCAAACCCTTGAGCTCCAGCCTCTGATCATCATTGCCGCGGTTCTTGAGCGCCTGTGCGGCCGCTGGATCAGTCGCGCGCACCAGCACTGACGAATAAACCGTGCGCTCAAAATCTGTGACCAGTTGATTGATGTCGCCCCAGATTTCCGAATCATGCGCCGTACCGCTGCCATCAAAAATTCCCACGATCGGCCACTCGCCTTTGCCGATATGGACTGTATCGCCGATGTTGGCATGCTCGAACCGCTTGTTAATAGAACTGCTTACCACCACCTCGCGCTGCCCAGGCGTAAACCAGCGCCCGGCAATGATGTGAATCTGCGGCCGCATCTCGATTCCGAGCGGCGTCAGAAAGCGGGTAGTAACGTTGGTGTCTCCGGTTCCGCCTTTGCGCGGCAGCACCACCACCAGTATGTCTTCCCCGGAAACCAGCGGTTCGCCTTTACTGTTCTTCTGAATCCCGGGCAGGTCCTTCAGCACCTGCATCGCGTCGCGCGATACGCCGCCCGCGGCGAGCTCGGAATCCGACCCCTTGCGCAGCATCAGCACGTTCAACGGATCGCCAGTAGTAGCGAATGCGCGCCCGAGCCCGGCCAGCAGCGCCATAATGAACACCGCCGTTGCCACCGTCAGCGCGATTCCAAGCGCGGTCATGATGGTCAGGCTCTTGCGAAGCCGCAAATTGCGCAGGTTATAACTCAGCGGAATTGCCATTTCCCATTATCCTCAACCGATGTGCCGCAGCCCATCCACGATGTTCACCTTCGAGGCGTTGTACGAGGGTATGAACGAGCTCATAAATCCCACGACGGCCGCAATCAGTACCGCGATCGCCATGGTGGCGGGCGTAACTTTCATGCCGGTAAACATGCTGAACTTGGTCGACATGAGATAGATCACTACGAAGCATCCGATTGAGCCGATCAGCCCGCCCACTACCGCCAGCGCAACCGCTTCGCTTACGAACAGTCCCAAAATGCTGTTGCGAGTGAATCCAAGCGTCTTCAGTACGGCCACCTCGCGCGTGCGCTCGCGGATCGACATCGCCATGGTGTTCGCGCACACCAGCAGGATGGTGAACACCACCGCCAGGCAGATGCTCATGATGAATGCCTTGATATTGCCCAGCATTCCAATAAAGCCAAGCTGGAACGCATGTTCGCTCTCGCTCTTGGTCGGCTTGTCGGAGTTTCGAAACTGCTCGTCAATCGCCTGCGCAACTGTGGTCACCGAGTCAGGTGAATCCGCCAGGACTGCAAAAAATCCCTCGCTTCCTTTCAGTCTGGGAAAGCCCTCATCGATATAATCTTTGTTGAAGTAAATCGCCTGCGTCGGATCGGGTGGCGTAAAAATACCCCGGATCGTCAATTCCAGGTTCACCGGACATATCTTGCCGGTGATGTTCAGCCGGTCGCCAATCTTACAGCGGAACTTGTTAGCCAGTCCTACATCCACGATCGCGCCCGCCCGGTCATGTTGCCAGGCTTCCAGTTGGTCCTGCGGAATCTTGTACTCCGGATACACATTCAGAATCTGCGTCGGGTCGGTACCGAACTGGGCGAAGAAGTTGTCCGGCTTATCGTCTTTGTACTGCCCTCCAAACCATTGCTGGTTCACTACTTGCTTAACGTGCGGCAAGGACTGAATCTTCTGCCGGTAGTAGCTGGGCAGATTGAAGACCAGTGAAACCTTGTGGCGCACGATCAGGCGCTGGGCCGATTGTTCGCTCGGTTTGCTGTCATAGAAACTCCGCCACACCGTGATCAGGAAGGTCAGCAGCAGCAAAGAAAAGCCGATGCTCAACACCGTCAGAATGCTCCTCCGTTTATTGCGGAAGGCATTTTTGCGGACAAAAGACGTTAGCGTCATTTCATACTCCGGGAGGGAAACAGTCGAACACTCCGGATGGGAGACCGACCACAAAAGAATAGACTATCGCTGCTTACTCGACAACGCTTCACTGATGCCTTATACGTACTGATCCCGCTGTTTATTTCCATTGCTTATGACCTAACCGACCTGCGATCGTCAACATCAGGACGAGCCCACGATTCATAACGATTTCCACCCCATCCGGTTACGCTCCCAGCCTCCACCTGGTTAGCGATGCCTGGTTCGGCTTTTCTTTTCTCCATTGCGGGGAATGAGCCCTCTGAGATACATTCTGCCGAATCGTTTTTTTTAACAATGCGGTACCGGTTCCGCCTTTCAGCTGCTTGCATCCCGAAGCGGAACCTGTTTTGCCAGTGAGCCCAGGTTCCAAGGAGGGATATGGGGCAAGCTACAGCCACTCTTTCAAGCATTGACTTAGGGATCATCGTCGCCTATTTCGTGGTCATTTTCTGTATTGGCCTCTATTTCGCCCGTCGCGGGCGCACCTCTACCGATTACTTTCTTGCCGGCCGGGACGTGGGATGGTTCGCCATCGGCGCTTCGCTCTTCGTCTCCAATATTTCCACCGAACACTTTATCGGGCTTTCAGGATCGGGCGCCAGTTCCGGCCTGGCCGTGGGCCACTTCGAGTGGTGGGCCTGCCTGATTTTGCTCGTTCTGGGCTGGGTGTTCGTGCCCTTTTATCTGCGTTCCAATGTCTTCACCATGCCGGAGTTTCTGGAGCGGCGCTTCAGTCGCTCCTGCGCCGTCTATCTGGCCAGCATCTCGATCATTGCCTACATCTTCACCAAGATTTCAGTTCAGCTCTATGCGGCCAGCGTTGTCCTTGAACGAGTGGTCGGTTGGCCGTTATGGAAGACAGCCATCGTGCTGGTGGTCGCAACCGGTATCTACACCGTGGCCGGTGGCCTGGCAGCTGTTATTTACACCGACATGGTCCAGACCATGATTCTGATCGTCGGAGCGGTGTTGCTGACCGTGATTGGACTGCATCGGGTGGGAGGTTTCGAAGGCTTGCGGGCGGCGGTTCCGCCTGACTACTTCCACATGATCAAGCCTGTCAGTGATCCCAACTTTCCCTGGACAGGGATCTTTTTCGGCGCTCCCATTCTCGGCATCTGGTACTGGTGCACTGACCAGGTGATCGTGCAGCGTGTGCTTTCCGCGCGTGATGAAGGCCATGCCAAAGCCGGCACAATTTTTGCCGGCTTTCTGAAAATCCTGCCGGTATTCATGCTGGTGCTTCCCGGCATCATCGCTCTGGCGCTGTTCCGCAACTTCTTCAAGTTCGGACCCAACGGAGAAGTGCTGAATCCCGACACTGCCTATCCAACCCTGATCCTGAATCTACTGCCGCCGGGACTGGTCGGCCTGGTATTAGCCGCGCTGCTCGCCGCTGTGATGGGTGCCATGGCATCGGTCTTTAACTCCGCGTCCACGCTGGTGACGCTCGATTTCTATAAAAAAATCAGGCCCGAAGCCAGTGAGTCGAGTCTGGTCAACATGGGCCGCATCGCCACCGGCGTAATGGTGCTGCTGGGATTGTTGTGGGTTCCGTTCATCCATCTCATCAGCAGCCAGCTCTATATTTACCTGCAAAGTGTCCAGGCCTACATCAGCCCGCCGATTGCCTCCTGCTTTGTGCTGGGGATTCTGTGGACCCGCCTGAATGCGCAGGGCGCTATCAGTTCGCTGCTGACCGGGTTCTGCCTGGGTGCGCTGCGCTTTATTCTTGAGCTGCGCGCCAAAGCCGGAAGTGCTCCCGGCGACGCTCTGTCATGGCTGGTGGACATGAACTTCCTGCACTACGCCATCTTCATGTTCGTTATCTGTTCCGGCGTACTGGTGGCGGTCAGCCTTATGACTCCGGCTCCGGATCGCAAAAAGCTTGCCGGGCTTACCTTCGCCACGGTGGACGAAAAGATGGACCTGGTAGCAGTGACGAACGCGCGCAAGCCGGCAGCCGAAACTCCCCGCGAGCGCCGCATGAACCTGGTCTTTACCTTTGCCCTGATCGCAACCGTAATCACCTTATGGGTACATTTCCGCTAAAGCGGTCATAGCCACGCAGGAATAGCCAACCCGGGTTGACCAGCCGGCGAAAGTCGGCGGAGCTGGGATTGGCACGGATTAAAATGACACGTATCAGCTCTCTCAAGCCGAACGTATCCCGCGACCAGGCTGTCGCCGCTTTCAACAATCCGGCGCGCAACCTCTTCCGCGGTCCCCTGCGGGCGGTCGCCGATTTCTACATTCCCTTTTACCTGTTCACGGTCGGCATCAAAAACCGCGGCCACCAGACCTCCAGCATCTTCGGTCTTGACGCCGTCAACGGCACTCTTGATCTCTACCGTTTTGACCATTTGCCCCAGGAAACTGTCCAGCTTGAAACCAGAAACGTCGTGCCCGCCAGGCTTGAGGAAGCGGCCTCGTGCGAACTGGTGATCGCGAAAGTCAGGCGAGTGGTTTTCAGTTCCGGTTTCTTTCGGTTGCGTGACCTGAAGATCTCCGCAGAACGCCATCCCCAGCCAATTCACATTCCTTACTGGGTTGGTTTCCGCGGAGCGAATAATGCCGATTTCGTCATCCTCGACGCCGTCCGGCGCAGGGTCGAAGGCTCCAAGGTTCGCCATATATTCCACTCCTGGATAGCCCCTTTCCCCGACCGAACTCTGGTCACCGCGGCATCTTCCAAAGTACTTTCGTAATTCACGGACGCTCCATTCATACGGCTATTCTTAGAGGCGGCGATCTCCCCACGCTAGTCGTGCATTGGTGTGCGCGAGGTTCACTATGTCCAATAAATTGGGACGTTTCGAAATCCTGGGTGAGATTGCCCGTTCTGAGATCGGGTCTGTCTTAAAGGCACTTGATCCGGAAAGCGGCCAGACCATCGCGCTGAAGACTATTCGTCTGCAGATGCTCGCCGAGCAGAGTTCTTCGGTCGTGCAGCAGATCCTGCAGGAAGCTGCCGGCGCCAAGACCCTGGCCAGCCACAATATCGCACAACTCTATGGGGCGGAAGAAATGGATGACCAGTTTTGCGCCGCCATGGAATACGTTCAGGGCAACAGCGTGGCCACTATGCTGGCGCGCAACGAAGGATTCTCTATCTGGGACCTGCTCGATATCGCGCGCCAGACCTGTCAGGGGCTGGATCACGCGCACTCTCATGGGGTGGTTCACTTCAGCCTTGAGCCTGCCAAGATCATGGTCACATGGGACGGCACGGTAAAGATTTTGAGTTATGGCGTTTCCTGTATGAGTACGTTCTGTTGCCAGGTCCAGGGTGTCGCCCCTCAAATCGTGCACTACATGGCTGCCGAACAGATGCAGGGCGATCCCATGGATTCGCGCTCCAATATATTTTCGCTGGGCGCGATTCTGTATGAAATGCTTACCGAGAAAAAAGCCTTTCCCGGAGCCAATGTTGATGAGATTCGCCGGCAAGTTCTCGAAAAAATGCCGGTGCCTCCTGACCAGGCGAACCGCAAAGTTCTTCCCGCGCTGAGCGCGGTGATTATGAAGGCGCTGGCCAAGGCGCCCGAAGCGCGCCATCAGAGCGGACAGGAATTGGTCAGCGAACTCGAACACTGTAAAGAAGGAACTGCCCGGCAGCCTGCTCCGGCGGCCAGGCCTGCATCTACCGCGCCAGCCACCGAAGCCCCGGCGCGCAAAGCTGCCGCGGCTGCGGCCGCAGGGGCCGGCAGCTCACATCGAGTCTCCGCTCCCGCAATCGATACATCTCTGAGGCAGCGAGCACCTGAAAACTCCGTTGCTGCGCAGCAACCTGAGACTTCCAGTGGTTCATCGCACGGCTTTGCGGCTGACCCCGCGATGGATGAGAAAAAGTCAGCCCGCAGCGGGCCAAGCTTTTCCGAAATCAGCCAGTTACCGCCTCTTAAAGAGGCTTACGTGGCGCCCCCGGAGCCCAGACAAGCTGAAATTCCTGCGCCTGCTGCTGCGCCCGGCGCCGGCAGGCCGGTCGCGAAGCCCGAGTCCAGGCCACGCATTCAGCCCAAACAGGCTGCCCAACGCGCGGCCACCGAGATCAAGAAAACTCCATCACGGCTCTTTGCTTATTCGATTGCCGGAGCCGTCGGCCTGATCGCGCTGGTGGTGGTTGCCATTGCATTCCGCATCCGATCCGAAAATCCTGAGCCTGAGAACAACATGCGACCGAACGCCCAGGTCGCGCAACCCGCTCCGGCAGCGCAGGAAGCTGCGGCTCCCGCTCATGCTGTCGCCGCCAACCCTGATGATGATGGTCCGGAAGTTGTAACCATTACCTCTCGGCCTGCCCGGAAAAAGCCAAAGGCTGCTCCGGTGCCCGCTCCCATAGCCATTCCCGGGCAGCTGACTGTCAACTCAACCCCGGAAGGCGCAGAGGTCAAACTCGATGGCCGCTCTGATCCCTCCTGGGTTACGCCCTTCAACATGAGCGGTCTTGCTCCCGGCGCACACATCGTGACCGTGAGCAAAGCCGGATATGTGGCGGAAAACCGCAGCATTGAAGCCGCTTCCGGCAGCAAGATGTTCCTGGTAGTGCAGCTCGCACCCGCCGGCGCCATCGTCAGCGTAGTGAGCCAGCCTGCGGGCGCGGCCATTTTTATGGACGGGCATGATACCGGCCATGTGACTCCCACTCAGTTCATCGTCGACAAATCCGGAGCTCACACGTTTGCAGTCCGCAAGCAAGGCTTCCTGGAAGAAACCGTCACTGCCACCCTCCAGGCTGGCCAGGCATTCCATCTTTCACCGACTTTAAAGCCGCTGGGTTCGACCGACGAAATCAAGGTTGGTGGGCGGTTCAAGAAAATTTTTGGCGGCGGCGATACCGCTGGCATGGGCACGGTTGTGGTGAAAACCTCGCCCAAGGGCGCGCAGGTCGCAGTGAACAACCGCGTCGTGGATAAGCCGGCTCCGGTCGAGTTCTACCTCAACCCGGGCAATTACGTGATCGACGTCAGCATGTCTGGTTTCAAAAGCATTCATCGGGTGATCACCGTCGAAAAAAGCGGCAAGGTCACGATAGAAGAAACCATGGCCCGGGACTAAAAAAGCCCGGGACTAAAAAAGTCTGGGAATAAAGGGAATAAAAAAATGAAGACAAAAAAAGGCCGCCCGGTTAGGCGGCCTTTGTCACCCCATCGCTCTGTTCCTTAAAACCCCCAACCGCGATATCCGCCCTGGAAGTTGGCCTGATAGCCCGCGCGATAACCGGAGGTATAGCTCTGTTGATATGAGCCGACATCACCGTATGCGGGATTGTAGCCGTGTGTGGCATGGCTAGCGCCGCGCGGATATGGATTGAACGGTTTGTGCTCGTTCACGTCGCTGCGAGCCTGACGTGCGCCGTCCTGGTAACCAATGCTGTACCCCGCACCACCACCGCGGCCGTAGTTGCCGTATCCGCCAGCGGATCCCGGATAGCCGTAGCCACCGTAGGTTCCCGGATATCCATAACCACCGTAGGTTCCTGGATAACCGTACCCGCCGTAGCTACCCGGATAACCGTAGGAGCCGCCGTTACCGCCGTAGTAGCCACCATTGCCGCGGGACCAGCCCCTATGCTCACGCTCCCAGCCCCTATGCTGACGCTCCCAGCGTTCGTGCTCACGTTCCCTACGCCAGCGAGAGTCACGGTCATGGTCGTTATCGTGATGGAACCAACCGTTCCTGGCGCCGCGATCATGGTCGCGATCATGCCGCCACTTGTCATCGTCATGGTCGCGAGCGGCTGCAATACCGCTGCACGCAAGCGTCATTGCCAAAGCCAGTGCTGACAGTTTCAAGCTTTTCATATCTCTCCTCCGCCGGTTGCCGGCACCGGGCTGATTCTGACCCGACCCTTGTTGCCGCTCCTGCAATTCCGGCTCCCACAAACTTGGGGACATTTGCTTGAACCCGGCGGCGGATGCGAAGTTTCGCGTAAAATCTCGTGTTTTGTGAAGCTTAAAGCAACCTTAAATATCGCCCTCGCAGGCAGATGGTAGACTGCGGCCCTTAGGTGTAAGGAACCATGCAGATTCAACAAGTTGCTGTGATCGGCGCAGGAACTATGGGCAATGGCATTGCCCACGTTTTCGCGAGCAAGGGTTTTGAGGTGATTTTGTGCGACGTCGAACAAAAATTCATTGATCGCGGACTGCAGGCAATCGCGAAGAATCTGGATCGCGAAGTCGCCAAACAGAAAATTGAAGCCGCTGAAAAGAATGCCGCGCTCGGGCGAATTTCTTCCACCACTGACCGCAGCCGCGCGGCTGGTTGTCAGTTTGTGATCGAAGCAGCTACCGAAAAATTTGAGATCAAAAAAGAGATTTTTTCCGATCTCGATCGAATTTGTAGTCCCGAGGTGGTGCTGGCTTCAAACACCTCCTCAATCTCCATCACGCGCCTGGGCGCACTCACCAAACGCCCGGAGAAAGTCATCGGGATGCATTTCTTCAATCCGGTTCCGGTGATGAAACTGGTGGAGGTGATTCGCGGACTCGCCACCTCCGGCGAAACTTTTCAGACCGTGAGAGAGCTTGCCCTCAAGCTCGGCAAAACTCCGGTAGAAGTGAATGATGCGCCCGGGTTCGTTTCTAACCGCGTGCTGATGCCGCTTCTCAATGAAGCCATGTACGCGGTGATGGAAGGAGTGGCGACGCCCGAAGCTGTGGATGAAGTTTTCAAGCTGGGCATGGCGCATCCCATGGGCCCGCTCACCCTGGCCGATTTTATCGGGCTCGATGTGTGTCTGGATATCATGCGGGTTCTGCAAGATGGGCTGGGTGATCCGAAGTACCGCCCTTGCCCATTACTCATCAAGATGGTGGATGCCGGCTGGCTGGGACGAAAGAGCGGGCGCGGTTTCTACCAGTACTGATCTGGCAGTGTGCCAGCGTTTTCTCTTTTTGTCCTCTGCGGCCTTGCTCCGCGATCTCTGAGTTTTTAAGATTTTGCCTTACAATACCGAAACCTGAATGGCGAAAAATCTTGTCGGGCTTTCTAAAACGATCGCCTTAACCCGCATCTCAACTTCGACTTTTTTCATTCTCTTTGGTCAGTACAAGCTTTTTGGAACTGGCTTTGCGCACGGCGGATTTCAGCAGTATCTCGAGGGCTACATTCAGGGAGGCGCGGTCGAGTTCTACCGCCCGATGCTCGCGAGCATCGTTCTGCCGCATGCGACTTTTTTCGGATACGCAGTGGGCGCGGTTGAGATGTTCATCGGGCTCTCATTGCTCTTCGGGCTTTGGGTACGGCCTGCTTGCATCCTGGGAGCGCTGCACATGCTCAGCCTGACTCTGGCCACCTGGTGGGAACCCGGACACAACGTGCCCGTTTGGCGATACTTCGGCGCGGAACTGGATCATCTGCCGCTGCTGTTTCTGTTCATCATCTTTTACGTCGCCGATGCCGGCCAGACCTGGGGGTTTGACGGAAGAGCGAAGTGATTGAACCACAAATAAAACAGAAGATTATGGAGTTTTGCTTCGTGCCTTCCGGGCCCCCGTTTTTTGAGGAAACAAAATTATGAGAATGTTCATTCGCAGTGTTTTTGTTGCCTGTATTTGTGTTCTGCCGCTGCTTGCGCAGCAGCCGAAGCGAGTCATCGTTCGAGCCGGCAAAGTGCTGGATGTCAAAAGCGGCCGCACGCTCTCTAACCAGGCAATCGTGATTGAAGCTGGCAAGATCGTCAGCATCGGCGGGGACGCAAAGCCGAATACGGGCGACCAGGTGATTGAGCTTCCCAATGCTACGGTTCTGCCCGGACTGATTGACGCCCACACCCATCTGACCGGCGATCCGCGCCAGATCGGTTATCAGGCGCTCGGTATCTCTGTGCCGCGCGCGACTCTCACCGGAGCGCATAATGCGCGGGTCACGCTCGAAGCCGGCTTCACCACCGTGCGCAACGTCGGCGCGGAGGCTTTCAGTGACGTGGCCTTGCGTGACGCCATCAACGACGGCGATATCCCCGGCCCGCGCATGTTGGTGAGCGGGCCAGCCCTGGGCATTACCGGTGGGCACTGCGACGAAAATCTGCTGCCCTATGAGTTCCATTACAGCGGGGAAGGTGTGGCTGACGGAGTAGAGGGTGTGCAGCGCAAGACTCGCGAGGTGATCAAGTACGGCGCAGACCTGATCAAGATCTGCGCGACCGGCGGGGTGCTGTCGCACGGCGACAATCCGCAGGCTTCGCAGTATACGCTCGAAGAAATGAAGGCCATTGTCGCCGACGCGCACCGCCTGGGGCGCAAAGTCGCGGCCCACGCGCACGGAGCTCAGGGCATTCTGTGGGCCTCGCAGGCAGGAGTGGATTCAATCGAGCACGGTTCCTATATCGACGATGCCGCGATCGCAGAGATGAAGAAGAACGGAACGTACCTGGTGCCAACGCTTTACCTGGCCGACTGGTTCCTGGCAAACGCCGAGCAGCTGCACGTACCGGCCGAGTACATCGCCAAGGGCCGCGCCGCAATGTCTGCTGCGCGCAAAAATGTTGGCCACGCCTTCAGCAGCGGAGTTAAGGTCGGGTTCGGCACCGATGCCGCAGTCTATCCGCACGGATTGAACGCGCACGAGTTCGCGGTAATGGTGAAACTCGGCCTCACACCTTTGCAGGCCATCCAGGCCGCGGCCGTGAACGATGCTGATCTGCTGGGCTGGTCGGACAAAATCGGCACCATCGAGCCCGGAAAATGGGCGGACCTGATCGCGGTGGACGGCGACCCTTTGCAGGACGTTACCATGCTTGAGCGCGTGAAATTTGTGATGAAGGGTGGAGACGTGGTGAAGAACGAGTACGGGAAATGATGTTCAAGGCGACAGCGGTTCGGGTTACTTTTTCCCCATCCCGATCACTGATCGCAGCTTGCCGCGGATGCGGGTGATTCCTTTCAGGGTTGCGGTTGGCAGTTGGATCAGTTCTTCGAACAGTCCAGTGGTGGGGGTTAAAAAGCCAAGCATTTCTTGCAGACGCTCGCGGGTGTACTTAGCGTCGGTTCCTGCCTTCTCGAGTTCGCCGACGCACTCCTGCAGGATGCGAAGCGTGGGGTCGATCTCGCGGCGTTTACGCTGCTCGGCAACGATGCGGAATATCTCCCAGACATCTTTCAATGACTCGAAGTGGTCGCGGCGATCCCCCAGCACGTGGATCACGTGAACAATTCCCCAACTCTGCAGTTCGCGCAGGCTGGTGCTGACGTTGGAGCGCGCGACCGAAAGCGTGGTGGCGATTTCCTCGGCGTGCAACGGGCGCGGGGAGATATACAGCAGGGCATGGACCTGGGCCACGGTCCGGTTGATGCCCCAGCGTGTGCCCATTTCTCCCCAGTGCAGTACGAAGCGTTGTTCGACAGATGTGAGCGGCATGACAGTCACTTCTGTTTTAACAGAAATAGCTGCCGAATATCAATCTCCCTTCGGGGTGAAAAGAAAAACGAAGAAAAGAAAAGCCGGCTCGGTAGCCGGCTCTTTTAATACAGCGGACGAAACTACTTTTTCGGAGCGATGGCGTCTTTGGTCGCCTTTGCTACCCGGAACTTGACGACTGTCTTTGCCTTGATCTGGATCGGTTCGCCGGTCTGTGGATTGCGGCCCATGCGAGCCTTGCGATGAGCTTTTACTAACCGGCCCAGGCCGGGAACGATGAACACACCGTTTTTCTTGGTCTCTTTGACAGCTGTGTCGGTAAGGTGCTCAAGGAAAGTGGCTGCTGTCTTGTTATTGGTCCCAATCTTTTCCGCCAAATGGCGTACTAGTTGGGTCTTGGTCATACCTGGCATGAATCCTCCTCGGTTTTTTTGAACTTAAATTCCCTGCGGTGCGCGTTATCTTATATCAGAGTTCCTGTGGAAAAACATCATTTTACCCGCATTTTATGCGGTTATTCGTACGGTACCCACCGGAAAAGCTCGAAAAATGGCTGGTTACAAGGGTTCGCATTCCCAAAAGCGTCCATTTCTGCCCTTTCCGGCGGCCCTCAGATTTCACCGATCTGGCATAATCAAAAACGGGAGCAAAGCTGGTGAGTTGTGCAATCTGCGAAAAGCGCAGAGAGAAACGCTTCTGTCCAGCCGTACACGGGCGTATATGCTCGCAATGTTGCGGCGAACAGCGCGAGGTCACGCTCGACTGCCCATCCGACTGTGTTTACTTGGAACAGGCCCGCATCCATGAGAAGCCGCGCGATTTCAGCGAACTCGACCAGAGCGCGCTGTTTTCAGAGATAGAAATCCCCGAACAGTTTCTGTATGAGCGGCAGCAACTGATCATGGGGCTGAGCTACGCCCTGGCGCGCAGCGCACGCGCTGATCGCTCGCTGCGAGATTCGGATTTGGCGGCCGCCCTTACTTCGGTGGCCCGGCGGATTGAGACTCTGGTCAATTCAGGAATCCATTACGATCAGGCGGTTGCAAATCCGGTACAGCACAGCGTGATTGCTGAATTGCAGAAGATGCTACAGGAATACCAGCAGACCGAACAAAAACACCTCGGTTATGTCCGTTTGCGTGATTCGGAAGTGCTGCGAGCGCTGGTATTTCTGCTGCGCATGGCGCTCGGCCGGACCTCGGGCCGGCCAAGGTCGCGAGCCTTCATCGATTTCCTGCTGGCACAGTTTCCTGAGAGCAACCGCGCGCTGGCGGGCTCCGAAGCTGCCGGCAGCATCATTGTTCCGTAAGCCGCTGCACCAACTGACCTGCGCCCAGTTCATCTTTCAGTTGCGAAATCGTTTTATTCAGAATCGGATGCCGTGCCTGCGGCGCGATCTCGGCCAGCGGTTCCAAAACAAACCTGCGCGTCTGCAAAGCGGGATGAGGAATTGTCAGTTCCTCGCTGTCAATCTGTCGATCGCCAAATAGCAGGATATCGATATCGATGTTGCGTGCCCCTTTCGGCTGGGCGCGAATCCTGCCCATCTCCCGTTCAATCCCTAAAATCTTGTGCAGCAGTTACTCGGGTGGAAGATAGGTTTCTAATTTGACTGCGCAATTCAAAAACCAGGGCTGGTTGGTCATTTCCACAGGCTCGGCTTCGTAAATACCCGAAATGGCTGAGACCGAACCCAATTTGCGCAGGCCATCAATAGCGCAATTCAAATTGGCCAGGCGATCGCCGAGATTGGATCCCAGGGATAAACAGGCGGTGTTCGCTACGCGTTTTGCGATGACCTTGGTCACCTTTTGAGTGCAACAGGGCAAAGATACCATTGGTGCCATGCCGTTGGAGTTACTGCTCCTCAGCCGGGATCCGGAGGTCATTCGTGTGTTCCGCCCCACCCTGGAGAAATTATCGATCACCGTCGAGGTGTGCCGGGGCGCGCGCTCGGGCAGTGAAATCCTTTCTTCTGAAAGGTTTGACGCAATCATCGTGGACTGCGATGACCTGCAGGACGGGCTGCAGGTGCTGGAAGCCATTCGTACCGGCAGCAGCAATAAAAACGCAGTTGCCTTCGCTATTGTGAACGGTACCACCACCCAGAAAGCATTCCAGATGGGGGCCAATTTCGTGCTGCAGAAACCGGTTTCTCAGGTAAGCGCCATGCGCTGTCTTAGCACAGCGATGAATTCCATGACGAGTGAGCGGAGACGGTATTTCCGCCATCCAGTGGAACTGCCTGCGGTAATCAGCTTCAGCCAAAGTGCCGACCTGAAAGCCACCATGACCAATCTGAGCGATGGCGGCATGGCAATTTATTTCCGCGGGAACTTTCCCAAAGGCGGGATAACCAAAATTTCGTTTCAGCTTAACGGCGTGGCGGGAACGCTGGAATGTAAGGGACAGATCGCGTGGATGGATGGAGCCGGCCGCGCCGGCATCCGTTTCACCGAAATGCCCAAATCTCAACGCCAACAACTCCAGGAGTGGCTGGCGCAAAAGGCAGTTGGGGAAGAATCGCGAGGGTGACTTGCAGGCGCTGGCCGCAGGCATCGAACCAGCCCAGGGACTTGTCAAGCAGCAGCCGCGCGCGCGAATCTCAGCAAAAGCGAGGTCCCAGCCATGCTATCTCTGGAATTGCGTATCGACCGTGCCCGGCGCTTCCTGCGCATGCTTGAAAATGACAGGCCATTTCTGGAAGCGCGCCTTTTACCTCTGACTGCCGACCGGCAGAAACGAGCAAAAACGTACGCCGCAACCCTGATGCAGCAAACGCGCGCGGAGATTGCGAGAATGCTGCAGGAAGTCTCGGCGCAGGAAAGCATCGAGTCAATCCCACAGGCTGCCGATTAGTGCTTCAGACCACAGGTTGCATTGCGATCTCGGCCGAATCCGACTTTTGATTAGCGGCATCGTCCAGGGTGGTTTCTTCCCACAGTGAGCCGTCGCGCATGATGCGCGATACCAGGGCCGTGTGCATGGCGTGACCGGCGCGATCAGCAACCACTGCACCCAGAACCTGCCTTCCCAGGAGCGCGAGGTCTCCGATCAGATCAAGAACTTTGTGGCGCACGAATTCATCTCGAAACCGCAGCGGTGGATTGAGCACGCCATCTCTGGTGAGGACCACGGCATTGCTTTCGGAAGCGCCGCGGATCAGGCCCTGACGACGCATAGCCTCGGCCTCGTGAAGAAATCCGAAGGTGCGCGCGGGGGCAATCTGGTCGAGAAATGCTCCATCGGAAAGACTGACGGTGAAAGTCTCCTTTCCGATCAAAGGGTGCGGGAAATCAATGCTGTAAGAGACCGAATAATTTTCCGATGGATGGATGGAAATGAACTTGTTGCCTTCGCGCAGTTCGAGGTCGCGCCTGATGCGCAGGTAAGTTCGCGGCCGACGCTGCCGGCGGATGCCAGCGCGATGGATGGCTTCTACAAAAGGCTGCGCGCTGCCATCCAGAATGGGCAGTTCGAGATTGTCGAGCTCAACCATGGCGTTGTCGACCCCGCACCCGATGAGCGCGGACAGCAGATGCTCGGTGGTGGAAATCAGCACGCCTTTTTTCATCAGGCTGGTGGCGTAACTGACGCGTGCGACGTTTCGGCCCGTGGCCTCAACCTCAAAGCCGTCAAGATCCGTGCGCCGAAACTTGATGCCTGAGCCTGCCGGGGCGGGCAAGATCTTGAGGCTTACCGGGGCACCGCTGTGCAGCCCAATGCCCCTGCACTCCACGGCCGTGCGAATTGTCTGTTCGACGATCAAATAGGTAACTGTTACGGTTTGATGACGAGACTACCCCAGCGGTCTGATTTTCTAGTGTGGCTAATTAGCCACAGTTTAGCAGCCAGCGCGAGATAGTGTTGCACTAAGTCACCAGGGATGAATAACTTACGCGGCGGTTGCCTACGAAGGTGACGCATCGAACGTAAGTAGATGAATTCGTGAATCGGAACGATTGGCCTATTTCCTGGTCAGTGGCCGCGCTTCAAACAGGCTCTCATCGAGGCCCTGGTTGTACTTGAGAGAGGTTATGAAGCGCTGGCCGGACATCTCGCCGTTATAAAAGCGGGTCAGCGTAAAAGGAGTCATTACGCCCTGAGCTTCACGGTAGTTGGCGTAAATCTCTTCTTCCGTGTTGCGCTGCTTGTCCGTGGGATCGCGCCAGGAGTAGCTCTTCTTTATGGGAAGATGGGTTTCGAGATCGAAGAACAGGGTCACGGATTCGTTCCTGGTGTTCATGAGCGAGACCTGGTCGACCGATTTGCCGTCGGCCACCGATTGGCCTTCATAGAACAACGCGATGCCTGGTTCATTGAGCCACCGGCGGAGCACCCACTCAAGCGAGTAGCGGCGACGACGAAAGTAATCCGGCCCGGTGGGCCCGAGCATGCCGCTGATATGGTCATTGGCCGCGGGTTCGCGCACCCCACGAAAGGTGATCTCGTACGCCTTATCGGCGGTGAACAGGTCCACTACGTCGCGCTGCTTGGTGAACTCGACGCGTTCTTTGTCGGGCAGTTTGCAGAAACGCCAGTAAATCGTGCCGGCGCCCACCGGGCGGCCCAGATGAAAGTTAAAATTTTTTCCTTCTTCACTGAGATCTTTGATGTTCAGGTAGAGCTGACCGCCCAGCGCCTGAATTCCGCGATCGACAATGGCGCGGGCTTTGCGGGCATTTTCCTGATCGACGGACAGGGACTTACCGTTTGCGGTTCCAGAGTTGGGCTGCGCCAAAGCGCAGGCCGTTGCCAGAAGGAATATGGCGAAGGTTTTCATCAGGAAATTAGATGCGGAGCGAGTGTGGGATCAGGCGAATCATTTTCAAAAGGAATGTAGATTGGAGGCGGAGAGTTGCCTGGCTCGGAATCAGCAGCGTTCACGCTCATCCAACCAGCACTGCGCCCCCGTTGACGTTGAAGACTTCGCCCGTGATGAATCCCGCGTGCGAAGTACACAGGAAAAGAATCGGCGCCGCGATCTCTTCCGGGGTGCCGACCCGGCCCAGTGGAATAGCTTGGAAAATTTGTTTACTGGTGCGTGGGTCATCCAGCGCCGGGCGCGACATGTCGGTATCAACCCAGCCGGGCGCGACCGAGTTCACATAGATTGCATGCGGCGCGAGCTCGGTGGAGAGACCCTTGACCATGCTGATGAGCGCGCCCTTGGTGGCGGCATAATCGCAATGGAACTGTTCGCCGCGCTGGGCGGAAGTCGAGCTGACCAGAACGATGTGACCAGCGGCGCTGCCATTTTTCGGTTGTTTCTTCATTTGCGCAACCGAATGCTTGACCAGAGCAAAGACGCTGTTCAGATTCACGTCGATAGTTTTTTGCCATTGGCTGTCGGACATGGAATCGATCGGTACATCCACGGGTGGCCAGATTCCGTGATTGGCGATCAGAACATCGAGCCGGCCAAACTTCGCAACCGTGGCCGCGACCGCTTCTGCCGCGGTTTCCGTGCCAGAAAGGTTGCAAGCGAACGCGACACAACGCTCCGTCCCCAATTCACGGCATAGGTTTTCTGCCTGCACGCGCGCTTTTTCATAGGTAAAGAGCACGCGCGCGCCGGCTTCGACGAAGACGCGTACGGTTGCGGCTCCAATGCCGCGGGAACCGCCGGTGATTAGAGCGACACGATTATCCAGAGACAGTTGAAATGGCATTCAGGCTTTCCAAAAATGAGCAGATAGAGTAGCAGAACTCCGCGACTTCAACTTCCGAGGTTGGGTGAGGCTTTTTCCGACTTTAACTGGCGCACCAGGATGCGTACCAGCATTCCGTCATAGCGGGTGCCGCTCAGTTTCTGCAGTTCGGAAAGCGCCTGCTCGCTGCTCTTGGCGGAAGCCAGGCCGCGCTCGGTGGTCAGATTTACGTAGGCGTCGGCAATTGCAATGATGCGGGCGGCAAGCGGAATGTTTTCCCCGGCGAGCTTGGAGGGATATCCGCTGCCGTCGAAGCCTTCGTGATGGTGCTCGATGGCACGCTGCAGGTGTTCACTGCCGGGAACAGTGGCGACAATCCGCGCGCCTACATTCGGGTGCAGACGCAGCAGGTACTCTTCGTCTTCATTGCGCGGACCATACTTATTGAGCACGCGCTCGGGCACGAAAATCTTTCCCACGTCGTGCACGCGGGCCGAGAAGGAAATATCGGCCACCTCGCTATCCTGCATGCCCATGGCGCGCGCGATCATTTCCGAGTAGCGTCCAACCAACTCGCCGTGGCCGGAGTTGTGAAACTCGCGTGACTCCGCGGCGCGGGTGAGCGCTTCGATGGCATCGCGCAGATGCCGCTCCCCGTCACCCTGGCTGCCTGTCATCTTTTTCAAAGTTGCGATCAGTTCATCCAGTTGCTCTGGTCCGGTGTGTTCACGGTGCAGAAATCCTTCGATATACGTGGAGACCATCTGCCGCTGCATAGCCGCACTTTCGCCGTCCTCTTCCTCTTCCGCGATGGAGACGCGGTCTCCGCCGGCGTGCTTGGAGATGTACATACCGGCATCAGCCACACGAATGATGTCTTCAATGGTGAAGCCGTGTGCCGGGAAGCAGCCCACCCCAAAGCTTCCGGTAATGTGGTGCTCCTGCAGCATGCCATCAGTTGAAATCCATAGCCGCAGGCGCTCAGCAAGAATCTGCGCCTGCTCGATCCCGGTTTCCGGCATCAGGATGATGAATTCGTCCCCGCCATAGCGTGCCACCACGTTCGACTGGCGGCACTTCTGTTCAAGCAGCCGTCCGACGCGGGCCAGTACCAGATCGCCTTCCAGGTGCCCCAGGCTGTCATTGACGCCTTTGAACTTATCAAGATCCATGAGCACCACCGAAAAAGGGCGACTGGACCGCGAGGCGCGACGCCATTCCGAGCTCAGAGTTTCGAAGAAATAGCGGCGCGTCTTGATCCCGGTGAGTCCGTCCGTAATCGATTGCTGCTGCAGCTTCTGAAAAATAAAAGCGTTGTGGAGCGCTGTGGCCAGCAGATCGGCCAGTGTGTTCATTACCAGAACGTCCTGCGGGCTGAATGCGTCCGGGTTTCGGCTCTCGACATTCAAAACCCCGAGCAGGCTTTCACCGTAAGTGATTGGGATGCAAAGTACTGCCTTGGCTCCATTCATCACACCTTGCAGATCTTCATCGCCTGAAGTCTGTACCAGGGCACTTTCCCCAGATCGCGCGACTCGGCCCACTATTCCGGCGCCGATCGGAATACGTGTGCCCAATGCCTGGGTGGTGGCGCCGGCTTCGGCTTTGATCTCGATGTCTTTAGTGGCGTAATCCAGAATGCCGATCCCGATATGTTCGAAATGGAAGTTCTTCTGAATGTGGCCCACGATCTCGGCCAGCATCTGTTCGGCATCTTCGCTGGAAATTGCAGTCTTTGAGATGCTGTTGAGAAAGGCAAACTGCCGTGCCCGTCGCTGCTCTTCGGCGAACAGGCGGGCGTTTTCTACTGCCACTGAAACCTGGCCGGCCGCGGTCTGCATCACTTCCAGATCGCGCTGCTCGAAGACGTACTCGCGCTCCATCGAGAGCGCGGCCATAACACCGGCGGGCTTTCCGCCAAACATTACCGGAGCGCCGCAGAAGGATTTGGCCGGGCGGGGCGGCACGAACTGTGCGCCTAATCTCTCGCGAGTTCGTTCCATCTCCGAACGAATCAGCAGCGGCTGGCCGGTGCGGATGATGTATTCGGTCAGGCCGTTGGCCACCTTACGCGAGCGTTTAGGTTGCACTTTGCCGCCCTCAACTTCCAGCTCGAAGTGAATCTGCTCGCCTTCCTGAAAGGCGATGTAGAACTCGTCGGTATTGAAGATCTGTCCCAGTTCCTGCTGCACGGTTCTTAGGATTTCATCCTGATCCAGCCGCGAGCTGATGGCCTGGCCGATCTGGGTAAGCAATTCGAACTCTTTGGTACGGCGCTGCGCGTCGTGCATAATCGCGTAGTTTTCGAGCGTCAGCCCGATCTGCAGCGACAGTCCGATCAACAGGCGGAGATTGGAAGAGCCAAACAGCGGCCGCGAGGCGTGCGGGAAAATGATCACGCCGAAGTTGTGCTCGCGCGTCTGCAGGCTGACCACCGTTACCTCAGAGATGCTGGCCCGGCCCAACACCTGGCGGAACTGCTCAAACCTGCCCCCGGCAAAAGCCGGCAAAGGCTCGCTCATATCCGGGATGTTGCGGAAGGTGAGAAATCCGCCACGGCGATACGCAAGTTCGCTGACGTATTCTCCGGCGCCGGTGCTTTCCAGTTCAGAGACAAATTCGGCAGTGAAGCCGTACTGCACGGAGGGCAAAACCGCACGCCAGCGTTCGGAGATGCAGATTAC
>QHZY01000101.1 GCA_003224855.1 Acidobacteriota bacterium | reverse complement strand
ACAGCAGGTCTCGATGTAGTTTTCGTGCATCGATCGACTCCATCACGAAAATAGAAGTGCCGATGAAGTAGAAGGGCGTCCCTGCGAAAAGCCCTGAGAGGATCATTGCGCCCTTTTCCGCAGCAGGGCCAAGTGCGAATCCGACCGCCGTGCCGTTCACAGCTCCGATCACCACAGCCCACGGAAGCTCAGACTGTGTTCCTACCTTGATGAGAAAGCCGCAGGCAAGAGCAGAGCATATAGCGATCCACATTAGCCAACGGACGCGCCCTTTGCGAAGCGCTTCTGTCCATGTCATATGCGATGAGACTGGCTGTCGATGCTTAGAACGCACCGCCAGAACTCCCTTGCAGCATGATAACTGGCGAAATCAGGCAATTTCACTCAGAACCGGGGTCTGATGGTGGATTATTCAGGCTACCGCTCGCGCAGCACGCGTGGAGTGTTCCCCGCTCCCTCTTCCTCCCATCAAGCTTTACGTGTTTGGACCACCCCCCCCGGTGCTCTTGCCCGGTGAGGCGATTTCACCAACTACTCGGAAGCAACGGGTGCAATTCGTGCTGTTCGGTGCTGAAGTTTGAGGCAACCCCGGCAGGCCCCGGTTTGAATTTTCTGTGACAAACGGTGACCGGAAGGAACTACGTGAGGTCTGTAAGTGATTGAAACTTGGTGGAGCTAGTCGGGATCGAACCGACGACCTCATCGTTGCGAACGATGCGCTCTCCCAGCTGAGCTATAGCCCCACGGATGGGTGAACAAAGATAATTTTAGCAGGTCGAAGTTTCGCGGGCGAGGGCGTCCGCGTCACATTACAACGCTTGTTTACATTGGGCGGCGGACGTCGTCTAATTGAATAGTGTTTTCCGGCATTCCCAATGCGGAGCGGCCGCGGTCGCGATGGATTTACGGGGCCTCGATCGGGCTGCACGGCGCGTTGCTGATCTGGCTTCTGCATACTCCAGCGCCGCAATTTCTGAAGCCGACTTTTATTCAGAAAGGCTACAGCGGAGTAGATGTTGCGCACCTGTTCTGGCCGAGCGTCCGGGACCAGGGTGACAATCCGGAAGCGCAGAGCAGGGCTCGCAAGCGCTTGAGCTATGTGGCGCGAAAGTCAAAGAAGAGCGCGCTCCAGAATCCGGTTGAAATTGGCTCGGTGGAATTGCCGGCGGAGCCGGCGAACCAGGCAAGGGTGGCGGGATCGCCGGATGGCACAGTGGTGAGGGGCGATCTCAGCGGCGATGACATCCGCCCGGCGTTGCCGGTCCGTTCGTTCGATCCGCGGGTGGACGACTCGGAGCTGCCGGAGGGCATTCGCGAGGGCGACGTGATTGTGGAAGTCACGATTGACGAGCAGGGCAATATTATCGAGAAGCGGGTAATTTCCAGCCTGGGCCCGGCGATCGACCAGAAAGTGTTGTTGGCACTCAATAACTGGCATTTCCTTCCCGCCACCAAGTGGGGACGGCCAATTGCATCCAAGCAGGATGTGCACTACCACTTCCCGCGGCAGTCGTAAGCGGCTGGTTTCCTACCCGATATAATCAAAGTGTGAGCTCTGATTCAGTAGAACAGATGGCCTCTGCGGACTTTCCGACGCGCTGGGGACGGTTCCGGATCTATGGATTCCGTCTGCGCAAGGAAGACGCGGTGGCGTTAGTTATGGGTGACGTGCGCTCGTCGCCTCCGCTGGTGCGCATTCATTCGCAGTGCCTCACCGGGGATGTTTTCGGTTCGCTACGCTGCGATTGCCGGCAGCAGCTGGAAATGGCGCTGTCTTTGATCGCGCAGGAAGGTGCAGGCGTGCTGATCTACGAACAGCAGGAAGGGCGCGGCATTGGGCTGATGCCGAAACTGCAGGCCTACGAACTGCAGGATGCGGGCCTGGATACGGTGGAGGCGAACGAGAAGCTCGGATTCAAGGCGGACCATCGCGAGTTTGCGCTGCCAGCTGAGATTTTGAAGGCCCTGGCAGTGAAGCGGGTGAGGCTGTTATCGAATAATCCCGATAAAGTTGCCGCGCTGGAGAAAGCGGGGATTGAAGTGACGGAGCGGGTGCCGTGCGAAGTGACGCCGACCAGCCACACGGAAGAGTATCTGAAGACCAAGAAAGAAAAAATGGGCCATTTGTTCAGTTCGCGGTGATGATCAGAGGTCTTCCAAAAAAAAGATTTTTCAACTGCGTGGCGCTTCGCTGCGCGATCGGCAACTCCGCTCAGGATGAATCAGTAAAGCGGTCTACGCGGGCCAGATTTCAAGCGCGGTACGGCTGAGGATCTGATTCTGGACGGCTGGGCTTAAGGGGAGCGCTCGAAAATCGTCAAGGTTCTTCTTGATCTCAGGAACACCGGGGCCGGGCCAGTCGGTGCCAAACAGCGTCTGCGAAGCGATCTCGTCGAGCCGCGGGAAATACTTGAGCAGGGACTTGGGCGGAATTCCGCTGATATCGAGATAGACGTTTCGATGCCGACGAATAAGAAAAAAGGCTGTTTCCATCCAGAGCGGGCGGCCACCATGTGCCAGCAGAATTTTCAGCCTGGGAAAGTCGACCGCGACATCGTCAATATAGATGGGATCGCCGTACTTGTTGCGTGCGCCAGGAAAGACGGACGTCCCGGTATGAAACATGACAGGGATACCGTTCCCTTCGGCAGCGCGATAGAGGATTTCAAGTTCGTTAACACCGCGGAGATAGTCATTAGGAAAGAGCAGCTGGTGCGGCGGGTGGATTTTGATCATGCGGATGCCGAGGCGGATCAACTGTTCCATGTCGGCCATGACGTTAGTTGTGTGGCGGGGATGCAGGCTGCCGCAGGAGAGCAGGCGCCTGGGGTTTTGTTTCACATAATCGGCGATGAACTGATTCACGCCCGAGGTGAAGCCGATCACTTCAGGCGCGACGTAGTTGATGAGCACAGCGCGATCGACACCGGCGGAATCCAGGTGCCTGAGAAATGCTTTGGGCGAGCGGCAGTATTCGGCGATTTCATCGAAGTTCTTGCGCCTGGCCCGCATCAGCGCGAGCGCTTCGGGCTTGAACATTTCGATCGGCTGGATATGGATGTGGCAGTCGGTGATCAAGTTAGTTCGCAAGCGCCAGTAATGCGCGTTTGGTGAAGACGCGAATCATCTCCCGACGATATTCGGGCGTAAGGGCAGAGGTGGTCAAGGGCTTAGCAGTTTTTGCGGCCAGATCGCCGACCAGTTCTGCCAGTTCTTCATCGAGACGTTTGCCTTGCAACACTTCGCTGGCCTTCTTTACCAATACGGGAGCCGGATTGACCGCGGTCAGCGCAATGCGCCCAGATTCGATATGACCGTTCAAACATTTCAACGTGATTGCCACGCCGGCCAGAGGGTAATCAATGGATCCGCGGATGCGCAGCTTGCGGTAGGTGCCGGAAAGATCAGCAGTCGCTTTCGGAAGAATGATTCGCGTGAGCAGTTCGTTCAATTGCAGGCGACGGTAGCTGTCCCCTTCGCCGGTGTAGAAGTCGTTAAGCGGCAGCCGCCTTGTCCCTTGTGGGCCGGCAAGTTCGATTTCAGCTTCGAGACACAGCAGCGCAGCAGGTGTGTCGCCGGAGAATGCCGCCCAGCATTTCTTTCCGCCTGCGGCCACATGGCAAAGGTCGCCGTCTTTTTTGATGCAAAAGCCGCAGGACTTACGCCAGGTAAGCGACTGGTTGTACCAGAGGCAGCGAGTATCGAGACAGATGTTGCCGCCGAGGGTTGCCATGTTTCGAATGACGGGCGAAGCCACGGTTTTTGCGGCTTCGACCAAAACGGGGTAGTGCTGCTTCAGGACCGATGAACGCTCGATGCAGGAAAGAGTGGTGAGCGCACCGATCTCAGTTCCCTGCTCGGTTTCGCGAATGCCCTTAAGTTCCGCGATTTGCCGGATATCGAGGACATACTCCGGTTCAAAAAGTTTCTGCCGCATCGAAGGGATGAGGTCGGTACCGCCGGCAATCACTCGTGTGGCGCGGGCGCCCTCGCCCGCCTGCGGCGCGAGCAGCGAGATGGCCTCGTCGAGAGTACGGGGGCGGAGGAGTTTGAAGTCAGCAAGGCTCATAAAATGTTTTGGCCCGCCGCGCTCGCTTGGACAGCCGAGGGCTGGATGTGCCTACGTGGACCGTGGTAGATCACTTAGCCACCCTCGGTGCGGCGTGCAGGATCGAGTTCGTGCCGTTCAGGACCTTTGCCTTTGAACCACAGCGCTCCGCCATGCTCACGCAGGCGAACCGGTGCGGTGGGATCGACTCCCTCAGTCATATCCAGCGTTTTGGCATTCTTCTTTGCCCGCAAGGCCGCGAGGACCCGCTCGGGCGTGAAGGGAGACTCACGCAGACGAATTCCTACCGCGTCATAAATCGCATTGGCGATAGCGGGAATAGTCGCGGCCAGCGATCCTTCGCTGCATTCTTTCGCGCCAAAAGGACCTTCCGGGTCGATGCTCTCAACGATGATTGGCTCAATTTCGGGCGATTCGACCGACGATGGGCTGCGATATTCGAGCAGGCCGGGGTTCATCAGCAGCCCGTCTTTCCAGACCATTTCTTCTGTCAGCGCCTGACCCATGCCCATCCAGACCGAACCAATGATCTGGCCTTCGACCGAAACCGGATTCAGCGCGCGCCCGCAATCGTGCGCGGCCCACACTTTGTGAACTGTGACTTCACCGGTGTCCTCGTCTACGCTGACCTCTGCCACTTGCGCTGAATACGAATAAGCCGGCGACGGTCCCACGCCTCCGCCTTTGTGCTTCCCGCCTCGCGCCTCGAGCGGAGGAGCATATGATCCGGTCCCGGTGAGCGCGCCATGGAAGTCGATGGTGGCGACCACCGCTTCTTCGAATGACATGGAATCTTTCGGGCCTTCGTCTTTGCGTTTCTGCTGCAAGGAGCCGCGAAGGATTTGGCCTTCAACGCGGCCGGAGACGGATGCGGAGTTCTGCTCTTCCTGGGCGGGTCGGAGACCCGCACCTACGTGGTCTGTGCTCTGTTTGAAGACAGAGTCGTCCCGAAACACCAGATCTTCGGGAGCGCAATTCATCTTTTTTGCGGCGGCAGAAGCTATTTGCTTCTTCACTTCTTGGGCGGCGCGCATGGTGGCGTTGCCAGCCATGAAAGTGACACGGCTGGAGTAAGATCCGATGTCGATTGGCGTGAGATCGGTGTCAGCCGCAACGATCTTTATTCGTGAGAGCGCACAACCCAGCGTCTCGGCCGCGACTTGCGCGGTCATCGTGTCGGAGCCCTGGCCGATCTCCGATGCTCCGGTGTACACCACCACGCCGCCGTCGCGATCAATTTTGATGTTGACGGTGGAGTGCGGCATGTCCGAGCGGATGATCGAATTGGCAGCGCCGCTCACGTAATGGCTGCAGGCGATGCCGAGTCCGCGCGATTTGGGCATCTTGCCTTTGCGGCTTTTCCAGCCGGAGCGTTCGACAATCTTGTCAATGCACTCCGGCAAGCCGTAACTCTGCACACGCAAGCCGTTTACAGTAATGCAGGGTGGCTTAAGCAGATTACGGCGGCGAATTTCCGCAGGATCAATTTGCAACCTGCCGGCGATCTCATCCAGTTGCGATTCGAATGCGAAACGGACATTTACCGTTCCGTGGCCTCGCATGGCGCCGCAGGCAGGCTTGTTGGTGAGCACGCGATAGCCGTCATAATGAATATTGGGAATGTCGTACAGCGCGCCGAGCAGCGCGCCGGAGTAGAGGATCGTAACAACTCCGTAAGAGCAATAAGCCCCGCCATCCTGCACCACGCGCGCTTTTACGGCAGTAATGCGACCGTCGTTCTTAACTCCGGTCTTGAGATCGATAATGGTGCGCGGGCGGCCTCGGTGTGCCCAGAAAACTTCTTCGCGCGTATAGGTGATCTTAACGGGAGCTTTCGCTTTACGGGCCGCGACTGCAGCGATGATCTCCAGCGGAATGACTTCGCTCTTGCCGCCGAAGCCGCCGCCGACCAGGGGTTTGATCACGCGAATCTGCGACATTGGCATATCGAGCACCAGCGATAGCTTGTGCTGGAGATAGTACGGAACCTGAGTGGAGGACCAGACCGTCAGCCGGCCGGCCTGGCCGGTTTGCGAATCGATGTCGAACGACGCCAGCGTAGAGTGGGGTTCCATGGCGGCATGGGTGACCTCATTGGCCAGATATCGGCTCTCGGTAACGTAATCAGACTGGGCGAAGCCCTTGTCGGGATCGCCGAAGGTGTGGTGATAATCTTTTTCGAGGTTGTGCGGCTTGTTGTCGTGAATGAGATTCGATTCCGCTTTCATCGATTCTTCTGGGTCGAAGTAAGCGGGAAGAATCTCATATTCAACCTCGACCAATTCGAGCGCCGCTTCCGCAGTGGCTTCACTGACTGCCACAACGCAGGCCAAGTTATCTCCGATGTAGCGGACTTTGTCGATTGCAAGCGCGTGCTCATCGTGGCCGACGGGGAGAATGCCGTAGGGATTGGGAGCGTCGGCGCCGACAACCACCGCGATAACATCGTTCAGTTTTTGAGCACGAGAAGTATCGATTCGTTTGATACGCGCATGCGGGTGCGGCGAATGCAGTATCTTGCCGATCAGCATTCCGGGAAGGGACAGGTCGTCGGTGTATTTGCCGGCTCCGGTGGTTTTTTCCGCCGCATCAACCATGGCGATGGGCTTACCGATGATGGAGAAGTCAGTCATGAATGATGTCCACGTACGGACAGCCGCCCTCGGCTTTCCGGTCGAGCGGAGCTCGACCATGATGTTTTATGCCCTGCCTCCGGCACTCTTCCATCCATTTGTCCTCCCCCAGGGCTTACGCCGCAGATTATTTCGCCACTTGCTGGCTGAGTGAATCCATTCCCTTCTGCTCCGCTTCAATCGCAGCTTTAATCGCCTGGTACATCTGGCTGTAGCCGGTGCAGCGGCATAAATTGCTGCTTAAGGCTTCACGAATTTCTGCTTCGCTCGGATTAGCGGTAGTCGCCAGCAGGTGTTTCACTGTCATCATGAAGCCGGGAGTGCAGAACCCGCACTGCGCTCCACCCCAGTCGCCGTAAGCCTTTTGAATTGCTGCCAGCGCGCCGTGCTCGCTCACGCCTTCGACGGTGGTGATTTCCTGGCCTTCGCAGCTTGCCGCCAGCAGCGTGCAGGAGAGCATGGGCACGCCGTCAATCAGCACAGTACAGGCGCCGCAGGAAGAATCATCACATCCGCGCTTGGATCCGGTGAGTTGCAGGTCCTGTCGCAACGTTTCGAGCAGCAGCTTGCTCGGTTCGACAGCGAGCTCGCGCGGGCGGCCGTTCACGCGGAGTTCGATGAGCTGCTTCTTCATTGGATTCCTAATATCCAAAATCGGTCTGTGCGGCGTAGGCGTGCTGCTTGACACTTAGCTCGTCTACCCGGCATGCGCCGAGCTGATTCATGTACGCCGCCCGATCGGCCACACCATAGACCCAGCGCTCGAGCCAGGCGTTGCTGTCCTCTGGCGTTTTTGTCTGCTCGTGATACTGACGAAAGAACGCATCATCACGGCTGTAGCATCCCTGCACCGGCGAAGGATGTGCGCCATACGGGCAGTGCACGACTGCGTTCACCAGAAAGCCAGGTATGACGGTGCGATTCGGGTCGCTCGAAATCACTTCTGGCGCGACGATCTCTTCTGCCACGACGATCGCACGCCTGGCCGCTCTTATTCCCTCGATCATCACGCCGAAATTGCCCCAGCAGTGCGCGTTGCCGTCTGTGTCTGCGCGCTGCACCTGCACAATCGTCACATCAGGGTTCAAGGCGCGAACGGCCCATAGCGACTCCTTCGGTTCAAAGGGCGAAAATATCTGATAGAAAAAATGATTGCCCTTAGTCACATCGCTGCCGAGCGCAGTCCTGGCAGGCAGGAAAGGTACGCCCATGGCACCAGCCTGGAGCGCGAGCGCGATGGTAAAGTTGGTCATGTTGAAGACCTTCATGCCGTCTTGCTCCACCGCTCGCCGGAAATTGTAGGCCGAGCCCATCATCACGTTTCCGACCCAGGCGGCGATCAATTTCTCGACGCATCCTGCGCCAATCATCTGATCGAAAAGAATGTCCGAGATCGGACCAATCAAGGTGAGGCCGCGCTTCTTCTGTCGAATAATTTCATGGCCCGCAGCGAAGGGGATCATCTGTTCAAGCTGCAAGCCGAGAGCGACCGAGGCGCCATCCGGAATCAATTCGCCCACCGCGTCACGCAAGGATGCGAGCTTAGTCACCGGCCCCTCCAGATCGGGGTGCGCTTTTCGAGAAACGCGGCGATGGTTTCTTTGAGATTCTCATTTGCGACCGCCTCGGTGGCCAGACCGATGCGCGCTGCTTCGGCACCGCTGATGCTGCGGCCAGTCAGGAGCAGTTCCGCTGCGCGCTTCTGACCGACAAGAGCCGATAACGCCGTTACCGCGACCGGTGGGTAACAACCCAGCTTGATTTCAGGGAATCCCCACTGTGCGTCGTGGGCGGTGTACACAAGATCGCAGACCATCGCCAGCTCAGCTCCGCCGCCCAGACAAGCGCCCTGAACCGCGGCAACAGTTACTTTCTTCGAAGCTACCATTGCACGAATCACGCTGTGGAAATTGCTCAGCATGGATTCGACTTTGTCGGCAGTGTGCGCGGAGACGTCGACACCCGCTGAAAAAGCGTTACCGCTGGAGGAAAGCACAATTACCGAAATCTCCGGGCGAGCTTCGATCTGGCCGATAGCGCGAGCAAGCTGCTCCATCAGGGGAATGTCAATAACGTTCAGGGGAAGATTATTGAGCGTGAGGCGGGCGACCGGTGACTGAATCTTGTGAAGGACTCGTTCGCGCGTGATGGATTGCGGCGTCATTTGCTTTTTCGCGGGCAAGGGCACCCGTGCGACATTTCATACTTCTATTTGGTCCAGAATCTTTCTTTGTCGTACTCGCGGATAGCTTTCAGCTCGGCAGCGGCCGGCTCGGCGGTCTGCCCAAGATCGTCAACTACGCGCAGCTTCCAGCCGGTGTTCGCGAGAACGTCGTCGAGTTCGACTCCGGGGTGCAACGAAGCAAGGCAGGCTTCGCCATCTTCCCCGAATCGCAGCACTGCTTTGGTGGTGATGGCTGCTGCTGGTCCTCCGCGCGGCAGGCCTACGCGCTTCCGCCAGCCTGCGCTATCTCCATTGCCCGGGCTGGTAAGAAACGAGACTCGCTCCGGCAGACGTTCTTTCTTGTGTTCGAGAAGCACCACGAACCGCTGAGCCAGAGATGCAATGTCGCAGGCGCCACCAGAACCGGGCAGGCGAGTCAGGCCGCTTTGGCTGCGCACTTCGGTGGAGTTCAGGTTGCCGAAACGATCGACTTCCGCAGCGCCGAGAAACCCCAGATGGACGCGTCCAGATTGCAGCAGGCTCATCACGCCCAGCATGTCCAGGCACTGTGTGGCTCGCAAAAGGTTCGGCGGATCGGCCATGGTGTAGATCAGTTCAGCAGCTGGCGTGCTGCGGATTACGCCGTTTTCGAATAAGCCGACTGCATTGGGGGCGTGCGTTTTTTTGGCGACCACGAATGCGATCAGCGGCAGGCGCATACCGACGAATACCAGTTCGCCATCACGAATCTCGCGCGCGGCGCCGCAGACCATGAGTTCGTTCATGGAGTATTGCGCTGCCGAACTGCGCTCGGCTGGACAGCCCGGGGCGGCTGTTCGTACGTCATTCGTGGTGGCCGGGGCGGTAGTGTTCACAAATTGATGGCTGACTTTCTCGGCTCTGCAATGGTTTCGAAAGGATCGCGCGCGCCTTCTTTTTCGGCAATCCATTTTTTCTCATTGGCGATGATTTCAAGCAGCAGCTTCTTGTCTTCGGCGGATGGCAGGTAGTCTTGCAAGTGCTGCTCATACGCCCGATCGTCGAGAACTTCGCCGCTCTCCGCGTGGAACTTCTGCCCTGCCCAGCGTCCAATCATGCGATTGAACTTAATGTGCGGCGCGTACAAGCGCTTTTCGCCAGCCTTCAGGACACTGTTGAAGCGCTCAATCAATCCCGCGACTTCATCGCGATAAAGCTGGCGGTTGTAATCGTTCAAATCGTCCAGATCGGCCTCGCGTTCATTCTTGGGCTCGTCGTAGCGGCCTTTGATTCCCCAAACGTAAGCCCAGTGAGCTGAGGAAGAGTGATCCGTTCCGAAAAGGTCGTAGGAACTTGATATCCACTTGTTCAGATACTTCTGAATCAGCCACGGCGGAATGATTCCGGCCTGCACGATGCGACGCAGACCGTCGTTCCCGGTGCCCATGTGGAATGCTTCCTCGCGCAGCATGTAAGACATGGACCGGCCGAGCGGGGCGAAGGCCGAAAACTTCAACATCTGCAGCTGAAACTTGCCGTCGCGGTCAACAAAGTCGGTGTAGGTGAAAAAATCCATCCAGTTGTCGACGTCCACGTTGAAGGCGCCTAGCAGACGTTTGTTCTCAAATGCTCGCCGCTCCAGCATTTTCTGCGCTTCCACTTTGCCGGAGTAGCCGAAGTGCTCGATCAGCAAGGCGCACATCTGCCATCCATGACGCATCTCTTCGATCATCACGCGAGTGATGGCGCGACGGTCCCAATCGGTGGGCGCGGTCTCAAACAGATGGCGCTGCTGCTCGCAGCTGGCAAACTCTGTATCGCCCTGATAGACGATCATGTTGAGCAGCGCGTCGCGCATCTGCTGGGTGGGAATCTGGCGCAGGTTCTCCCATTTGCGACGGCCCCTGAAGTGACCGAATTGGATTTCTTCGGTTTCAATTGCGCCGTAGAGAGTATCAAACTTAAACTGGGCGATCTCATCATGATTGACGCCGATCTCTTTGCGCCACTCATCGAACAGGCCAACCCAGTCACTGAATGTTCCGATTTTTGCTACTTTGCCGGGCATAAATCCCTCAGCGGCCAAAGCCGCAGCTTATTTCTTCAATCATGCGGCACGGCTCAAAGCCGTGCCCTTTCAAAATCTGATCGCACTGGTGGCGGGCGAGGACGTCCGGCCTCCGTCGCCTCAGTTATCTGGCTTTGAACTCTGCCGGCCGCTTCTCGACATAAGCGGCCAGGCCTTCTTTGGCGTCTTCGCTCTGGAATAACAACTGCTGGTTCTCGCGCTCCACCGCCAACCCGGCCTCGATCGGGATCTCCCAACCGGTCTGCACAGCACGCTTGATCCGGCCCACAGCTTTTGCCGCTTTGTTGGGCGGGCAGAACTGATGCGCGTATTCCATCGCGTTCTGCATGAAATTCTCGCGATCGTAGATGTCATTGATGATGCCCAGCTCTAGCGCCTCCTCGAAGGAGTAAGTGTTGCCGGTCACCATCAGTTCGATAGCTTTGCTTTTGCCCACCAGGCGCGACAAGCGCTGTGTACCGCCAGTGCCGGGCAGAACGCCCAGGTTCACTTCAGGAAGTCCGATTTTGCCGGCGTCCTTTCTTGCGATACGAATATCTGCCGCCATGGCAATCTCAAGCCCCCCGCCTACACAGTGCCCATTGATTGCCGCGATCACCAGCTTCGGCGTGTGCTCCAGCCGCAGAAGCATTTCGTTGGCGTGCAGGCAGAAGTAATATTTGAACGTAGGATCCACGCTGGCCAGCATCTTGATGTTGGCGCCTGCGGAGAAGAACTTATCGCCCGCCCCGGTTAACAACAGCACGTAAACGTCGTTGTCCATGCGGGCCTTCAGGACTGCTTCATCAAACTGCCGATTCATCTCGTAGGTGTAAGTATTAGCGGGCGGGTCATTCATCTCGATCACGGCCACGCCGTTATCAGTCCGGTAATTGATCAGTTGCCTGCTGGTTTCCGCGGTCACCGGTTGCGTTATGGTCGCCATAGATAGCTCCTTATTGAACTCTGGAATTCTTTTTCCCTGAACTTCTGCTGCTGCCAATTCCGCGAAGAAAGATATCGCCCATCTCCTGCGCCAGCTTGCGCGCATTGCCATCCTGGCGCGGGTTGTACCAGGTGTAAATCCAATTCATCATGCCGAACAGGCTCAGCACTGCGGTGCGGGTGGAGAAATCGAGCTTCTCCGTCCGCTTGTATTGTTCGAGCAGGTTAACGCAGATAGCGTAGTATTCGCGCTTCACAGAGCGCACCGCAGCGCCGTAGTGATTGCTCAGCTTTTCATCTTCGTGAGACAACACCTTCATGGCGCTTTGGTTGGCCAGAAAATATTCGAGATGGTTGAAGATGAAAGCGCGGATGCGTTGTTCGGGATCGGAAATCTTTTCCAGCCGATGGCGCAGCTGTTCAATGATGGTGCCGAAGGTGTGCTTCTGGATCAGGAACAGCAGCTCTTCTTTGGAACGGAAGTAGTGATACATTCCCGCCAGAGACATGCCGCTCGCGCGGGACAAGTCCCGCATGGAAGCGCCTTCGTAGCCCTTCTCGCAGAAGACATCAGTCGCATGTTCCAGGATTCGTGCAAGCTGCTGGTCGAAGCGATTCTCGCTTGAGAGCTCCGCTGCGCGGCGTGAGCTGGAAAGCGCAGTTGTAGAAGTGGAAGCCATCGTTCGAACGTTCGTTCTAATGATAGCACGGTGAACCGGCCCTGGTGGAAAGAGCAGGGCTCAGTTACGAATTCCGGACAGCAAGCGCTCCACTTCAGCTTTCAGGTCCGCCGTAGCCGGCAGCAGCGGCAGCCGGCTGATTCCACCGTAATAGCCGTTGAAATCAAGGGCGTGCTTGATGGCGGGGACGCCCAGCTCGCCAACAATACGCCGGCTCGCGGCAACGACCCTCTCTTGTTTCAATGCGGCGAGCTGGCTATCTCCCTCCTTCCACGCGGCATAAATTTCATAGCAGGCGGTAGGCGCGGGACAGGCAAAGCCCAGAACTGCACCTGTCGCGCCGGCTTCCAGCGAAGGCTTCAGTTTGTCGGCCGCGCCCACCAGAATTTGGAAACCAACTTCCTTCTGCCGCGTCCTGATACCACCGCTCACAGTTACCGCACTGGAAGAAGCCTTCGTTCCGGCCAGAGCGCCGACCGGAACGAGGTTCCCGTTCTCACCGCTGGTTGCTTTGAGCATGCGCGGGGTGACCGCATCAAAAGTCTCCGTTACCTGGGCCGAACGCTTCACCTGGCGAGTTCCATCGACCATCCTGCGCACTTTCTCGACATCGCCGCCCGACTCTTTCATGCCCAGAATGTTCGGATGACCCGCCAGTTCGATCACAATCTCCGCGGGAATGTCATATCGCGTGAATGGCGGCACGTTGTAAATCATGATCGGCAGGGGCGAGTGGTCGGCAACAAAGCGATAAAACGCGAGTATGTTGGGCGGCAGCATCTGCGCCTTATAAAAATAAGGCGTACGCACCATGGCGACATCGTATCCACATTCAGCTGCATATTCCGTGAGTTTGAGAGTCTCGGCTGCCGATTCGGCGCCAGTCCCCGCGATAAGAACTTTGTTTGGCGCGCAAGCCGCGCGAGCGGTCTTCAAAACCTCTCTCCGCTCTTGGTCGGAAAGCATAATCGCCTCGCCGGTGGATCCAAGCACGACAATGCCCGCGATCGGCGTCTTTGAGTAGCGCTCAACGTTGGCTTCGAGTTTCTTGTAGTAGACGTTGCCGTCCGGATAAAAAGGCGTGGTGATGGGAGGAAAGATACCTTGCAGAAGCATGAATGATTCTAGCCTAGAGCCCGGGCGGTCAGATGCTCACTTTAACGTACCGCCAAACCATACTTCTGGGTTGGAGGCGGTACGATGCCATTCATGCGCAGATATTCCACAATCTGGCCGTAATGATCTGAGATATGCCACAGAGCCGCGGCCGCTATGCCCAGCTTTGAGTTCGGTCCCGCATACGGTCCATCCACGCGATCCAGCGCCGTCTTTTCGGTGATGGTCGGCAAAACCTTATTTCCGTAGTCGAAAGAGTCCTGCAGATATTGCAGCAGTTCGGCTTTGCTGGCGGCTTTCGACGGTCCGCCTTTTTCACAATGTTCGGGGGGAGTCTTACCCTCCATTTCATTGAAGAACCCGAAGTTGGCGCAAGCCACATGCTTGACCTGCTCCGCGAATGAGCGGGTGCCCTTGAAGTCGCCCAGGTTCGGGATAAAGGAATACTTTGCTTCCGGCATAGCTTCTGCCGCCGCCATGAATCCGCCCTGCGCAAACTCCAATGTGTTGCCAATGCTCTGCGCGATGGTCTTCGGAACTTCGTCCTGAGCCAATGCACATGACGCGGTGAAAAACAGCAGCAGCCCGATAATCGGCTTCATTATTCAGCCCCCCGGAAAGTCATTCGACCGGTTCCACTGGCATCACGACATCATCGCGCGCTACCGGCAATTGCACTACTACGATGGCGGCCAGCACCAGCAGAATACCGAACGATTGCCAGCCGTGCACAGTTTCTCCGAGGACAAATGCGGCAATCAGGATAGAAAACACTGGCTCAAGACAACTGGTGATCACAGCGCGCGTAGGCTCAAGGTGCTGCAGGCCGGCAAAATAAAATGAGAATGGGGCCAGCACCGATAGCAACGAAAACACAAACAGGAACAGCCATTGATGGCCAGTGTAGTGTTGGGCCACAACCTTCCAGGGCGGGTTCACGATCAGCCAGAACGCGGACGCCGTGGCGGTACTGTAGAGAAGCACAATCCAGCGGTCGTAACGAGTCAGAATCGAGTGTCCGCCGATGTTGTAGAAGGAAAAAGAAAATGCCGCCAGCATTGCCGCACTTACACCGATGGGGTTCAGGCGAAATCCGCCCGATCCCGCTACTCCGATGACCAGCGTGGTCCCGATCAGGGCAAGAATTACGGACAGCA
>QHZY01000100.1 GCA_003224855.1 Acidobacteriota bacterium | reverse complement strand
AAGGTATTGACACTCGATGGCGCGAAGCGCGTCATCGCAGCCGCCGAAGCGCAAGCTAAGCAGCTGAACGCGCCAGGTGCGGTGATTGCCGTGGTGGACGACGGCGGCAACTTGATGGCGCTGGAACGACTGGATGGAACATTTTCCGCTGGCGCCAACGTTTCGATCGGCAAAGCGCGCACGGCAGTCAGATTCAAGAAGCCGACCCGGTTTTTTGAAGAGCTGATTAATTCGAGCGGCAAGGGCCGGACCGTCATGGCTGCATTGGATGACTTCACCCCGCTGATCGGCGGAATTCCGATCATGCTCGATGATCAGATCATTGGCGGCGTTGGCGTCAGTGGCGCGGCTTCAGCACAGCAGGATGAGGAACTGGCGATCGCCGGCGCCGCGGCCGCAAAAGATTTTGGCAAGGCTGCCATGGCGTCAGCGCCAATCACCTATTTCGATAGGGATCAGGTCAAAGCAGCATTCGCAAAGGGGACAATTCTGCTCGATGGCAGCGACAACCGCAATTACATGATCCACGCCAGCCGCCGCGAAACACCGGGCATGGCTGAGATCCATACCAAAGACACGGACATCATTTATGTGCGCGGCGGCAAGGCAACGTTCGTGACCGGCGGGAATGCGGTGGAAACCAAGAACATCGCTGCGGATGAGATTCGGGGCAGCTCCATTCAAGGTGGAGATACGCGAGAGATCGCCGAAGGCGACGTGATCGTCGTGCCTAATGGCGTGCCGCACTGGTTCAAACAAATTTCGGGACCGTTTACTTACTACGTGGTCAAAGTCCGGTGATGGAGATGCAAATGAAAGCCCGGATTCTCTCTTTAATTGCGGCAATGGGTGCGGTGCTCTGCACCGTTTCGGCGGGGGCCCAATCGATAATGGACCCCCCATTTGGCAGGCCGGATGCAGTCATCGATCTTGCGACTCGTAACGGCGTTGATCTGGTCAAAGGTCAATGGCGATACAGCGACACCAGAATCATCGAAGTTGATTCGCGTGGTCCTGGCGCTGATCTTAAGCCATCCGGCGCGCCGAATAAAACTTACGACTACACGCCGCACGCTGGAGTGGCAGATTTCGACGACTCGAAGTGGGAGGCCATCGATCCAACCACTCTCGACGCGCGTCGCTCGACGGGAAAGATCTGTTTCAACTGGTACCGTATCGCGGTCACCGTTCCGGAGAAGATTGGGGCCTTCGATCCAACCGGTTCGACAGTCGCCTTTGAGATCGTGATCGACGATTATTCGGAAATATGGGTTGATGGCAGGCTGCCGCGAGTCCTGGGGCAACCGGGCGGCCCGGTAATTAAGGGCTTCAACGCACCCAATCGCGTTGTAATCGGGCGCGACGTCAAGCCGGGCCAAAGAATACAGCTCGCAGTTTTTGGGGCGAACGGCCCCATCTCTTATTCACCTGAGAATTTCATTTGGATAAAGTCTGCAACACTCGACTTCTACAAGTCACCCAAAGTCGGGACTGCGCAGAGTACACAAATTCTGCGGGATGATCCGGAGTTGGACAAAATTGTCACGCCTGGCACCAAGATCGAAAAATTGGCCGGCGGATTCCTGTTCACAGAAGGACCAGTCTGGGTGCCGCGCACTACTGATTCAGAAGGCTATCTCCTCTTCAGCGATCCCAACAACAACACTATTTATCGCTGGACTCCCGACGGTCAGGTATCTATTTACCGCACCAAAAGCGGATACGCAGGCGCTGACATCGGCGAATATGGACAGCCCGGGTCGAACGGGCTGACGTTGGATGCCGAAGGCAGGCTGACCATCAATCAGCACGGCAATCGCCGAGTTGTGCGACTCGAGAAGAACGGTCAATTGACAGTACTTGCTGATCAATATGAAGGCAAACGGCTCAACAGCCCCAACGACCTGGTTTACAAATCCGATGGAGCGCTTTACTTTACTGATCCGCCGTTTGGTTTGCCGAAGTTCTACGACGATCCACGGAAAGAACTGCCGTTCAGCGGGGTGTTCCGCGTTTCATCCAATGGAAGGCAAGTGCAGTTGTTGACAAAAGAATTGAAAGGGCCCAACGGCCTCGCATTTTCGCCCGACGAGAGATACCTCTATGTCGATAACTGGGACGAGAAGAGAAAGATCATCATGCGGTATGAGGTCAATTCCGATGGAGCACTAGCCAACGGCAAACTCTTTTTTGATATGACCAGCGCTCCAGGCGAAGATGCGCTCGACGGCTTGAAGATCGATCAGAAAGGAAACCTATATGTCTCCGGGCCGAGCGGGCTTTGGATCATTTCTCCCGAAGGCAAGCATTTGGGGACAATTGTTGGTCCCGAGCATCCGCATAATTTTGCCTGGGGAGACGACGACGGCAAAACCCTATATCTGTGTGCGCGTACGGGTCTTTACCGCATACGACTGAATGTGCCGGGAATCCGGCCACCGCTGGTTGCCCAGGAACTTGCGAAGAGATAAGAAAAGCACACAGAACGGCGCTGGTTTTGGTACGATTTCGTCACAGGGTTGGGCTTTACAGCCGGTCGGAATTGTCCGTCAGGAAGCGTTGGGTGAAGGCTCCCGTACCAGCAAACGAACAGGAACGCGTTCAGGCGTTACGCGCGAGCGGCGTTCTCGACAGCGCCCCCGAACGCTCGTATGACCAATTGGCCGAATTGGCCGCCAGTATCTGTGGCACTCCCATTGCAGTCGTGAGCTTGATCGACTCCGATCGCCAGTGGTTTAAGTCGAAGGTCGGGCTGTCTATCACTGAAACTTCCCGGGATGTTGCGTTCTGCGCGCACGCCATTGTTCATGGAGATTTGCTGGTCGTCCGGGACGCCGCAACCGACCAGCGATTTGCCGATAATCCGCTAGTCACGTCGGACCCGCATATACGCTTCTATGCTGGCGCGCCGCTGATCACCCCCCAAGGTCACGCTCTTGGCACGCTTTGTGTACTCGATCATGTTCCGCGAGACCTCAGTGAGCAACAACGTGCGGCGCTAAGAGTCTTGAGTGCGCAGGCGGTCGCCCAGATCGAGCTCAGCAAAGCTAAGAGTGACCTTAAGAATGCTGAAACCGACGCTCACTCAGTCACGGAAGCATTGCGCGCCAGCGAAGAATTCAAGGGAAAACTGCTGGCGTGCAGCCGCGATTGCATCAAGGTACTCGATCTCGAAGGTCGACTGGTCTATATGAACGAGGGCGGGATGCAGTCTCTCGAGATTTGTGATCTCGCCCCGGTTCTGAACAGCTCATGGATTGATTTTTGGGATGGCGAAGATCATGAAGCGGCGCGAGTAGCGGTTGACTCAGCCCGGCGCGGCGAGATCGGCCGTTTCACCGGTTATTTCGAAACCAGAATTACACATCAGCCCCGCTGGTTTGACGTAGTTGTAAGCCCGATATTCGACAGTGCCGGTCGGCCAGAGCGAATTTTGGCTCTGTCGCGCGATGTCACCGCGCAGAGGAATAGTGAAACTGCGCTTCGCGACGCCATGGAGTTCAATAAAGCCATTATTCAGGATGCTGGCGAAGGCGTCGTAGTTTACGACCGCGAGCTTCGTTACAAAGTCTTCAATCCTTACATGGAGCGTTTGACCGGTAAGCCTGCGACGGAAGTGCTGGGCAAGGTTGCAGTAGATGTTTTTCCTCGCCTGCGCACCAGCGGCGTGGAAGCGCTTTTGAAACGGGCGCTCTCGGGCGAGGTGGTCAAAATATCCGATGTGGTTGTGGCCAAGCATTCAGCGCTGGGGCAGGATGTATGGGAATCATGCACCTTCGCGCCACAATACGATTCCAATGGAAACATAGTCGGCGTAATCGGCCTGGTGTTTGATGTCACCGACCGGCATCTGAGCGAAGAGACTTTCCGCGCCATTGTAGTCGGCACAGCATCGTCCACCGGAAACGATTTTTTTCCTTCTCTGGTCAAGCACATGGCGGCGGCATTGCGAGTTCGCTATGCGTTCATTACCTCTTGCGATGATGGCAAGCGTGCAAAAGCGCTGGCCTTCTGGAAAGGAGACAACTTCGGTGAAACCTTCGAGTTCAATCTCGAAGGCACGCCTTGTCAAAAAGTCGTGCAGGGTGAAATCTGCCACTATCGAGATGAACTAACCCAGCTATTCCCTTCGGACATTCCTCTCGCGCAGCTGGGTTGCCGGAGCTATCTCGGAGTCCCGATGTTAGACCAAAATGACCGAGTCATCGGACACATCGCCATTATTGACGATAAACCTATGGAGCGCGACGAACGCGCCATCGATTTGGTCAAGATTTTTGCTGCCCGGGCGGCGGCGGAACTCAAGCGACAGAGGGCTGAACTCGGATTACAGGCCGCCCTGCAACAGGTGCAGGAGCTGCAGAAGAAACTCGAAGCCGAAAACGTTTATCTGCAGGAAGAAATTCGTAAAGAGCACAATTTCGAAGAGATCGTCGGAAACAGCAAGGGCCTGCTGGACGTGCTGCGAAAAGTGGGGACGGTCGCGTCGACAGACTCCACCGTCCTCATCCTGGGCGAAACAGGTTGTGGAAAGGAACTAATAGCGCGCGCAATTCACGACCTCAGCAAGCGCAAAAACCGTCCACTGGTAAAGGTGAATTGCGGCGCCATCCCCACCGGACTCGTCGAAAGTGAACTCTTTGGACACATGAAGGGCGCATTTACCGGCGCGCTGGAGCGGCGGACCGGGCGCTTTGAATTGGCCGACGGCGGCAGCCTTTTTCTTGATGAAGTCAGCGAGCTTCCCCTCGACACGCAGGTCAAACTGCTGCGGGTTCTTCAGGAGCACGAGTTCGAGCCGCTGGGCAGCAGCCGCACTATTAAGGTGAACGTCCGTATTATTGCGGCCAGCAACCGCGATCTTGATAAAGCCATCCAGGAGGGCCGTTTCCGAGCCGACTTGTTTTACCGCCTCAGCGTATTGCCGCTTACCTTGCCGCCGCTTCGGGAGCGCCGTACCGATATTCCCCTGCTCGCATCTTTTTTCCTTGATAGGTTCAGCCGTCAGTTCGGGAAAGACATCAGAGGCATATCGCAAGACACTATTGACGCGCTGTCCCGCTACTCCTGGCCGGGCAATATCCGCGAGCTACAGAATGTAATCGAACGTGCGGTAGTTCTGTGCACCGGTAGTGTTCTCCGCCTCGACCATGATCTTCTCCCGATAACGGGTGAGGATGGCGGCGAGGAACAAATCGTCCGCGAAAGCACCTTGCTTGTAGAAAATTCTCCCAATTCGCTTGAAAACGTCGAACGGTCGCACATTCTTCAGGTTCTGGAGAAAACCCGCGGCGTCATCGAAGGGCCGCGCGGGGCTGCCAGAATTCTCAATCTCCATCCCAATACGCTGCGCAGCCGCATGAAGAAGCTCGGCATCGAGCGCCCTTCCGCTACAGCTTAAGCCACGATATTTAGTGGTCACGAATGGACTCGTGACCGAGGCCACGAAATTTCGTGGAACGTCTGCGAGCCCGCCCCCGCCAGCATCCCGCTATTTCCAGCTATAACAACTACTTAGCTGATTTCAACGACTCCTGCCGCCTTGGCACGCCGCTTGCCTTTAGTCATGGCGTTCGGAGGAAGAAACAGTGCTGAGAATTTCGATCATCGAGGATTCAGCAGAAAGCGTTCGACTGGCGTTAGAAGGCTCGCTGGTTGGACCTTGGGTGGATGAGGTCCGAAAACAGAGCGAGACGGCGCTCGCGGACAGCAAAGCAGTCACGCTTGACCTTGAAAAAGTCCGGTTTGTCGACGCGAGTGGAACGGCACTGCTTCGAGAGCTAGCCCGCCGCAAAGTCCAACAAATGAATTGCTCAGCGTTTCTCAGTCAGCAACTGAAGGAGACAACTATATGACCAGCCCGAGTGTCGTCGCGATTGAGTCTGAGGCCGGCATCGCGCAGGTGCCCTGTCAGCCATTGGATGTTCAAGCGAGGCACGAGCATGAACTGATTAATCGCGTGCTCGCCGGAGAGACAGATCTTTTCTATGAGCTGATCCGCCCGTACGAACGCGGAGTGTTTTTTTCAGCCGTATCCATCCTCGGGAACGACGCCGACGCTGAGGATGCGGCGCAGGAGGCCGCGCTGAAGGCATACAAGAACCTCGCTCGTTTCAGGCGGGAATCAAAATTCAGCACCTGGCTCATTCAAATCGCGATCAACGAAGCCAAGATGAGGCTCCGCAAGGATCGTCGTCACTTGTACGAGTCGCTTGACGACCGGCAGCAAACCGACGAAGGTGACTACATCCCGACCGATTTCGCAGATTGGCGCGAAATTCCTTCCGAGGCACTGGAGCAAAGCCAATTACGAGAGGCGTTGAACCAGGCTCTGTCAGCCCTTCCGGAAAAATACCGCACAGTTATGATTCTTCGCGACGTGCAGCAGATGAGCATTGCAGAAACTGCCAAAGCGCTGGGGATTTCGGAGGAGAACGTTAAGACTCGCACCTCGCGAGCACGTCTGCAGATGAGAGACAGCTTGGCGCTGGAATGGGCCGGCAAATGGGCCAAAACAACGAAGGAATGAGAAGCTTAAGAGAACGACTCCCCCCGCAGCTTACGAGATATTGGTTAGCCGTGCGCGCAAGCGTTGACTGAATCCCGCAGGTAACTGAAAGCTCCGGCCGTCTCCAACCAGCGTGATGGTGTTGCGCAATCCGTCGTACACTGCGCTGCAGTGGGTGCAAGCAGGCAAATGCGCCACAATCTGTTCCCGTAACTCTGGTGTCACATCCTTATCAATGTAGTTTGAAAGCTCCCGAATCACTTCCAGGCAACTAATCTGCACGAGTCCTCCAGTTCGGGATACTTCCCAAGTCCCGGGTGCTTGCTGTTGAGATTCTGATGACCAAAAAAGGTGACAGCAATTCCTCGGCCCGAGAGATTGCATCGTGCATTCGCAAAAAAATCTGGATCAATGTGTCACCAAAGCATTAGCCGGGAATCCGATGGGCAAATGCAAACAGCAGAACAAAATGGAATTGCTCACCAGCCGGCAGCTGGGGCCGACAAGCACGTGGCACGCCGAACCTGGTTCGCTGGCGCGATGTTGGCCGTCACCAGCCACTGGCCCGAATATCTGATGGAAGCTGCGTGCCTGGGCCTATTCATGCTTTCAGCATGCAGCTTCACGGTTCTGCTGCAACATCCCGGTTCGGTTCTTCGGCAGATGCTTCCGAGCGCATTCTTGCGCCGATTGCTGACTGGCGTCGCAATGGGACTGACCGCAATCGCGCTGATCTATTCCCCATGGGGCAAACAATCAGGCGCGCACTTGAATCCATCCGTTACTTTGACTTTCCTCCGCCTGGGAAAGGTCGAGCCTTGGGACGCCACCTTTTATGTCGTCGCGCAGTTCATTGGCGGAACGCTTGGGGTGTTAGTCAGCGCCTTAATTTGGGGAGAGGCCATCGCGCACGAAAACGTGCGTTATGCAGCAACGACTCCCGCTTCGGGGCGAACCGGAGTGGCTTTCATTGCGGAGGTAGTCATCTCGTTTCTGATGATGACCATGGTCCTTAACGTTTCGAATTCGGCGCGCATTGCGCGGTTCACGGGCGTGATCGCCGGGGCGTTGGTCGCGACTTACATCACGCTCGAGTCGCCGCTCTCTGGGATGAGCATGAGCCCGGCGCGCTCGTTTGCGTCAGCTGCGCCTGGGCGGCTCTGGGATTCACTTTGGATTTACTTCACCGCACCACCGCTCGGCATGATGCTCGCGGCCTATGTTTACCTGTGGTTGCGCGGCAGGCATGCTGTCTTCTGTGCGAAGCTGCACCACCATAACGACAAGCGGTGCATTTTCCGCTGCAACTACCAGGCTCTGTTAACACCATCACACTAGAGGAGACCATGTAATGAAACGCAAACGTTTGATCTACGGTTTAGTTGTAATTGCAGCAATCGCTCTGTGGGCTGCATTCCGGCCCGAGCGGCTGTTCGTCAATGCCAAAGTAAACGAAACTATGCCGGCCCCTGCCGGCGCGAACCCATCCGAAACCATCCTGGCTTCAGGATCGTTCCACAGCGTTGCTCACAAAAGCGCAGGCCAAGCGACCATCTACCAGCTTGCCGGCAATAAACGCATTCTGCGCCTTACCGAGTTTGAAACCTCGAACGGGCCTGATGTCCACGTTTATCTGGTCGCTAGCAAAGATGCCAGCGACAGCGACACCGTGAAGCAGGCAGGATTCGTCGAACTCGGATCCCTCAAAGGCAACATCGGCGATCAGAATTATGAGCTCGCCTCAGACCTTGACCTCAACAAGTACCGCGCCGTAACCATCTGGTGCAAGCGCTTCGGTGTCAATTTTGCGACGGCTCCTCTTACTGCGAACGGCGCGGCAATGAGCGCGATCAACTAATTAACTGCCTGAACTGTGAAAGGAAAACGTCATGAGCCGCGACAATCAGTTCGACGTGATCATCATCGGGACCGGAGCCGGAGGCGGGACGCTTGCCTAAATTCTACGGCGCCGCGCTGTTCCGGCTTCGCGAAAAGGATTTCAGAGAGATACGTCATCACGGCGGCACCTCTCCCGCATGGCCGCTGAGTTACGACGAACTGGAGCCCTACTACACACAAGCCGAAAATCTGTATCAGGTGCACGGTAATCGCGGGGAAGATCCCACAGAGCCTGCGGCGGGGAAGAATTACCCGTGGCCGGCAGTAAGCCATGAGCCTCGCATTCAGCATTTGGCGGACGACTTTCGCGCGGCGGGACTCAATCCATTTCACACCCCTCTTGGTGTGATGCTCGATGAGAAGAACCCTCGCTCAAGTCCCTGTATTCGCTGCAGCACCTGCGATGGGTTTCCCTGCCTGGTTCACGCGAAATCGGACGCACAGGTGCTGTGTGTGGATCCGGCGTTGCAATATCCGAATGTCACTCTGCTGACCAATGCGCTGGTCAAACGGCTCACAACCGACCGCACGGGCCGCGAGATTCAGGAAGTGGTCGTAGAGCGCAACGGGGCAGCTGAGACTTACTCTGCCGACATCGTGGTTGTCTCTTGCGGCGCAATCAATTCGGCCGCGCTGTTGCTGCGCTCAGCCAATGACCGGCACCCGAACGGCCTGGCCAATAGCTCTGACGTTGTCGGACGCCATTACATGGGTCACACCAATTCGGTGCTGATGGCGATCTCTAAATGCCCCAATCCAACCGTTTTTCAGAAAACTCTTTCGGTGAACGATTTCTATTTCGGTTCGAAGGACTTCGACTATCCGATGGGACACATTTCTTTTGTCGGGAAACTGGATGCCATAACTTTACGTGCTGGCGCCCCGGCGATCGCTCCGGGCTTCACCCTTGATCTGATGGCGAAACATTCCCTCGATTTCTGGCTCACCTCAGAAGACCTGCCCGATCCGAATAACCGGGTGACCATCAACCGTGATGGAGAGATTGTTCTGACTTACACGCCCAACAACTTGAAGGCGCATGAGCAGCTCAAAACACACCTGCAAAAAGCGATGAAGCAAAACACCTGCTCGATCCATGGGCATGAATGCCATCAGGGACTTTTTTCGCGGAGCCTATACGTCGGACAGCGTATTCCGCTGGCCGGTGTCGCTCACCAGAACGGCACTATTCGCTTCGGACAAGACCCAAAGACCTCCGCCCTGGATGTCAATTGCAAAGCGCACGACCTCGATAATCTTTACGTTGTGGATGGCAGCTTTTTTCCATCCAGTGCGGCCGTAAATCCTGCCTTGACGATTATTGCTAATGCATTGCGGGTGGGTGATCACCTGTTGCAGCGCCTGCGTGTGCCGATGGCTGAATACGCCGCGAACGAAACCAGATCACGAGAGGCACAGCCGGTAGCCGGCTAACCACGAACATGAGACGTCACAATCAATCCCGTAGATCGCAATTGCTGATGGCCGGGCTCCTGTGTATCGCAACCCTGGCCGTCAACGCTCAGACCCAGGGCGCTTCGCTGATTTCAGGGGTCGATGCGATTGATATGACGGTCTCGGATATTGACCGGGCGGTTTCTTTTTACTCCGGCGTGCTGAGTTTCAAAAAAATATCAGATAGGGAAGTCGCCGGCGAAACCTACGAGTCCTTAGAAGGGGTGTTCGGAGTGCGCATGCGCGTGGTGCGCATGCAACTTGGCGATGAATTCATTGAACTCACGGAATATCTGGCTCCGAGAGGCCGTCTGATCCCGATAACTGCGCGCAGCAATGACCGCTCGTTCCAGCACATTGCCATTATCGTGAGCGACATGGACAAAGCTTACGCCCGGCTTCGCGAAAACAAGGTCGAGCATGCCTCCTCAGGACCGCAACGCCTGCCGGACTGGAATAAGAACGCCGCCGGCATCCGCGGGTTCTATTTCAAGGATCCCGATGGCCACCCGCTTGAAATCCTGCAGTTTCCGCCCGGGAAGGGCGCAGCAAAGTGGCATCGCGCTTCTGGCAATCTTTTCCTCGGAATCGACCATACTGCGATTGTGGTTGGCGATACCGACTCCAGCCTGCGCTTTTATCGCGAACTGCTTGGCATGCGCGTCGTAGGCGAGAGCGAAAATTACGGCACCGAGCAGGCGCACCTCAACAATGTTTTCGGAGCTCATCTGCGGATCACTTCTTTACGAGCTGAATCAGGGCCGGGCGTCGAGCTGCTGGAATATCTGTCGCCCCGCGATGGTAGTCCGTTTCCTCCCGACGAACATGCAAACGATGTGGTGCATCGGCAGACCGTTGTGTTCACCCACGACGCCGATACTGCCGCCAAACAATTTTCACATGCGCACGCCCCTTTTGTATCTTCCGGCGTGGTTGCCGAATCGGATGGGCAGTTAGGGTTCAAGAAAGCATTCTTGGCGCGTGATCCGGATGGTCATGCGATTCTGGTCGAAGAGAGATAGGCGCAAGTACATGAACCAGGGCTTACTTCAACTCGCGTTGTCCGGCAGGGTGAAACTTGAGCTCGAATATCGTGAGCCGTCCAGCAAAGAACCTGAAAGGTTGCAAGAGCCTCTCGGCCATGCTTTGCAGCTCAATAGAAAACAGCGGCAGGTCCAAATCGAAGAGGAGTTCGCCTGTCTCTTGCAGGCGATCTGAATAAATCGGAGAACAACGATGACTCAAGAAGAGATTCGTTTGCAAGAATCCGGCCAACGCAAAAAGCACTGGAAACGCTGGGGTCCATATCTTAGCGAGCGAGCCTGGGGCACCGTTCGCGAGGACTACAGCGCTTACGGCAACGCCTGGGAATTTTTTCCGCACGATCACGCCCGCTCGCGCGCTTACCGCTGGAACGAAGACGGAATTGCCGGCATCTCCGACCGCCATCAGCTGCTTTGCTTTTCGCTTGCCCTCTGGAATGAACACGACCCGATCCTCAAAGAACGCCTGTTCGGGCTGACCGGAAATGAAGGAAACCACGGCGAGGATGTGAAGGAGTACTACTTCTACCTCGACTCGACGCCAACCCACTCGTACATGAAGTATCTGTACAAGTACCCTCAAGCAGAATTTCCGTACGGCCGCCTGGTCGAAGAGAACCGCCGTCGCGGGAAAGACCAGCCGGAATTCGAACTGCTCGATACGGGAGTTTTCAATGATGACCGCTACTTCGATATTGTCGTGGAGTATGCGAAGGGCGACGTTGAAGACATTCTCATCGAGATCACGGCAACCAATCGCGGACCAGACGCTGCTCCACTACGCTTGCTTCCGACAATCTGGTTCCGCAATATCTGGGCGTGGGGCGCAAACGAACCTCGCCCCGACATGCGCCATGTAGCCGGCGGTGTCGAACTTGACCATCCCGCTCTCGGTAAACGATGGCTCTATTGCGACCGGTCTCCTGAGGTCCTTTTCACCGAAAACGAAACTAATCAGCAACGGCTGTTCGGTGTCGAGAACCGGTGCGCATGCGTGAAGGATGGCATCAACGATTACATCGTGAACGGGAGGAAGGACGCTGTCGCTGCAATGCCGACGGGGACGAAAGCCGCCGCGCATTACAAATTGCAGGTTCCTGCCGGCGGGACCGTAACAATCAGGCTGCGATTGACTGATATTGATTTTTCCGGCGTTGCCGAAGCGGCATTCGACGATTTCGATCGCCTGTTCGCGTTGCGTAAAAACGAAGCTGACCAGTTTTATAGCACCGTCATTCCCCAGGACCTCTCGTCTGACGCACAGAACGTCATGCGCCAGGGATTTGCCGGAATGCTGTGGTCGAAGCAGTTCTATCACTACACAATAAGGGAGTGGCTCGAAGGCGATCCAGGCAATCCCCCTCCTCCCCCGGAACGAAAAAATGGTCGCAACAGCCAGTGGCCGCACCTCTACAACACTGATGTAATTTCAATGCCCGATAAATGGGAATATCCGTGGTATGCCGCTTGGGACCTGGCATTCCACTGCGTTCCGCTGGCGCTGGTTGATTCCGATTTCGCAAAGGAGCAGCTCGTGTTGCTGCTGCGCGAATGGTACATGCACCCCAATGGCCAGCTTCCTGCCTATGAGTGGGCATTCGGAGATGTGAATCCGCCGGTGCATGCCTGGGCCGCATGGCGTGTTTACAAGATCGACAAAAAGCGGAACGGCAAAGGTGATCGCGCGTTCCTGGAGCGCGTTTTTCACAAGCTGCTGCTCAACTTCACCTGGTGGGTGAATCGCAAAGACGCCGATGGCATGAATATCTTTCAGGGCGGGTTCCTCGGGCTCGACAACATCGGCGTGTTCGACCGCAGCGCACCGTTGCCCACCGGCGGTTACATCGAACAGTCAGACGGCACCAGCTGGATGGCGATGTATACGCTCAACCTGCTCGCCATTGCACTCGAACTCGCGAGCGAAGATCCCGCGTATGAAGATGTCGCCAGTAAATTCTGGGAGCACTTCATCTATATTGCGCATGCCATGAACCATCGCGGAAATGACGGCGTCGGTTTATGGGACGAAACGGACGGCTTCTTCTACGACGTTCTCCGTTTCCCGGATGGCCGAAAGCATCCTATGCGGATTCGCTCGATGGTCGGCCTCATCCCGTTATTTGCAGTGGAAACGCTGGAACCGGAACTTCTCGAGCGCTTGCCCGGATTCAAGAGGCGCCTCGAATGGTTCATCGAGAATCGTCCGGACCTCGTCGGCAACGTGGCCTGCATGCGCACGCGCGGAAAAGCAGAGCGAAGATTGTTGTCGATTGTTGGACGCGACCAGTTGCGGCGCGTGTTGCAGTTGATGCTCGACGAGAGCGAGTTTCTTTCGCCATACGGGATTCGGGCGCTGTCGCGATATCACAAGGATCATCCATATACGCTCGCGGTGAACGGAATGGAATATCGCGTGAATTACGAACCGGGCGAATCGAGCAGCGGATTGTTCGGCGGAAATTCCAACTGGCGCGGGCCGATCTGGTTCCCGGTCAACTTTTTGCTCATTGAGTCGTTGCAGAAGTTTCACCATTACCTCGGCGAAGATTTCACGGTCGAATTCCCGGCGCGCTCAGGAAACATGCTCACACTGTGGGAAGTGGCCGCCGAGCTTTCGCGCAGGCTGTCGCAAATCTTCCTTCGCGACGAAAAAGGTGAGCGCCCTGTGTACCGGGACATCAACAAATTCCAGTCCGATCCGAACTGGAGCGACCTCATTCTTTTTCACGAATACTTCCATGGCGATACCGGACGAGGAGTTGGCGCGAGCCATCAGACCGGGTGGACCGGTCTGGTTACCAAGATGCTGCAGCAGAGCGGCGAATCGGGCAAGCGTCATCAGCGCGAAAAAGCTGGAATCGCATTTGCGGATTGAATCGCGAACAAAGAGATCAACGAATTGGAGAAAAATGAAATGAAAGCCATCAGTGTGTTTCCTGGAAAAGCAAACAGCGTACACTTGGCCGATTTGGACAGGCCGTCTCTTGAGGATGTGTCCAACGGTCGCGGCGTTTTGGTGAAAGTGTTGCGCGTGGGCGTGGACGGCACCGACAAAGAAATCAACGCAGCCGAATACGGTGCGGCCCCTTCCGGATACGACTTTCTCGTGATCGGACACGAAGGATTCGGGCGGGTCGAAGCCGTCGGCCCGAACGTCACCGAATTTAAGCCGGGCGATTACGTGGTTGCCACCGTCCGCCGCCCTGGTCGCAGTATTTACGACCTGATCGGCACCAATGACATGACTACCGACGACACCTACTTTGAACGCGGCATCAATCTGCGCCACGGATATCTGACCGAGTATTACGTGGACGACGCCGAGTTTATCGTGAAGGTGCCGCAGGGATTGAAGCACGTCGGCGTCCTTCTGGAGCCGTTCACAGTAGTTGAGAAAGGCATTCATCAGGCCTATGAAATTCAGCGGCGGCTGAAAGTTTGGCGTCCGCGGCGCGCGGCTGTAATGGGCGCCGGCACCATCGGACTGCTTGCAACGCTGGCTCTGCGTCTGCGCGGTATCGAAGTCACAACCTTCGCGCGAAATCCCAAGCCGAATCTCAATGCTGAACTCATCGAAGCGCTCGGTGCCAGGTACGTTATTACGCAGGAGGTTCCGGTAATTGAAGGCGCGAAACAGTTTGGCCCGTTCGATCTGATCTTTGAGGCGACCGGCAACTCGGGCGTGGTCTTCGACAGCATGCAGGCGCTCGGCAAAAACGGCGTTCTTGTGCTCTCAAGCGTTACCGGCGGCGACCGCATGATCCAGGTTCCGGCCGATCGCATCAATCTGGAATTTGTGCTTGGCAACAAAGTAATGGTCGGAACGGTGAATGCTAACCGCGAATACTTTGAGGCGGGTGTGCGCGATATGGCGCAAGCTGAAGCGGAATATCCAGGATGGCTCAGCCGATTGCTTACAGATCCAGTACGTGGGCTTGAGAACTACACCGAGCTATTCAAGAAGCTCACAAGTCCGAATGGCTCGATCAAGGTGTTCTGCGAGGTTGCAGACCTTTAGGCATCTGGTTCGAGATTGTCTGGCGCAGATTGCTTGTGAGTGAACCAGCAGAAAACTCGGATCCTGAAGCGCAACCGGCTGATTGCCCGTGAACCAGCAGAAAGTCTGCGTACCATGGTGGAAGACATCTACGGAATGCGACCGCTAGCGACAGACGCTATGTTGAAAGCTGTATCAAACCGACCGGGCGCGGCCCAGCGCAAGCGGGCAGCGAGCTGGGAGCAATAATGGACGCTCGTCCTCTTTACATTCCTGTAGTTCTCGGGACCGCTCGCAAGGGCCGCATGAGTGCTCACGTGGCGCGCCTGCTCACGACTGAAATCTCAAAGCAGGCTGCAGTCCAGACCGACCTGATCGATATTTGCAACCTCCCCTTGCCGACCAACGACGCTGGAGAGGGTATCAAAGACAGCGGCTTCTCCAGCAAGATGGACCGCGCAGATGGTCTGGTAATCGTCGCTCCCGAGTATAACCACGGTTACAGTGGCCTGCTGAAACATGTGCTCGATAGCTGCCTGAAGGAGTACATCCACAAAGCTGTCGGCATAGTTGGCGTGTCGGCGGGCCCGTTCGGTGGGAGTCGTGTTGTCGAGAATCTGCTTCCCGTAATGCGCGAACTGGGCCTGGTTACGATTTTTTGGGATGTGAATTTCTCAGCCGTGCAGAATTGCTTCAACCCAGGCGGAGAGCTGTTGGATTCCGCATACCTTCGACGGGTTGATAAATTCCTGAAAGAACTGATCTGGATGTCGCGAACTCTGCGCTACGGCCGTGAAAACGTCGCATCGTAGTCGAAGTGGAACGAATACGAATACCGTTGTTTCGGATGACTATGCGATCTGAAAAAATGAAATGCCCACGCTGCGGCGCCGAGATGAACCACCACGCCGATAAACTCATCCCCTCGGACTCAGCGACAGCAGGCTTGGATACAGAATTCGGAGTGTCCATGATCGAACTGCACAGTTGCCCGGCTTGCGGCGCAGCGGCCACGCGAAACGCAGCGTGAAATTTGCACTTTGATCTGGAGCGTTGTGCTCGACCGCGAGTGCCGCATCTGCGGCTGCGAATCCTTGGGGACGTCGGCTCCATGCTGCGAGCCCCGGCGTCCTATGGCGCTTGAGGAGTGACCCTTCGCGCAAGCTGTCCTATTTCGTGAAGCATTTCGTGGGTTCCTACCGCATCACAGGCGTGCTGATCATGCTCCTCGCTGCCGTCGCTGAAAAAGAAATCTATATTCCAGGTTCGGCGGTCATTGCTGAGAGTGGCACGGAAGCCAACACACACTTTTTCGACCATAGTTTCCCCTGAAACGACTTTACTCTCGAAACCGACAGTATGCTCTCAAGCTGGATGTCGAACCTGACTGTTGAAACATCGCGATTTCACTCCTTGACCTCGTAACTGGTGACCCCCATGCCCACTGGCTGACGCCACCGTGCTGGATGATTACCCGGAACATCGCCAGCGCAATCAGAAGGCGATATGGTCCCCGTCCGGTCAGCAGAAAAATGATGGCGCCATCTCTGGGGCTTGACATTGCCGCAGCAGAGATCATAATTGCGGAAGCAGCACGACTTCCCTCCATTTGACGGCTGTATTTTCGGGCCCATTCCTGCAACTCATCAGGTTCCAAGACCACATGGAGGTCTTGATATGCGTTCCCTGCAAATTCTTTTCTGTTTCCTCGTGCTGGCAGCTTCGCTTCTTGCCGAAGATGCGTTCGTTCCAGCTTGCAGCCTTCCCTCTCCGCTTGACGAGATTAAAAAGCATCACCCGGTGGATGCCCAGTGCGGACCGGAGGGCACCGGCGACAACGCTGCTCAGAAGGCTCAGAACGTGGTAAAGAGCAATTTCTGCGCGACCGGCACACCGCTGGTACTTACTCGAGATGTTTTCAAGACCTTGCAGCAGAAGACCAAAGCCCTAAGGGCAGCGGGAGAGATCGAATACGGCGGCGAGAATCCGCCGGCCGACCGCTCCAAGCTTCGCGACCTGATTACCGCGCAAGGCGTCACCATTGGCGACGGTTCACTGGTGCGCTACGTCGCGCTGGTTTCTGAAGCACGCCACTCCAACGTGGGCGATGGAGAGAGCGTGAACTGCGATAAGAAAGGGTCCGCGTCCAACGACATCCACCTGGATCTGGTGCGCGCACTTACAGGCGAAACCGCATGCCAGAAACTTTCCGCCGAAATGAGCCCCCATTTTCGTCCGGTGTCATGGAACCGGGTGGCAGGTACGGGATCAACCAAAAAACGCACCTCCCCGTTTGGTCCGACGCCCGTGCGTATCACCGGCCAGCTATTTTTTGATGGAAGCCACGTACCTTGTGGAGAAGTAGGCCAGCGCCCCATGAAGCGCCTTTCGAATTGGGAGATTCATCCGGTTTACGCCATCGACGTGTGTGCGTTCGATTCGTTGACTCAATGCCCGGAAAACGACGATTCAGTGTGGACGCCGTTGCACGAAGAAGACCCGCAGTAAGATCAATTAGGTTCTCGCACGCTTCCAAAATTTTGTGAGGAGATGCAGTTATGACTTCAACACGCGTAACAATTCTGGCATTAGTGTCTTTAAGCAGCGTTTTACTCATGGCTCAAAATGACAGCCCATTGGTAGGTACTTCGACGCGCACGGGAGGACACGCCGTGACCGGAACGGCTACTGGCACTTCCAATTCGGTAGGGGTAATGGGAGTTTCGTCAACTGACAGTTCGATTTGTTGCAATTACGGAATGTATGGACTCTCTACAGGCAAGTATGGTGCCGGGGTAACGGGCAAATCTACCGCAACCGAAAGTCCGACTTGTGGTGTTTGTGGACAAGCGGCCAGCCAATATGGGATGGGTGTTTTCGGTAAAAATGGGTCTTTGACTGGTCCAACGCGGGGGGTCGCGGGACTGGTAGAGAGCGATTACGGCACGGGCGTGCTTGGGCAGGCCGACGCAAAGACCGGCTATACGCACGGAGTACTGGGTCAAAATTCCAGCTCGGATGGCCTGGCACTGGAAGGGCTGGAGTTCAGCAATACCGGAGACACTATAGGTCTTTGTGCGGTCGTCTATAGCAAAGACGGCAACCCTGGTATTTTCGTAAACCGTGGAGGCGGCAATTTGATTTTGGGTCAGATTGGCTCACAGTGGACTCCTACTACCGTTTTTCGGATTG
>QHZY01000013.1 GCA_003224855.1 Acidobacteriota bacterium | reverse complement strand
TTGAAGAAAAACTGGCCGGTACCAGGGCCAACCTCGAGCAGGCCCGTGCCGCCATCAAGGCCGATGAAGCGGCTCGCCGCAAATTCGAAACCGCTATCCAGGACCTGCAGGGCAAAATCTCCAAGTACCGCGACCAGTCGCTTGAGGTCAAAACTAACGACCAGTACAAGGCCCTGATGCACGAGGTCCAGTTTGCCGAGCAGAATATCCGCGGCAATGAAGACAAAATTCTCGAGCTGATGGAACACTCCGAGTCGCGCGAAAAAGACGTGAAGGCCGCGGAATTGGAACTCAAAGAGGAAACTGCTGAGATCGAAAGAGAAAAGGCCGCTGCTCGCGAACGCACGGCCGAGGACGAGAAACAGCTCACCGAGTGGAACGCCAAACGGGAGGCCGCCCGCAGCGCCGTAAATGCTGACCTGCTGCGTCAGTACGAGCGTGTCGCCAAATATCGAGGTTCAGGCCTGGCGGAAGTTCTGGATCAGAAGTGCATGGGCTGCCAGGTCATGCTTCGACCCCAGACTTACAACGAAATCCGTGCCGGCACGCTGCTGGCTTGCGATTCGTGCCAGCGCATTCTCTACTTCGATCCCTCACATGAGAAGCCCGCGGCGGCCCCCGCCGTTGCCGCACATCGCAAGCGTCCTCGTCCTAAATTTGAAGCTGGCCACGCCTGGTATTTTCATCCGCAGCATGGTGAAGACGGTGAGGTGTTCCTGAATTTTATGAACTCTGACGGCCGCTCTTCCCGTCGCGTCTACGATGCCGCCAGCGGTCGCCGCATCGGCGACATTCGGGTGCGTGAAGGAGAATATCGTCTGGGTTTTCCCGAGGATTTAACTGACGTCGTCATCCGCCTGAACGGCAAATGGCCAGAAACCGAAATTGATGCGTGGGATGACGAACTGCCCACCGTCGTTCTCGACTATCTCCATCGCGATCTGGCTCTGGCACGATCCGAATCGGCCCCACGCTCCCGTCCCCAAACCGCCGATTCCCAAGCCGCCAGTTGAGCTGCTTCACATATGACAGCCGCCCTCGGCTGTCCAGCCGCGCAGCGCCTTACGCCGCTGTCGGCCGCCTCCGCAGTAATTCCTGCGCCTGCAGAACGACATCCGCGGCCAGAATCGAAAAAGCCAGGCAGCCCCATACAATCGCTTCCACTGCCCCTGGCCCAAGCTTCTCCCATCCGGTCAACCCCGCGATCACCCGTACCTCCAGGAACACCAGTGCCACCGCAAGGCTGCGCGTCATCCATTGCCGGTGCAGTTCCACCTTTCCCTTCAGAATGAACGCAAATGCAATCCCGGTAGTCAGCATCAGCAGCAACGCATCCACCACTGCTGCCGCCGTGAACGTCCGCGTTCCTCCCGAGCGTTCTAAGAAGTATTGTATGTACGCGCCCAAAGGCGCCGCCACCATCGCTCCCGCGATGTAAATGCGTCCGACTACTCGATGTAATTTTGTGTAACGCTGCCGCAGGCGGGTTGAAAACTGCATCGGCCCAAGCAGGATTGCGCACGCTCCCGCCAGCCCGTGCGGCAACAGCCACCACTTGAACGGTTCATAGTGGTGCCAGACCTCCGCCTTCGAGTCGATCAGAAAATATTCGTTGTGGCCCAGAACGTACAAGATCATCAACCCGACCAGGCCGAATATCAGATATTTAGGGCGCAGTCTCGATCCGCGCCGAACCGCCACCGCTGCTGTTGACATGTACCCTCCAAATGCGCCGGACACTATACTATGGAGTGTCCCAAAGTACCCTCATCTCAACTCCCACCGTTAAAATTTACAAGCGGGGCGCTGACCGCATCAAGAGCGGCCACGTTTGGGTGTATCGCTCGGATGTCCTCAACGCCGATGGCATTCCTCCCGGCGCTCTGGTCAAGGTAGCGGACGAACGTGGCAAATTTCTTGCGTCGGCCTTCTACAGCACGGCCTCACAAATCGCCGTTCGCGTCCTCTCTCGCGAACCGGTTTCCGACTTGCAAACCCTGCTTCGCCAAAGAATCGCTGATGCTATCGCCTACCGTGAGCGGGTCGTTTCGCACACTGACGCCTATCGCGTGATCTTCAGCGAAGCCGATTTTCTGCCTGGCCTCATCGTGGACCGCTACAACGATCTGCTTTCTTTCCAGGTCCTCACCCAGGCCATGGACAGCAAGGTTGTCAGAGACACATTCCTGGCTGAGCTCACCACCAGATTGACTCCGGCGGCGATCGCCGAGCGGGTTGACCCTCGCATTCGCGAACTGGAACAGCTATCGCCGGGCAGTTCCGGTCTGGTTGCAGGCCAGAAGAGCTCCACGACGTTCACCATGAATGGAATCAGATTGAATTATGACGCGCTGGCCGGCCAGAAGACGGGAGCGTTCCTGGATCAGCGCGAAAACTATTCCGCTGCCGCACAATATGCTCGCGGCAAGGCTCTCGACGTCTTCTGCTATCACGGAGGCTTCGCGCTCCACCTCGCCCCGCACTGTAATTCGGTTACCGGTGTCGATAGCTCCCGTCCAGCCCTGGAGGTGGCCGACCAGAATGCCGCTTTGAATCAGCGGGAAGTCGAGTGGATCGAAGCGAATGCGTTCGATCTGCTGCGCGATTATGCCGCTCAGGGTCCGCAGTATGACGTCGTAGTGCTTGATCCCCCAGCCTTCGCTAAGAGCCGCCGCGAGCTCGATTCCGCCCTCCGTGGCTACAAGGAGCTCAACCTGCGCGCCCTCAAGCTGCTCCGCCCGGGAGGCATTCTTGTCACCTGCTCCTGTTCGTATCACGTAAGCCCTGCGGCATTCCTCGAGGTAGTGGCTGATTCCGCCCGTGATGTCCACAGGAATCTTCGTCTTCTGGAAAACCGTGGGCAGGCAAAAGATCATCCGATCCTTCTGAACGTGCCCGAAACAGCCTACCTGAAGTGCTTAATATTCCTCGTAAGCTGATGTAAGTACGGCAAATATTAACATTGACAGTAACACGCTAAAGTTTTATTATCTGTTTACGCTAATGGTCGCTCAAGACGAGTCAGGCCATTCAAAAAGTTCAGATTCCATCTTTAGGAGGATAAGCCTATGACAGTCATCACTCGCTGGGATCCATTCCGGGAATTCAGCACCCTGCAGGACCGGATGAACCGCCTGTTCCAACAGTCCTACAACGAGGGTTCGAACGAAGCTCTGACCAGCTCAACTTTTGCTCCCTCTGTCGATGTCTATGAAGACGAGCACAACGTGGTTTTGAAGATTGATGTCCCTGGCATCGACGAGAAGGACCTCGATGTCCGGGTCGAAAACAATACCTTGACCGTTCAGGGCGAACGCAAGTTTGAAAAGGAAGAAAAAGAAGAGAACTACCGTCGCATTGAGCGCCAGTATGGCAGCTTCACCCGCAGCTTCAGCCTGCCCCCGACCGTAAATCCTGAGAGCGTTCAGGCGAATTACGAAAAGGGCGTGCTGAAGATCAAGCTGGAAAAGAAAGCCGAAGCCAAGCCGAAACAGATCAAAGTTAACGTCGGCGGGGAAAAGACCCTGGAGGCCAAAGGCGCTACCAGAGCGGCGTAATGAGGTTCGTGTAGTGGGCTGGGTATCAGGATATGGCTGCAGCCATATTATCAAGCCCACATAATAATGCGGGCTTCAGCCCTGAGGCCATCTAAGAAGCGGGCGAAAGCCCGCTTCTGCTTTACCCGGAGGATCGCACCTCGTTCAGAATCATCGGCATACGTTGGGAACTTCGGTACTCGGGTCGACCAACTCTCCCGTTTACCAATTCTTCCAATTTTGAAATGGAGTTTCTATGGCAATACGTTGGGACAAATTCACCGTAAAGGCGCAGGAATCTATCCAGCGCGGCAGCGAACTCGCCTCAGAACACGGCAATCCTGAGCTGCAGCCGGCCCACATTCTCACCGCCCTGCTCGAAGACAAGGAAGGCATCGTTCCGCCGGTGCTCGAAAAAATCGGCATCGGCCCGCAATCCATCCTGAGCGAAATTTACCGGGAGATTGAAAAGCTGCCCAGGATTTCCGGCGCTGCCGCTCAGCCCACGTTGTCTCAGGCTGTCAATCAGTTGCTCGATCGCGCTTTTAAGGAAGCCGATAACTTCAAAGACGAATACGTCTCCACCGAGCACGTGCTGCTCGCGGCCACACAGCTCAAAAACGATCCCGCTCAACAGATTCTTGCCCACGCCGGGGCCACTCACGATGCCATTCTTAAAGCGCTCACCGCCTTCCGTGGATCGCAACGCATTACCGACCAGAATCCTGAGGGCAAGTATCAGGCGCTTGAGCGCTACGCTCGCGACCTCACCGAGCAGGCCCGCAAGGGCAAGCTCGATCCTGTAATCGGACGCGATGAAGAAATCCGCCGCGTCGTCCAGGTGCTGTCTCGCCGCACCAAAAACAATCCTGTGCTCATCGGCGAACCCGGCGTCGGCAAGACAGCTATCGTCGAAGGGCTCGCGCAGCGGATTATCTCCGGGGATGTCCCTGAAATCCTTAAGAACAAGCGCGTGGTCGCACTCGATCTCGGGTCCATGCTGGCGGGCGCAAAATATCGCGGCGAGTTCGAAGACCGGCTCAAGGCCGTGCTCAAAGAGATCGAAGACTCACAGGGTAAGATTGTGCTCTTCATTGACGAACTTCATACCCTGGTCGGTGCCGGCGCTGCCGAAGGCGCCATCGATGCTTCCAACATGCTTAAGCCCGCGCTTGCCCGCGGAGAGCTGCGCGCCATCGGCGCCACCACTCTCAACGAATATCGCAAGTACATAGAGAAAGACGCTGCACTCGAACGCCGCTTTCAGATCGTCTTTGTGGGCGAGCCGAACGTCGAAGATACCATCGCCATTCTCCGCGGCCTGAAAGAGCGTTACGAAGTCCATCATGGCGTTCGCATCAAAGATTCCGCCATTGTGGCCGCAGCTACGCTTTCGCATCGCTACATCTCGGATCGCTTTCTGCCGGACAAGGCCATCGACCTGATCGACGAAGCCGCCGCATCCCTTCGCATCCAGATTGATTCATTGCCTACCGAGATCGATGAACTCGAACGCCGCGCCATGCAGCTTGAAATCGAAAAGCAGGCGCTGAAGAAAGAAAGCGACCCCAACTCGAAAGAGCGCCTGGCAGGCATTGAAAAAGAGTTGGCTGGAATTCGCGAACAGTCGAATGCCCTCAAGATCCGCTGGAAACAGGAAAAAGAGCTCATCGCCCGCTCCCGCGCACTCAAGGAGAAAATCGAGCAGCTCAAAATTGAAGAGCAGCCCGAGGAACGAAAGGGTAACTTGCAGCGCGTCGCCGAAATCCGCTACAGCCTCATCCGGCAGGCCGAAGAAGAACTTGCCAGAATCACGGCGCAAATGGAAAAGGCTTCTGGCCCGCGCATGCTCAAAGAAGAAGTGGATGAAGAAGATATCGCCCGCATCGTTTCCAAGTGGACCGGCATTCCGGTATCGAAAATGCTCGAGGGCGAAGTCAAGAAGCTGGTCACCATGGAAGAGCGCCTGCGCCATCGCGTGGTCGGCCAGGACGCCGCCCTGGAACGTGTGGTTAACGCCGTCCGCCGTTCACGCGCGGGCTTAAGCGATCCTAAGCGTCCCATCGGCAGCTTCATCTTTCTCGGGCCCACAGGTGTCGGCAAAACCGAACTGGCGCGCGCGCTCGCGGAATTTTTGTTTGACGACGAGCACTCATTGGTTCGCATTGACATGTCCGAGTACATGGAGAAGCACGCCGTCTCCCGCCTGATCGGCGCTCCTCCCGGATACGTCGGCTACGAAGAGGGCGGCCAGCTCACCGAGCAGGTCCGCCGCCGTCCTTACTCCGTCATCCTTTTCGACGAAATCGAAAAAGCGCATCCCGACGTCTTCAACGTGTTGCTGCAAATCATGGATGACGGCCGTCTCACCGATGGCCAGGGCCGCACCGTAGATTTCAAGAACACCGTCATCATCATGACTTCCAATATCGGATCTTCTTATCTGCAGGCTGAGGGCCTGCGCTCCGAAACAGATTTCGAGGAAGCCTCGCAGCAAGTCATGAACTCGCTGCACGCGCACTTCAAACCGGAGTTTCTGAACCGGGTCGATGACATCATCATCTTCCGTCCGCTCGGAAAAGAGCAGCTGGTACGGATCGTCGATCTTCGTCTGGAAGACCTGCGTCGCCTGCTGGCGGAACGCAAGATTTCCATCGAGCTCACGGATGCTGCCAAAGAACTGCTCTTTACCGAAGGCTACGATCCGAACTTCGGCGCGCGTCCGCTGAAGCGGGCGATTCAGCGCCTGGTACAGGATCCGCTCGCGCTCAAGATTCTGGATGGAGAAATCCTGCATGGCGATCACCTTATCGTCGATGCCGACCCAATGGCCCGCAAGATGACCTTCGAGGTCAGCCAGCGCTTCGGCGAAGAAGCAAAGCCCCTCACCGTGGACGCCGCGCGCTCCCGCCCGGGCCGCCGATGACCAACTTCAAGGCCGGGCGTCCCCGCCCGGCCCGCCAAAGCATCTTTGAAATGGATTCGCCCTTCCAGGCATTTACAGACAAGGGAATTCAGGGGGTAACATTTCGGGGGGAAGGCTGCTCCCTTCATTCTCTTTCTCTCACTGGCGCCCCAGGAGCAATTACGCCGTGACCAATCCTGGGGCGTCTTGTCTACTTTCGTGGTCTTTTCTATTTGCCCCGCAACGTGAATACTGCTTTCAGCTCAGGCTGCGGCAAGCTTCATCCTTGAAAATTAAACGCTATGCTCTGCAACTGGTTTCGAAATCCAGAGGCGTAAATCCTTGGTGCTCAATATTTTGCACCTAACTCCTTTTATCTCAATATTTTGGCAGATACCCCACTTTGTAAGCTGCTGATTGCAGATATTTTAGGTAAAACCAGGGGGAAGGGGCGGCGTTACTCGTTGGTAAACTGAGCCAATCGTAACGCCCCAATTACGATCATTGCTCAGTTCGAACTTTCACTTTACTATCCAGCCAGTGGCTTCGGTAAAAAACACTCCTGAACTGAACAAGCGCCTGGTCTCGGCCGCGCCGGTAGAAGACGACTCGTCATTTGAACTGAAGCTGCGGCCACAACGTCTCAACCAATTCATCGGCCAGGCCAAGGTTAAAGAAAACCTCACGGTGGCAATTCAGGCTGCCCGCTCGCGGGGAGACGCACTTGATCACGTTCTGCTCTACGGACCTCCCGGGCTGGGCAAAACCACCCTCGCCACCATCATTGCGAACGAGCTTGGCGTTGCCTTTCAGCAGACCTCCGGGCCAACCCTCCAGATCAAAGGTGACCTCACCGCCATCCTTACCAACCTGCGCGAACGGCAGGTGCTTTTCATCGATGAAGTTCATCGCCTTCAGCCCACGCTTGAAGAACTGCTTTATTCCGCGCTCGAAGATTACAAACTCGACATTCTGATTGGCCAGGGCCCGGCCGCCCGCACCCACACCATGGACGTGAAGCCCTTCACGTTCATCGGGGCGACCACCCGAGCCGGCCTGCTCTCTTCGCCGCTGCGTTCACGCTTCGGGATCGTGCTGCGGCTCGAGTTCTATACCGACCAGGATCTGCGAATTATCGTCGAGCGTTCTGCCGAAATCTTGAATGTTGAGGTTGACCGGCCCGGGGCGCTTGAGATCGCCAGCCGCTCGCGCGGCACGCCCCGCATTGCCAACCGCCTGCTTCGCCGCGTGCGCGACTACGCGCAAGTGCGAGGCTCAGGCAAGATCGATCTGCCCACCGCGCAAGCCGCGCTGAAAATGCTCGAAGTGGATGCGCACGGTTTCGACGAAATCGACCGCAAGCTCATGCTCACTATTATTGAAAAGTACCAGGGCGGTCCGGTCGGGGTGAACACGCTTGCCGCCGCGCTTGCCGAGGAGCCGGATGCGATTGAAGAAGTGTATGAGCCGTTCCTGATGCAGATCGGTTTTCTCAATCGCACCCCGCGCGGCCGGGTGGCAACGCAATTGGCCTACGAACACTTCGGAATCACTCCCACCCGCAGGCAGGCTTCGCTCTTCTGATGATTGCCCACCTGCGCGGCAAGCTGCTCGACAAGCACCCCAATCACGTCATCGTGGAAGCGGGCGGCGTGGGATATGACGTGAGCATCAGCGTGCCGACTTTTTCCCAACTGGCGTCGCCGGGGTCGGAAGTCGCGCTGTTCATCCACACGCACGTCCGCGAAGATGCGCTCGCGCTTTACGGATTTTGCCATCCGGAAGAAAAGAGCATCTTCGAAAAGCTTATTTCGGTCAGCGGCATCGGGCCCAAACTGGCCATGACGATTCTGAGCGGCATGGCTTCAGATGAATTGGGCGAAGCGATCCGATCGAACAATCTGGCGCGGCTCACGAAGATTCCCGGCGTCGGGCGAAAGACTGCCGAACGACTGGTGCTCGAACTGCGCGATAAAATGCCGCCCGCCGGAGCAGGTACCGTGAGCGCCGTTCCATCGCTCAGTGCGATCGATGAAGATGTGCTTTCAGCTTTGATGAACCTGGGATACCAGCGAGCAACAGCGGAGAAGGCCCTGACCGGTATTACGCGCCAGAACAATGGCGATTCGTTTGAAGCTCTTTTCCGCAGCGCTCTTGCTCAGCTCTCGAAGTAGTTTCTAGTTTCCCACGAATCGCAGGAACAGATCGCGGTCCTGCTGACAGGATTGCGCCATCTCTCTTACTTTCTGCCAGGCTTCTCTTTGCGAGTCATCGTGGGCGCGATCTTTGACCAGTTCCCATTCTTCCAGAAATTTTTCCATCTGAAGGTGGTTGAAGACGGTCTTGCCATAGGGATCAATTCCGCGCAGGCAGTTGAAAGCGCGCTCATCGCGCGAGGGCAACACCCCGTGAAGGATGATCCAGTCACTGCGCTCCCCTAGATCGTCTTCGAGCTTGACCACTAGTGACATTCGGTTTCCGAACGAATGTATCACAGGAGAGATTGGGGGGCGCATCGGTTTACCACAGCAGGAAGAAAATAAGTTCAGCGGATGTCGATTCAGCACCGCCGTGGGCTCAACCTTACATTGGAAGTTTGCCTGGGCTTGCACCCGGCACTACAATGGCGCGCGTAAATCGATCTCTCAATTCGCGATTTGGAGGCAATATGAACACCAAAAAGGTTCTGTGCGCGCTGGCATTTTGTTTTTCGATTGCGGCGCTTTGCTTTGCGGCCGACGACAATATGATGGGCACATGGAAGTTGAATGACGCAAAATCTAAGATCAGTTCCGGAACAGCCAAGAACCACACCGTGATGTACGAGGCCGCGGGTGACAGCATAAAGGTGACGGTCGATGGAGAGGGTCCAGACGGAAAACCTGCCCACAATGAGTGGACCGGAAAATTGGACGGCAAAGATTATCCAGTGACCGGCGATACCGCCTCCGATTCGCGCTCCTACAAAAGAGTTAACCCGAGCACCTTGCAATTGACCAACAAGAAAGAGGGCAAGGTGGTGGCTGCGGGCAAAATCGTGGTTTCAAAAGATGGAAAAACGCGTACCGTCACCATCAGCGGAACGACTTCCGATGGCAAGAAGTACAAGAGCGTCGGGGTGTACGACAAGCAGTAGCGTCACGCTATCTGTTTGTAAGGCTATTCCCACTCAAGTCAAATGCAGGCTTGAGTGGGCCAGCTTTGAGTTCCGGGCTGCGCCTTTCTGTTAAGCTTGCCATCTCAAATGAAAACTCTGGAACGAAAAAGAGAAATTACTCGCACCCGGCTGGCTTCTCTGATGCAGCGCGAGCAGAAGCGGTTCGTGGACGACAATCCGAAGTCGAAGTCTTTATTCGAGCGCGCGCGCAAATCGTTGCTGGGCGGCGTGCCTATGAACTGGATGGCGAAGTGGGCGGGCGCATTTCCACCCTTTGTCAGAGAGGCGCAGGGCGCGCATTTTTACGATGTGGATGGACATCGCTACATCGACTTCTGCCTGGGAGATACCGGGGCGATGACGGGGCACTCGCCTTCGTCCACTGTGAAAGCTATCGAGCAGCAGTCGCGGCGTGGAATCACCTTGATGCTGCCCAGCGAAGACGCAATTTTTGTTGGCGAAGAACTGCAAAAGCGCTTCGGACTTCCATGTTGGCAGTTTGCGCTGACCGCGACCGATGCGAACCGGTTTTCGATTCGACTGGCCCGACATATAACAGGACGTCCAAAAATCCTGGTTTTCAACTGGTGTTATCACGGATCAGTGGATGAGAGCTTCATCACACTCCATGAGAACGGAGAAGCGAGAGCGCGGCGCGGAAACATCGGGCCGCCAGTGGATCCATCAGTGACAACCAAGGTAGTTGAATTCAACGATTTGGCCGCGCTGGAAAACGCGTTATCTGCTCAGGATGTGGCATGCGTGCTGGCGGAACCGGCGCTGACCAACGTCGGCATTGTTCATCCCGAGCCGGGATTTCATGATGCCTTACGTGCGATCACGCGAAGAACGGGAACGCTGCTGATCATTGATGAGACCCACACTATTTGCGCCGGGCCGGGCGGTTACACGCGCGCGGAAAATCTCGCGCCTGACTTCATCGTGTTCGGCAAGCCGATCGGCGGCGGAGTTCCTGGAGCGGCCTACGGGTTTACCGAGCAGATCGCGCAGCTCTTTCTGGAACGCCAGAGCCTGGAAGACTGCGACACCGGAGGCATCGGAGGAACGCTGGCGGGGAACGCGCTCTCGCTGGCGGCCATGAAAGCGACCCTCAGCAGCGTGCTGACGAAAGAGGCGTTCGACCGGATGATTCCACTGGCCGAGCGCTGGAGTTCTGGAGTGCAAAAGGCCATCAGCGAATTCGAAATTCCGTGGCACGTGACCCGGTTGGGATGCCGCGCGGAATATCTTTTTTCATCCCGGGTCCCGAAAAATGGCACGGAAGCGCATAACGCAATGGACTTCGAACTGGAACGCTTCATGCACCTGTACGCGATGAATCGCGGAATTCTGCTTACGCCATTTCACAACATGGCGCTGATGTCGCCACAGACAGAAAACGAAGACGTGGATAAGCACACCCGCGTATTTCGCGAAGCCGTGCGCGAACTGCTGGAGACAAACTGAGCAGCAGATTGCAGCGAGTGGCGGCTCTGCTCGCACTGATCTGCGCGAGCAGTTGCGGATGGCCAGGGCCGCCGTTGCCACCGTCATTGCAGTTGCCCAAGCCGGTCAACGATCTCAGGGCTGCACGCAAGGGCGACCAAGTGATACTTACCTGGACGGAGCCGACGCGGACCACCGAACGTCAGAGCATTCGTCATCCCGGGCCGTTCAGGATTTGCCGAAATCTGGGTCAGTCCATCCATGACTGTGGCAATCCGGTGGGAGAAATCGAGCCCCGAAGGACGCCGGCTGCGCCGGTAAACGGCAAATCAGCGCCGAGCGCAAGCTTTGTGGACATTCTTTCCCCCGACCTCACGCAGCAAAATCCCACGGCGATGATCAGCTACGCGGTTGCGGCGCTGAATGATTTCGGGCGCACCGCGGGTCTGTCAAACCAGGTGCAGGTGCCGGCAGCGCCCACCCTTCCGCCTCCGCAAGACTTTCGCGCCGAGGTGGCCCGCGATGGAATTCTTCTCTCGTGGTCGTGCCCTGCGGTGCCCACCGCCAGCAGGGCGCCATCGCTTGAGTTCTTCCTTCGGGTCTACCGGCAGAAGCAAGGCTCGAATGCGGTAAAGCTAGCCGACATCGCATGGCCGAATTGCGGGCAGGAGCCAAACCAGTCGGGCACGTTTCTTGACCGCACATTGGAGTGGGAACAGAGTTATGACTATCGCGCCACGGTGGTCTCGCAGTTATCGCTGGGCAAGAAAGAAGAGTGCCCGCCTAACGAAGATCTCGACGTGGAGTGTAGAGCGACCGCGGAAGTTGAAGGCGAGAATACCCCGGAAGTGAAAGTGACCGCTCACGATATTTATCCGCCAAGCGTGCCGGAAGCGCTGCAGGCAGTGGCATCGGGAGTGGGGCAGCCAGCGTTCATCGATCTGATCTGGTCGCCAGTCACGGAATCTGACTTAGCGGGATACAACGTGTACCGGCGTGGGCCGGGTGGTGCTGCGGCAAAAATCAATACTGAAATGGTGAAGGTGCCGGCTTATCGTGACTCTGACGTGAAGCCCGGAGTGAGGTACAGCTATTCGGTATCAGCGGTAGATGCGAGAGGCAATGAGAGTGCGAGGTCGCAGGAGGCGAGTGAGGGACTGGAGTAGTTCTTCCCAGGTCTCGCAAAAGCGGCGAGACCTGGGGCACCCCGCCCCTTAGTGGTTTTGGATGGCCACAGCTTTGCACTCCCTCGTTATAACGAGTATCCTTAAAACGTGGTCCCCGGAATCAGAGCCGAAATCCGCCAGAGCAAGCCTTTCCCTAATCTGGGCAGCGAGGCCATGGTTGCCCTGCAGCGTACCGCCAGCGATCTGCAATGGCGGCTCACCGAATTTCTTAAGCCCTATGGGATCTCGCCCACCCAATACAATGCTCTGCGCATTCTGCGGGGCGCCGGTGATGAGGGTCTGGCATGCAATGAAATTGGCGAGCGCATGCTCAACCGTGATCCCGACATCACTCGCCTGCTCGATCGACTGGTAAAAAGCGGGCTGGCGCGCCGTGGCCGCTGCAAAACCGACCGCCGCGTCATTACCGCGAGAATCACGGATAATGGCCTGGCATTGCTCAAGTCCCTGGATGCTCCGCTGGAGGATTTGAATCAAAAGATCACCGGCCAGCTCGGCCGCCAGAGACTTCAGGAATTCCTGCGGACACTCGACCAGATCCGCGAAAGAGTTTGATGGCAAGGAGAAAGCTATGAATTCAAGATCGGCCTGCGGCTTGACTGTGTTGCGCGTAGTCCTTGGGGTCATCTTTCTTGCCCATGGATGGCAGAAGCTCTTCGGCTTTGGCTTTCACGGCGTCGCCGGCTTCTTCGCTGCTAGTGGTATCCCTCTCCCGGGAATTACATCCGTAGTGGTGACGCTCGTTGAATTTTTCGGCGGTCTCTGTCTGTTAATAGGTCTATTCACTCGCTGGGCCGCTATATTCGTAGCCATCGATATGCTCGGCGCCATCCTTCTTGTACACCTAAAGAACGGCTTCTGGAGTCAGAAGATGGGCTTCGAGTTCCCATTAATCCTGCTCGCTGCAAGCATCTGCCTGGCCCTGACTGGTGGGGGCGCGGTCTCAGTCGACGGCATGCTGGTTAAGCGCCCCTAGATTTTTTCTTGCGGTTATGAGCCCGTGTCTTTCCCTGGTGTACCTTCGTGCCCCTGGTGGTGGATGGAAAGACCCGCGCAAAAATCTTACCCACGTTCTTCAGTTGCCGCTTCAGCTCGAATGCTCGCTCCACCTGTTCGCGCGGTACGCGCCCGGTAATGCTTTTGTCCCTGGTAACCAGCGCGCGGAAGTTGAGCCCTTCTTTCCACGCGCGCATGGCGTGTCCCTGCACCAGCCGGTAAGCTTCCTCGCGCGACACTCCATGCTCCACCAGATCTAGCAGTAACTGCCCGCTGTAGACCAGCCCGCCCGTGCTCTCCAGGTTCGCCATCATGCGCTGCGGATACACCAACAGGGTGTCAATCAGGTTGGCTGTCTTACTCAGAAGATAGTCCACCAGGATGGTCGAGTCAGGAATGATGACGCGCTCCGCTGACGAGTGTGAGATGTCACGCTCGTGCCACAGCGCCACGTTCTCAAAACCTGCCTGGGCGTTGGAGCGCACCACGCGCGCCAGTCCGCTGATCTGTTCCGCCGTCACCGGATTGCGCTTATGAGGCATGGCTGATGAGCCCTTCTGCTTCTCGCTGAAGAACTCTTCGGCCTCGCGCACTTCAGTGCGTTGCAGATGACGGACCTCAGTGGCAATCTTGTCGAGGGTCGATGCGATCACCGCCAGGGTGGCGACATAAGCCGCGTGACGATCGCGCTGAATCACCTGGGAAGATATCGCTGCCGCCTTCAGCCCCAGGCGCGCGCACATCTTCTCTTCCAGTTCAGGACTCAAATGCGCGAATGTTCCCACCGCACCCGAGAACTTTCCCACCCGCATGTCTTCAGCTGCGTTCGCGAAGCGCGAGATGTTGCGTTGCGTCTCCGAGTACCAGTTGGCGAGCTTCAAGCCGAAGGTGATGGGCTCCGCATGGATCCCGTGGGTGCGCCCGATCATGGGCGTGTCTTTGAACTCGAACGCACGCCGCTGCAAAACTTCCGCGAGGATCTCGAGATCATCGGCGATGATGGCCGAAGCCTGGCCGGTGAGCAGCGCCTGCGCGGTATCGACCACGTCATTTGAGGTGAGCCCGTAATGAAACCAGCGCGCGTGTTCGCCCACGATCTCCGCCACTGCGGTGGTGAAGGCGATGACATCGTGGCGGACTTCGGCTTCAATCTGATGGATGCGTTCGAGCTCGAAGTCAGCGCGCTCGCGGATGGCGCGCGCGGCTGCCACGGGAACCATGCCGGCCTCGGCTAGCGTCTCGGTGGCGGCGAGCTCCACGGTGAGCCAGGTGCGGAAACGATTTTCATCACTCCAGATGCGGCCCATCTCAGGGCGGGTGTAGCGAGGGATCACGCGGGCTCTCCCATAACGGTTCAGAGTTGAGGACAGAGGATTCTAAATGGTCAGTGGAGCCTTGTCAGGCGGGCGCGCCGCCGCGGCTTGTCACTATGCACGTGGAACCGACGTTGAATTTTGCAGGGGCAGGCATTTTCGTAAAGCTTCAGACAAGCAGGCCAGCCTGGAAGCAGCCCCTTTAACACTTCCAGTTGAGTGAAGATGTGACGGCTGAACATCGCCTTCCCAGTTTTCGCATAAGCGGCGAGACCTGGCGCACCCAGGCCCTTAGAAGAAGGCAAAGGCTTTAAACGCTAAAACCGAGTTGGCACAGGAAACGCCGGAACTAGCTTTTAGTTTCGGGAGTGGAGACGTCGTTCTTCGCCTGCACGGACGGGTGGTCTTTCATGCTGTCTTTGAGGGCGCGGATGCCCTCGCCGATGCCCTTGCCAAGCTCCGGGAGTTTCTTGGGGCCAAACACCAGCAAGGCGATACCGAAGATCACCAGCAGGTGCATGGGTTGAAAAAGACCTTCAAACATGTTGTCCCTCCGCGAACGCCCTATCTAACAGTATCTAAAGCTGAATGACAGGTCAACTTTCGAGAAAGGCCAAAAACGCAGGGGAAATCTCGCGCATACGCTGACGCCGCCAAAGGTGCAATTACCTCCGTGACCTTACGGATTCAGCGGGCGAACACTATCGTGCAATCACCGCCGGCTGAAGTACGTCTGAGCCAAGTGGCGGATGGGGAAACCGATTGCACCGCAAACTTCTTCTGGTTCTGTCTGTATCTTTATTTTTGTCGTTCTCGGTGGGCGCCAGCGCGCAAGCAGTTTCCAGTCCAATGGGATGTGGTGAAGCCCTGGGCTGGTTTGCGGGCGGCATGCCCGCGCCGCGACTGAGCAGGCTGCTCGAAGAACGTGGCCTGGCATTCAAGATCGACCAAGCAAATACCAAGACCCTGCTCGCGGCTGGTATGGATGCGGCCCTGGTACAGAGCCTTCGCCTGCTGCCGGATTCAGCGCCGGGTGGAAGCAGCGCGTGCCCGATGGAAGTGTCCAAGGTCAGCGCGCTGATTCGAGCACGCAAATTCGAACTGGCGCAGCCCGCGCTCGAAAAGCTCATCAACCGGAATCCGCAGGACGCGAGTCTGAAATTTGCACTGGGATTTGTTTATCAGCAAACGGAGCAGTGGGACGCGGCGTTCGACGCCTATTCTGAGGCGCGCGATCTGGCGCCGGGCAGTTCCGACATTCATTGCCGCCTGTCATACGTTTTCTATCGTTATGAAGATGGAGACAACGCCATTGCAGAGGCGCGCACCGCGCTCAGCCTCGATCCTAAAAACTCCGATGCTTATCGTTTTCTGGGGCTGGGGTTTCATGCCAACCAGCGCTACGCGGCGGCCATCAACGCCTTTGCAGAGGCTCTGGTGCTGCACCCCAACGATGCCGAAGTTTATTACGACATGGGAATCACGCTGAAGGAAAAGGGCGAACTGCAGCTGGCCATCAAAGCTTATCGCAAGGCGATCACGCTCGATCCGCAGATGTGGGAGGCGCACAACAATCTTGGAATGCTGTTGCATGATGCGGGCAATTTGACCAGCGCGGTCAGTGAATATCTGCAGGCAAAGCGAATTGCTCCGTCGGAGCCGGGAATTCGCTACAACCTGGGGAACACTTATTGCGACAAGGGCGAGTACGACGCGGCCATCACCGAGCTGAACACGCTGTTCCGGAAGCATCCGGGCTGGCAGCGCGGACACAGCTGCCTAGCGAAGGCTTTCATGAGCAAAAAGAATTACAAGCTGGCGATCGCCGAACTGCGGATGGCGATTCTGCAGAATCCCGAGGGAGCGACCGAGCACCGCGTTCTGGGACAGGCGTTGTTGCTGGTTAAAGACAAGGAAGAAGCAATCCGCGAATTGAAAGTTGCAGTGGAACTCGATCCTGACTCGGCGCTGGCGCACCACTACCTGGGAACGGCGTTCTTCGACGAGCAGAAACTGGATGCGGCGGAGACCGAGTTCCGGCACGCCGTGCGGCTGGAGCCCTCGGCCAATAATCACTACTACCTGGCCGCAACCCTGATGACTGAGGGACGCTATAACGAAGCACTAAAAGAGCTCGAGTCATCTACACGACTGGCGCCAACGCCCCAGTGCGTGGTACCGATCCAGCCAGTTTGCAGTCGCAAGCGGTAATTGCGCCGCTGACCCCGACGCGGTCAGCGGGATACGGCCTTCCCTGCGCGAAGTGCCGGACTTACTACGCGGCCAACCTTCCCGCCTGCCCAGTGTGTAAAGCGCCAGAGCGCGTTTCACCTACGTCCTCAGGAGAAACGGAAACAGCAGTTGCGCCGGCCTCGGTGGAAGAGGCTGCGCTTGAACAGGAGCGGGAAAATTTTCTGCGAGCTTTTAAAGCGCAGGTTTATTCGTCGCATATGCAGATCAATGCCGCGGCCAGCTTCCGTTGCGAAAACGAAGACAATCATCCGGGATCGTTCGAGGCGGCGTCGGTTTGCCAGACCTGTTATGACCAGCTGAACAATCGCGTAGACATACTGGAAGCGGCGCTGCGCATGGACGAGAAGGAAGCGACCCAGGTGGTATATGAAGCGGTGTGGGCGGACCCCTCTGATCCGAGCAAAACTTATCAGAACGCGGCCACCGCACTGCTGGCGGAGTTACGGCGGCGCGCCGGACTGGAACAAGTGCTGGGGCCGAACAAGTCACTGGCGCACTAGAATTCGTGATTCCCACTTCTCGCAACCACGGCGAGAAGTGGGGCACCCTTTTAAATACTCTATTCCGGCTTCAGAGTTACCCACTTTCTGCCTGCGTAAAGACGATAACCTGTTCCATCGGCCGCCATCTTGAGCGGTACAGGGTGCGTGAGCTTGTCGTCTGACTGGGTATCTGCTCTGAGCAGATCGTTGGCCCCGACATCCGACACCAGAAATTTTCCTTCCTTCGTGAAACCGAACCCATACTGGCCCGGCGGCAGCGATGTTCCATGAACGTTCAGTTTGATTTCTGTGATCAGCAGGCCCTGATACTTTGCCTGGACGTCGGTGGCGTAGCCGGAAGTGTCAACCAGAGCAGCCAGCACAAGTTTTCCGTCCGCAGCGGCAAATCCGCCGGCGTTGCGTATCTGCACAGTGGCCGATTGCCCGCGGAAGAAATAAACGGAAGGGACAACGCGCTTAAGGTCATCGGCGCCAAGCACGCCAGGCTTGATTTCCTGCGCCAGGGCGAGCAAGGTCACAGTTACAAGTGCCAGGGATACAAGTACAGTTTTCAAGTTTTCTGCCTCCATTTTGCTAGAGCTGAAATTTCATTCTGCCGAACGCGCTCGGGACGTGGAAATTCGGCTCCGGCGTTCCAGTCGGCTGCCAGGCCAGATAGGAACGCGGTTCCTGGCGGCCTTCGACGCGATAGAAGTTTACCCGCCACTCTGATTCAGGATCGAAATCAGCGGTTATGGCTTTGATCGGAATGGCCAGTTCGGCGGACCAGGTGTGCGCCTTGTCATTGAGCGCGACCGAGGATTTCATCCCGCTGCGCAAGTTGGCGATCCCGCCCGGAAAAACCTCGAGGTCGATCCACATGCCATTAGGGCTCACTTCGAACTCGCGGTAATAACGTTCGCGAGAAGGGTCCGGTTGAAGAAAGGCTTCGACCACATCTCTTTCCCAGAGCTTGTCGCGACGGCGGTCGGAATCGGCGTCGTTGAAAACGAACAGGTCGCGGTACCGGCATTCAAAGTGCAGGTATAAATCGCGTTGCGACCAGAGCGCGCAAACCTTTGTTTGCAAGTCAGAATTGGGGTGCTCGCCTCGCCAGTCGGAAGAGAACGAGATAGAAGACGCATTCTCCCACTCACGGGCCGGCGCGGCTGCGTTGATAACGATCTCATGCGTGAGATGAACGGCGGTGATCACCGAGCTATGCTGGCCTGCAGAAATGGCTGAGCTCACGCTAGGTTTTTGACCGCCGCAAGAGTTTGATCCACCTGCTCCGGCGTCGTGAGCAGGCTCGGCGACAGCCGGACATATAACGTTTTGTACGGAGTGACGCTGGCAACGATATTTTGCGCGCGCAATTTCTGCACAGCTGCGTCAGGAGCGAGACCCTTAATTTCGAAGCAGGTGATGCCGGCAGAAAGCTCCGGGGACATGGGAGTGCGCAGGCGAACCCCCGGCAATTTCGACAAGCCTTCTTTCAGCTGACCATTTTGCTGGTTGATACGCTGCTCGACGCGGGCCCGGCCAAGCTGCTGGTGCAGTTCGAAAGCTTTGTGCAGCGACCAGCGATGCTCGAAGGCATGAAATCCGCCGGGAGACATGATTCGGCCGACCGGAATAGGCGCCTGAGGTTTAACGTTCATCCACATCTCATAGGCTTCCAGATCGAAGGTGGGGATGGTGGCGTGCGCTACACGCCAGGCTTCGGGTTTCCCCCAGACCAGGCCAGTCCCGCGCGGACCGAAAATCCATTTGTGGCAGCCGGAGATGAAGAAGTCGCAGCCAAGATCGTTCACGCTCTGGTTCACGGAACCAAAGCCGTGGACGCCATCGACACACAGCAGCGCTCGGTCGTTCTCAGCGCGATTGGCATTGGCTTTCTTCACCACTTCAGCCATCTGCGCGATGGGCAGCTTCACGCCGCTGCAGGAATGGACCCAGGTAACTGCGACTACACGAGTCTTGGGAGTGATGACTTTCGACAGGCGGTCAAGAATCTGCGCAGAGCTGGCATTCTCCGGATCATCATAAAGATTGACGCGACGAATATTGGTGCCGGTGCGCTCGGCGCGAAGTCGCAATGAAGTTTCGGTGGAGTAGTGATCGTGAGTGGTGGTCAGAATTTCCTGGCCAGGAGATAGCTTCAGGCTGGAGTACAGCAGGCCCAGCCCCATGGTGGTACTGTCGGTAAGAGCTACGTCGCCGGGCTCAACTTCCATATAGTGAGCGGCGGCGGCGCATACGGCAGCTTCGCACTTTTCGTCATTGGCGTAGATGTAGTCAATGGCGTTGGCGTCGAGCGCGCGGCGATGCTCCTCGATCGTGTCACGCACCGGTTTGGGATGTGACGCGAGGAAGAAAGCCGACATCTGGATGATCTGCGGATCGACGTTGAAGAGAGCGCGAACACTCTCCCAGTCCTGAGATTCAGGGTTAGGAAGGGCCGAAAGCGCGTGGGCGCGCTCGAAGGCGGAAGCGAGTGCGGCGGCGCTCAGGGTCTGTCCGGCGCGAATCAGGAAGTTTCGGCGGTGCATCCAATTCTCCTGGTTGTGATGAAGCCGCAGAGTAGCACGCATGTGCGCAGAAAATAAAGCGTTTGGTGAATCGCTTTGACCGCAAGCTTCGGATAGTCCATGGGAGGAACGCATTCTACTCTATGGAAACTATGAATACCGATGCGATACTCACTATGGAAATGCAACCGAAAATTGAACATAAGCCCACGACAGACCCACAGTGGCAAGCGGTCTTGAATCGTGATGCGAACCGCGATGGAGAATTCGTGTTCGCGGTGTCGTCGACCGGCGTGTACTGCCGGCCATCGTGCCCATCGCGGCGTCCGCGGCGGGAGAATGTAATGTTTTTCAGCAAGCCGCAAGATGCTGAACATGCCGGATACCGTGCCTGCTTGCGTTGCCGTCCGCAGGCGACCGGTGCCGGCCGTCAAACGGAGATGGTAAAGGCAATATGCCGGTACATCGAACAGCACCTCGATGAACCAGTTACGTTGCAGCGGCTGAGCAAAGAGTTTCGGCAAAGCCCGTTCCACCTGCAACGCACTTTCAAAGCGGTGCTGGGCGTAAGCCCGCGCGCCTATGCTGATTCATGCCGCATGAAACAGTTCAAGCGCGATCTGCAGGCCGGACGGAACGTCACCCGCGCCATGTACGACGCGGGCTTCAGTTCCAGCAGCCGTTTGTATGAACGCACCTCGGCGCAGCTGGGAATGACACCTGATACCTATCGCCGGGGCGCGATTGCCGCGCCCATTCGCTATACGTTTGCGGATTCGCCGCTGGGAAGAATGCTGATTGCGGCTACCGACAAGGGCATCTGCGCCATACAGTTTGCCGATACCGATGAGGAACTGGAACAGGGACTGAAGCATGAGTTCCCGTTTGCCAACCGCAAGCGCGATGACGCTGCTATGAATGAATGGAAAGTAAGCCTGCTTCATCAGATGGCGGGACAGAAACTGAACAAGGCGCTGCCGCTGGACATTCAGGCAACAGCTTTTCAGCGTCGTGTCTGGGCGTACCTGCAGTCGATCCCTTTCGGAGCGACCCGGTCTTACTCACAGGTGGCGAAGGCTATCGGCCAGCCGACGGCCAGCCGCGCGGTGGCGCGTGCGTGCGCGACCAATCCGGTGGCGGTGGCGATTCCATGCCATCGCGTGGTGCGCGAGAGCGGAGAAATGGGCGGATACAGATGGGGCATCGAGAGAAAAAAGAGCTTGCTGGCGATCGAGAACCGTTGAGCTACTTTTCCATGCCGACGTATATATTGCGGGCATAATCCAGCAGACTGAGTACAGCGGTTTTTTCGCGCTCAGTGTTCCAGTCCTGATTTGATTTTGCAGCCTGGATCATGCGATCGATCCAGGCCACGAAGTAACCGGCGTCTTCTTTGCGTGAGGGGTTCGAGCCTGCCACCGAAATGTAGATCGGGCTGGTGGTGGCGTAGGGATAAAGATCGAGCACGGGATATTCCGATTTATCGCTCCATGCCCGCAACACACACCATCCGCTGCGCGAGATCGGCAGCGATTCGTTGATGTCCGCGCTTTGGCGATCACCGCTGAGCTTTAAATCGCGTACTACGTCGCCATTGCAGATCACCTGCAAGTGATCGATCGGAACGATCGATCGCATCCAGGCCGTGAGTTTGACTTTGTTCTCGCCGGCAGGAAGCTTCAACTCGTCCCCAATCCGGCGATCTCCCAGCGCGAAGCCCAGCAGCGGGCCGTTGGTTGCGAAACTCCGGCCATGTTTCAAACCGTCGAGCCAGAACGTGTGATTCAGCGGGCCGGGCGGAACATTCACGTAAACGCGGTTCAGACCGACTGGCCCACGCAAAGACGCAAAGTTCGCCATAGCGTCGGTTCCCGCAGCGGTGGGCAAACGAAAGCCGCAGTTCAGCAGCCGATACCAGACGGCGGCAGTAGATTTGTGATCGGCAAAACCAACCACTTCCATGTAATCGACTTTGCCCAGCGCGAGGTCGACCGGCAATTCGTGGTTCAACGATTCGTCTTTGGCGGGATCGGGAATAGTCTCGTAAGGATGAACGTAGCCGACCAGCGCCTGCTGCTCGTGCGCCATGTCGGCCACGATGGCGTTCGCTGGAAACAGGCTCGCAGCCGCGGTTCCCGCATAACCTGCGTACTCGGGAAGAATGTAGTGCTGGGTCAAGTTGAGCAGGCCGAGATGTCCCCAGTAGCTGGTGTGAAATTCCTGCGCGTGAAATAGAAGGTTAGTCGCCGTGGATGCGGGATCGAGCTTGGGTGAGAAGTAAGCAATATCCGGAATGCGCTGTTCTTTATTGACTACAAGGTCTTCGACGACCTGCAGATTTTCCGCGGCCGCCTGATCGACCAGGCGCTTCGGAGAGTTGCGGTAAGCGCCGCCATAGTTCATGTGGACATGCACATCGCCGCTGACCCACTGCGAGCGCGCGTCTTTTGGAACATTCAGCGGTTGGAGATAAATGGTGAGAGATGTGCGCCGCCCCGCTGCGATCAGGATCTGGCGCTTCTCAACCCGGTATTCGAATCCCCTCATAACCTCTACCTGCAGATGCCCTGCCGGAACGTTCAGTTCCGAAGTGCCGCTGGTCTGGAAGTAGTGAGGCTCGAACGCACGCTCGGAGCGCACGAAGCTGTCATCAGCGCGCATCCAGGTGTCATCGGGAGCATAGGCCCGCCCATCTTCTGCTGTGACGAAAATTCTCGCGGGCACCGGACGACCCGCCGAAAGCACAGTGATGCTGAACTGGCCGCTGGGTTTCAAATAGCGCCTTTCTTTCGCGATCAGTTCAGTCTGCGCGCCCCCAAGTACTTCCTGAAGCCAAAGCGATGTGTTGCCATTGCGATTGGAAATAAAAGCTATGTGCTTGCCGTCGGGCGACCAGCGGGGTGAAACGTTATCGAAGTCGCCGTAGGAAATCGGGAATGGATCGCCACCTTGCGCGGGCATCAGCCAGAGCTGGTGCCACTGCTGGCCCAAATAAGAGGCGTACACAATGCGCTTGCCGTCAGGCGAGAAATCAGGCCGCGCCTTCCAAGTCGTTTCTTCGTAATGGATTTCACGGGGCTCAGATCCTGCTTCGGCCTTCATACGCCAGAAGCCGCCCGTGCCGTAGATATGGTTTCGATTGGAGACGAACAGTATTTCGCTTCCGTCGGTCGACCAGGCAGGGCTGATCTCATGATCGAACTGGCTGTAGTAATAACGCGGCAGGCTGCTGCGGGTTTCGCCGGTCAGGCGAGTGATGCTGGTTAACTCGCCGTTTCGGAAATCAGCAACGAAGATGTGCAAGTGACCCTTGTATTGCGTCGAAACGAAAGCCACGCGCTTGCCATCAGGAGAAAATCGCGGCTCAAGGTCTACCGAACCGTTGTGCGTGAGCTGCTGAGTTTTTCCGTTGCTGAGGTTTAACGCCCAGAGCTCGACCGCGTCTTTGTTGTAGGAATCGTAGATCACCCACTTGCCATCCGGCGAACAGTCGGGCTGATAGTCGTAGCCGGGACCAGAGGTCAATTGCTGGGCTGAAGTTATGCCCAGTTTCTGTTGCCAGAGCGACCCGGCCATCGAATAAATAAGACTTCTCGAATCAGGCGCCCAGGCCAAGAAACTTGGCCCAGTGGTGAGCTGCGGAAGATACATCTCGCGGTAGTAGTAGGCATGCGGCAGATCGATTTGTTTCAGGACCGGATCACGCTGGGCAAATGCGGCAAGCGGATAAACCAGCAATAGAAACAGCGCACGGTATCGCATGGCGAGCCGGAATTATAGCAACCGCTTCGGGCTTAGGACTGTCAAAAACAAAGCTTGGTTGGGGGAATCTCTGGGTGACTGGTACAGTCTCGAATAGCGGCCGCACCTCAGCCCGGTGCACGCGGCGGAGACAATGCCGGATGGCGAAGCCGCTCTGGTGGATTAAGCAGGCCGGGGGTTGTTCGTGAAGCAGCCGCATGGTTAGGTGATCTCTCTGATTCGTCCGTCTTCTTCGACTTTCCATTTTCCCAGGAGGGGTGGGCCGAGAAGATCCATCCCGTGGTCGTGGAACAACTGACGAAATTCATCAATCGAGAGCGCCTCATGGACGTATGGCTTGCCGTGATACTTGCCTAATTCGCGGAAGAAATCCTCCATCTTCCCTGCGGGTTGGTACACATTAATAATCTTGCCCGGCTTCCCGCTCACGCAGGCCCACACGTGAGGAACCTTGCGCGGTATGAAAACGGACTCACCGCGCCCCACTCGATAGCGCTTCTCACCAACCTCAAATTGAAACTCGCCATCAATGATGTAGATCCACTCTTCCTGGTCGTGGTGAAGGTGGCGCGGCCCGCCGCCTCCGCCGGTAAACTCGAAAACACACATTGCGCCATCAGTGTCCTGTACAGACACCTTACAATCATTCGGTTCGCCGCCGAGTCTGATGTGTTCACCTGATCGGTCTTTCCCCGCGGCGACGCTGAAGCCAAGAAACATCTCCTCGCTCTTCATTTTCTTTGTTCCTTTTAAGTGCTTGATAGTTTTGTCGATGGTTTCAATCAACGTGCGCGTCTGAGCGACGTCTTTTTGCAGAACCTTCCGGTGCGATTGCAGGGCAGCGACTTTCTCGAAATCGGCCTGGCCCAGGATTCGTTCAATCTGCTTCAGCTCGAATCCCAGCTCTCGGTAGAACAGGATCTGCTGGAGGGTCAAGAGCTGTGGCTCCTCGTAGAACCTGTAGCCATTCGCCCGGCAATAGGCGGGCTTCAGCAGGCCCGTCGCATCGTAGAAATGCAGCGTGCGCACACTGACGCCCGACATCGCGGCTACTTTTTTTACTGTGTAAGCCATTGCTTTTTCTCGGCAGAGATCACGTCAATCCCGTCGACTACTAGATATTGTCGGGGATCACGTAACGTGAGGGTCAAGGGAGAAATAAAGAAAATTTTATTTGAGACCGCGGATGACCTGGTCACCGGCCAGAGCGGCTCGGAATGACAAAGCATTTCGAGGCTCACTTCATAACCGGCAGTATCACCCGCGAAGGATGACTGCGGTCGCTGTAGACACTTATTGTGGCTTTCTGCATTTTCGCTGAATTGTTTTCGAGTTCTCCGCTTTGCAGGTTACGCGAGAAGTTGGGGAAGAAACTGGCGGAAATCTGCACGCGGATGCGATGTCCTTTTAGAAAGACATTGCTGGTTACAAGCGTCTCAGGGCCGAGCTCATAGATGTGGCCGGGCGTGAGGAGCTGTCGGTTTTTGCCGGGACCACGATAGCTGGCACGCTGAACATCGAGTCCGGGGCTCATCAGGTTGAATGCGGTTCGGTCGGCAGCGACATCGAGCAAGCGGACCCAGAGATCGAGATCGCGGCAGTCGCAGGAGAGAAAAATGCGCGCGCTGATAGGCCCGGTGATTTCGAGATCGTTTTCAAGTGGCGGCGAATCGAAGGTGAGAACATCCTCACGGTCAGCCAGTTTGCGGTAATCATGCGCACCGGAGCTGTTGAACTCGTTCACCACCGGATGCTCGGGATCGCTTACGAATGTCAGTCCGGGGACTTCCTGCGGTGGCGGATCGGAGCTGAGTGTGCCTGAGGGTTCATTTGATACGGGCCGGTTCAGGTAGTAGCTTTTGCGAGTGGATGGCGGCGGCCACGCGTCAGCGTCCCGCCACTCGTTTCTTCCCATCACAAAATAACGAACAGCTTTTTCTTTCCCCACGCCATTGTCCTTGCTCCGCAGATAGTGATCCATCCAACGCAAAACAGTTTCGTCATAATCGATCGCAGCTACGGGCGAGAACTGGCGCTCGCCGGATTTGGCTTGGGCAGTCGAGTCCACGCCGTGGACCCACGGGCCGAGCAGCAGATGAGTTCTCTTGTCTTTCTCCGCCATGCGCGACGTCAGCAGGCCATTGAAGTTGGTGGTAGCGCCTTCAGGGCCGTAGTTGTCGTCATACCAGGCAGAAAGATTGAGCACGGCGGCATGTGTGCGGCCGTATTTATTGCGCAGCTCGGCCCAGTCCCACCACGGATCCTCGAATGGATGCGAAAGCCAGTCGTAGTAGTAAGGCGCAACCTGGCGCAGGCTCTCAAGCTGGTTGAGTGGCACGGTGGCAAGCATCTTCGGGCTTTGCTCTTTCCATGCGGCCGTGACCTCTTCTTCCGTGTGCGGCCCCGCCAAATTTTTCTTTATACGAGCATCAGCGGCAATGTTTTCCCAAATCCATTCAATCCACGACATGTCCCAGGTGCCCCATGCATAAAAAAAGTTTTTCGGCGTGGAGAATGTCATGGCAGGAACCATGGCTTTGAGGTGTGGAGGGTTCTGAACCGCGGCCAGCCACTGCACTGCTCCGGGATAAGAAAGGCCGAACGTGCCGACGTTACCATTCGACCAGGGCTGCTTAGCCGCCCATTCGATGGTGTCATAACCATCGCGAGCTTCGTTTTCATAGGGACGAAACTCGCCGTCAGAGGCGTAGCGACCACGAACATCCTGAATAACCACCGCGTATCCACGATCCACTGCGTGCCCGAAGGTGGAATATTCATTCTGCGCGAAGTGCTTCCCGTAAGGCGTTCGGTAAACAAGCACAGGAAACCGGGCACCACTTTTGGGCCGCAAGATGTCGGCACGCAAAATAACTCCGTCACGCATGGGAACTGCCACGTCGCGTTCGGTGGTCCAGTCTGAAGACAGTTGGGCGAGAGCGCAGGAGGAAATGAGTAGAACCGCAGCGAAGGCGAGTTTCACGGGTGGTAGGGTAACAGGAAATCAGGCACGGCGACGCACCAGCAGCCAGTTTAGAAACCCGACCAGGACGATCGCCAGCAGCACCAGCGATTTGCTGAGATCAACCTGGGTAATCAAAATCGCGCACACCAGCACACCCACAGCTGCCAGAACATTTCCCATCGGCAACCGGAACTGGACCGCCTCTGGCTGACGGCGGCGCAGAACCGGCAGAGCGGCGCAGACGATCCCGTAATAGAACAGGCGTGCTACTGCCGAAAGAGTCGCGTTCCAGGTAAAGTTCCCCAGCACTGCCATGCACCAGAGAAAGAAAGCGTAGACGATGATCGAAAAATAGGGGGTGTGATAGCGCGGATGCACCGCCCCGAAAATCGATGGAAAGTCGCCGTTTTCCGCGAGCGCAAACGTAACGCGTGGAACCGCGAGCATGTTCGCAGTGAGATATCCGTAAACTGAGATGAGCGCGCCGACTGAGATGAAAGCCGCGCCCCGATTGCCCATGAAAACGCGAGCGACATCGGCCAGCGGGCGGGCACTGTGAGCGGGATCGGGGAGAATGCCGACCACCGACCACTGAATCGCGGTGTATAGCAACGTGCAGACGGCCAGCGCGAACAGGAGCGCGAATGAAACATCGCGACGAGGATTGCTGGCTTCCGCCATGGGCGTGACCGCGGTCTCGAAACCTCCATAGGCGAATACCAGCAGCACCAGCGCCTTCAGCCAGCCGTTTCCGGGAGGAACGCTTGCAGTTACCGGGCCTTGGCTGGCGAGATAAACGACTCCTCCTATAGCCACCACCAGCAGTGGCGCGAGCTTGGCAACAGTAAAGATGTTGCTGGTGCGGGTTCCGCCGCGAACCCCGAAGAAATTCACAACTGCGATAAAGCCAATGAGCAGGGTGAGCGCAAGCATGCGCGGCACAGGCCGGCTGGCCGCGGGAAAAAATTCGCCCAGGTAGATGACCAGAAGATTTGCCGTGGCAGCCGGTGCAGCGGTGCGCACCAGCCACAGCATCCAGCCGACTTCGATTCCGACCAGCCGCCCAAAGGTTTTGCGGGCATACAAGTACGGGCCGCCGGCTTCGCTGAACTGCGAGCCGACCTCAGCGAAGCAGGCCATGATGATGCCGATGGCAGCGCCGGCCAGCAGCACGGCCCAGACGCTCGCCCTGCCCAGCAATTTTGCGATCTCCGAGGGAAGCCCGAAGATGCCGCTTCCGATAATGGAGTTGATGACCAGCAGGGCGAGGCTCCAGCGGCCAATGGCTCTAACCAGCCCGCGATCGGAAACGGACGACATAAAGGTTTGCTATGGTACCAAGCCCAGACGCGTATCGAGCCTGTTTTCGCTCGCCACGCGTACCGGTCCATGATGAAGCCCCGGGTTATGTGACCGGAACAGCCGTGCCGGAAATCCGCTCTGGAAGCCTGCTCTGAGCAATTCCTACGGACGCGGAACTTTCGTTCGCCGCGCAAACCCTTGAATTACCAAAGCGCATGCACATGGGACATCTGTGCGGGTGCGACATCGAGTGAGATGTTGAGTCGTGCTGTTCTGAGGCGTCCGCGCACATGGAAAGAGACGACTACCTCCACGAAATTCACATCCGCATGTTGCGCGTGATTGAAGACCTGCGCGTGATTCAACGACAACTGAACTATGCCGCAATGGAAGCTCCGGGCGATCCTGAGCTGATGGAAGCGCTGAGCTCGATGGCCGAAGTTGAGTCATTGCAGAACCTGAAATCCGCGCTCGACCAGATGCGACACTTTCTGTGGTTTTATGTGCAGGTAATGACCAACGACTCAGAAGCCGGAGAAAAGCTCCGGCAAGCGATACGCCAGAGGCCCACCCCAGAAGGGGCATTCAGCGCAGAAGCTTCCTACGTAGAAAAGTTGAAGAATCCAACCGAAGCAACGATTCTGAGATACCTGTCGGATGCGAAGCATCGCAAGCCGAATTAGTGCGCCGCCCAGAGCCTTCACTCCACCACCACTGACTTCACCAGATGCCGCGGCTTGTCGACATCCAGACCGCGACGCACCGCCATGTAATAAGCAAACAGCTGCATGGGAACGATTTCAAGGATCGGCAGCAACAGTTCGCGGGTCGTTGGAATGGGAATGGCATCAGTGAGTTTGGCCAGTTCTTCGTCGCCTTCGGAAGTAAGCGCGATAACGTGGGCACCCTGCTCTTTGAAAGTCTTGATGTTGGCCACCGTCTTTTCATACCGCAGCATGGAACCGGCATCGTCCTGATCGCGGGTGGCGATAATGACGATCGGGAGATGCTCGTCGATCAACGCCAGCGGGCCGTGCTTGGTTTCACCGGTGGGATAACCTTCGGCGTGAATGTACGAGACTTCTTTGAGTTTTAACGCGCCATCCATGGCGACCGGGTAGTGTGCGGCGCGACCCATAAACAAAAAATCATCAAAGGCGTGATAGCGGTCGGCCAGACTTTCGCACAGCGACGCGGTTTCCAGCTGGACTTTCAGTTTCTCCGGGATCTCCAGCAGGTCTTTCAGATACAAGCGGCGCTGCTCGCGGGAGAACTTGCCGCGCACCTGGCCCAGGTAGAGGGCGAACAGGAACAGCACTGCCATCTGAGCAGTGAACGCCTTGGTAGAAGCGATGCTGATCTCCGGGCCGGCAAGCGTGTAAAGCACGCCATCAGCCTCGCGCGCGATGGTGGAATCTATCACGTTTGAGATTGCAACCGTCCGTGAGCCCTTCGCCTTCGCCTCACGCTGAGCTGCCGTGGTGTCGGCGGTTTCACCCGACTGCGTGATAACGATGGTTATTTCCCCCGGGCCGATCAGCGGATTGCGATATTCGAATTCACTCGCATAATCAACATCCACAGGAATGTTGACCATGTCCTGGATCACGTATTGGCCGACCATGTAGGCGTGCCGGCTGGTGCCAGAGGCGAGGATGTTGATGCGTCGCAGGGCGCGCAGCTCATCGGGACTGCTTCGGATTTCATCCAGCCGGACAACGCCTTCGTTCAGCGACAGGCGCGGCTCGATGGTATCGCGCATACCCTGCGGTTGCTCGAAGATCTCTTTGATCATGAAATGAGGAAAGCCGCCCTTGTCTGGCATTGGTTCTCCTATGACTCGAGTATGGTCCCGCCAATAACGGTCTTTATGATTTCGCCCTGCGGAGTCAATACTGCAAAATCCGCCCGGGCTCCAGCCTTGAGCGCCCCGATATCGGGTAGCCCAGCCGCACGGGCCGGATTCAGTGATGCGAGGGCGACCGCATCTTGCAGGGTGCATTGTGTGAATTTCATGGCATTACGAACCGCGCGGTCCAGCGTTAAGACGCTGCCCGCAATCGTTCCGTTCGAAACGCAGAGCCCATCCTTTACCTCGACCTCCAGCGACCCCAGATGATAGTGCCCGTCGGGCATGTCGGTGGGTGACAGTCCGTCCGTAATCAGGACTGCAGTATCGGGTCCTTTTGCCCTCAGGAATAATCCGACCATCGAAGGATCGGTATGAAGGCCATCCGCGATGATATCGGCGGATAGTCGTGCATCTGTCAACGCAACCCCTAGAATCCCCGGCGAGCGGTGGTCAAGTGGACGCATTGCATTGAAGGTATGCGTGGCATGGCGCGCACCAGCCTCAATGGCCCTGCGTGCCGAATCCATGGAAGCGTCGGAGTGGCCCAGGCTCATTAGCACCCCTCGACTCGCCGCCTCCGCAATGAGTTCTAGAGCCCCATCAAGCTCCGGCGCGATCGTCATCATGCGAATATGGCCGCGCGCGGCCTCCCAGAACCGCTTGAATATCTGCACGGAAGGCTTAAGAAGGTCCTTTTCTGGATGTACGCCGCGACGAGCGTGGCTAAGGAAGGGCCCCTCCAGATGAATGCCTCGCGGTCGAGCGCCCCTGTCGTCGCACCGTTCGATGCTGTCGGCAATCCGGTCCAGCGCGGAGAGCGTCTTATCTACCGGGGCCGTTACAGTGGTCGGCAAATAGCTGGTCACTCCATGGTGCGGCAAGAATCGCCCGACTACGCGCACACCATCCTGCTCCATCACGTCGCTTCCCGCGCCGCCGTGAATGTGCAGATCAAAAAGCCCAGGGGCAATAATCCCATCGCCCAGGTTGACAGTATCTGCCGGTTTCTCTCGGTGCGCCCGCGAAGTAATCTCCACGATAAAGCCGTCATCAACCAGCACCAGCGGCTGTTCAATGCGTTCGCGTGGCGTAATCAACGCCCTGGCCGTGAAGGCGATCATGACTTTTGGAAAGTGAAACATTCTATCGAACCCCGAGCCAAAGCGTGGTGCTGCGGCGCTCCAGTCATCATCTAAAATGTTGCCGAGGTTCTTATGCGTGAAGTAGTCATTGTTTCATCGCTGCGCACTCCTGTTGGACGTGCTTTCAGGGGCACCCTTCGCTCCACCCGTCCGGATGAGCTGGCCGCCATCGCCATTAAGAGCGCCCTGGAGCGGGTACCGCAACTTGATCCCAAAGAAATTGAGGATGTAATCCTAGGCTGCGCCATGCCGGAAGCGGAACAGGGCATGAACGTCGCCCGCATCGCCGCGCTACGCGCCGGGCTGCCGGTGGAAACCTCCGCCATGACGATCAACCGCTTTTGCTCGTCAGGTTTACAGGCGATAGCCATGGCCGCCGAGCGAATTGGCAGCGGCGGCGCCGAGGTCATCGTCGCGGGGGGAACCGAATCCATGACCATGATTCCGATGGGCGGAAACAAGATTTCGCCGAATCCCTGGCTGGTGGACCACTACCCGGACGCTTACTTATCCATGGGCCTGACTGCCGAACGACTGGCAAGGCGCTTTAGCATCACCCGCGAACAGGCCGATGAATTCTCGCTGCACAGCCATCAGAAGGCTTTGGCCGCAATCCAGGCCGGCAAGTTCGAAGACGAGACCGTAGAGGTGCCGGTGAGCTTCACCACCCCCAATGGGTCGAAACCCAAAAAACAGGAGATCGTTTTCAAAGTTGATGAAGGCCCGCGAGCCGATACCTCGCTCGAAGCTCTCGCAGCGTTGAAGCCCGCCTTTCACGTTGCCGGGACGGTTACCGCCGGCAACTCTTCGCAGATGTCAGACGGAGCGGCTGCCGCCGTGGTTATGTCCGGTGAACGCGCCCAAGCGCTTGGCATCAGGCCGCTGGTCCGTTACGTCTCGTTTGCGACCGCGGGGTACAAGCCGGAAGAAATGGGACTGGGCCCGGTGTATGCCATACCGAAAGCATTGAAACTGGCCGGACTGAAACTGTCCGAGATCGACCTCATCGAGCTGAACGAAGCGTTCGCCGCGCAATCACTGGCTGTGATTAAAGAAGCTGGACTGGATCCCGACCGTGTCAATCCCAACGGCGGCGCCATCGCCTTGGGCCATCCTCTGGGCTGCACCGGAGCCAAGCTGACGGCGACCATCATTCGCGAGATGAAGCGCCGCAATGCCCGCTACGGCCTGGTGACCATGTGCGTGGGTGGCGGCATGGGCGCCGCTGGTGTTTTTGAAAACATCGCTGTGTGACAGCTAACCTTGTCAGACTGGCCTCAAATTTGGACCCTTGCCTGCAATGGCCAGTCCAGCAATTTGGATATCTCCAGAGGGTGTAAGCCACTCCTATCTGAAACTCACCGGCAAATCCCTTGGATTGCTGATCAATTTAAATCTCGTCCATCTCAAACACGGCACAAAACGATTCGTGAACGGCACAGGATGGAAATGAGAGTATTCACCACCAGGGACACGCAGGTACACGAACGAAAAAACCAATCACAGTTTTGCTGTTACCACGGTTTTAGTCTTCCTTCGCGTGTACCTTCGTGGTGAAAATCCTATGGTGTACCTTCATTCTGTTCGTGGTTAGAATCCTCCTATGGCCACCGCAACCGTTCCCAAATCAAAGCTCTCAGGCGCCAGCTTTCTGCTTGAAGAACAAGCTCTGGAAAAGCTCTTTACTCCGGAAGATTTTTCCGAACAGCACCAACTGATCGGCCAGACTACGGAAGAGTTCGCGAATAACGAGATCATCCCCAACATCGAGAAGATCGAGCATAAAGAGTTTTCGGTCACTCGCGATCTGCTCAAGAAAGCTGGCGAACTCGGCCTCAGCGCAGTCGAAATTCCCGAAGCTTACGGCGGCCTGGAAATGGATAAAGTCACCGCCGCCGTAATCGCCGATCACATTGCCAAGTACGCCGGCTTCGCCACCACCTGGGGCGGCCATACTGGCATCGGCACGCTGCCCATCGTCTACTTTGGTACCGAAGAGCAAAAGCAGAAGTACCTGCCGCGTCTTGCCACCGGAGAAATCGTCGGCGCGTACGCCCTGTCTGAAGCTTCTTCCGGTTCGGACGCGCTGAACTGCCGCGCCCGCGCCGAGCTTGCCCCCGACAAGAAGCACTACATTCTCAACGGCGAAAAGATGTGGATCACCAACGCCGGCTTTGCCGACCTGTTCACCGTTTTCGCCAAAGTCGGCGGAGAGAAGTTCACCGCATTTCTGGTCGAGCGCAACTTTCCCGGGTTTTCCATCGGCGCGGAAGAGCACAAGATGGGCATTCGCGGCTCATCCACTTGCCCGATCATTTTGAATGACTGCAAAGTTCCTATCGAGAACGTGCTGGGCGAAATCGGCAAGGGCCACGTGATCGCGTTCAACATTCTGAACGTCGGCCGCTTTAAGCTCGGCGCTATGTGCGTGGGGGGAGCACGGCTTTCGCTCGAGAATGCCATCGCTTATGCCAAACAGCGCAAGGCGTTCAATAAAACTATTGCTGATTTCGGGATGGTGCGCGAAAAGCTGGCGCAGATGGCGACCCTCATCTACGTGGGCGAGTCCATGATCTACCGCACCGTGGGCATGATGGACGCTGCCTTGGCAGAGGTCGACAAGTCCGCCGCCGATGCGGCCAAACAGACCCTGAAAGCCATTGAGGAGTATGCGGTCGAGTGCTCGATCATAAAAGTGTGGGGATCGGAAATGGTCGATTACGTGGTGGACGAAACCGTGCAGATCTATGGAGGCTACGGCTTCGTCGAAGAGTACCCTGCCGAGCGCGCCTACCGCGATGCGCGCATCAACCGCATTTTCGAAGGCACCAACGAGATCAACCGCCTCATCATTACCGGATTCCTTTTGAAGCGCGCCTTGTCCGGCCAACTCGCTCTGATGCCTGCTATCAAGGGTCTGATGGACGAAGTTCTCTCGGGGCCGTCTTCAACCGGCGAACTCGAAGGTCTGCTTGCGGAGGAGCGCACGCTGGTGCAAAAGGCTAAGAAACTTGGCCTGTTCGCCGCCGGCGCCGCCACCCAGAAATATATGCAGGCTATCCAGGACCAGCAGGAAATCATGGGCGCCATCGCCGACATGGTGATCGAAATCTACGCCATGGAAACGGCGCTGCTGCGGGCCTTGAAAATTGTTGAACAAAAAAGCGAAGCGGACGCCGCGCTGCCCATTGCCATGACTCGCGTCTATCTTTCGCTGTCAATGGAAAAAATCGAATCCGCAGCGCGACGGATCATCGCCGCGGTTGCAGACGGCGACATGCTGCGTACGCAACTGGCCATCCTGCGGCGCTTATCCAAGCATGATCCCTTCAATGTTATTGAACTGCGGCAGCAGATCGCGCAGAAGGTGATTGAGCGCGGCAAGTACGCGCTGTCCTGATACTCTGCGCGCGGTGCGGTACTTCCTTGCGCCTTCCGAGCTTTAAGACTTCGCTCGTGGGCTCAGCATTCGCCCGCTATCCATCTACGCCTGCACTACGTCTAAGTTATCCTGTAAACAGATCGCCAAAACAAAGGATGAACCGATGCAAAAAAAACTGTGGATGGTTTTAACGTTGCTGGTTTTGACCCTGATGATCTCGGTTTCCCCACTCGCTGCCCAGGACAAAGCGAAACGCCCCAGCCCGCCGGCTCAGGCGCAATGCAAATTTTCCGACGGCAAAACCGTCACCGTGGACTACTCCAGCCCGCGCGTGAAAGGCCGCAAGATTTTCGGCGGACTTGTCCCCTACAACGAAGTCTGGCGGGCTGGCGCCAACGAAGCGACCACCTTCGTTACCAACACTAACCTCAATGTTGGCGGCAAGGATGTCCCTGCTGGTAGCTACACGATCTTTGCCGTCCCTAGCCCCGATAAGTGGACGCTGGTCGTCAGCAAAAAGACTGGCGAATGGGGCGTGCCGTACCCGGGAGAAGGTGACGACTTTACCCGAACCGATATGACAGCATCGAAGACCTCTGCCCCGGTTGAGAACTTCACTATCGCATTCGACCAGTCCGGCAGCAAATGCACTATGCGCATGGAGTGGGAGAACACCCGCGCCAGCGTCGAGGTCAGCGAAAAGAAATAAATAATTGCGCGATCGGGCTTCAGCCGGCCGGGATCCATTCCACCGGCTCCGCCCTGCCATGACTGACCGCATACAACACAAGTTCGACCCGGCTGGAAACGCCCAGCTTATCGAATATGCGGAACAGATACTTCTTTACTGTGTGCTCGCTGAGCTGAAGTTCGTGCGCCACCTGGCGATTGCTCAGCCCATCCGCTACCAGCGCAACCACTTGTTCCTCGCGCGGGGTGAGCAGCTTCATGCCGTGGGTGTTCACCACCCGCAGCGAAGAGACCTGAGTCAGGCCATCCACCAGGTACTGCACCTGGTCGCCGCTCACCCAGATCTGCCCCTTGCGCACCACCTGTATGCATTTGCACAACATCCGAAACGGATAGCGCGAAAAACAGAACAGTCCTCTCGCGCCCGACCGGAATGCATTCACAACCGTCTCTGGGCTGTACCCCTCAAGCAATAAAATCTGTGCGATCTCCGGATGCAATAGATGCAGCTGCCGCACCACGCTCAGCTGCAGAACACCGCTGCGCGCGTCATCCACATTCATGATCGCCACTTGCGTAGCGGCTTCGGCGGCGGTCTTTAATATCAGCTCCGGATCCAGCGGTCCGGAAATCACTCTGAATTCCGGCCTTCGACGTAAAGCTGCAGTCAGCAACTGGCACTGCATTTGATTCGAATCAGCTACCAGAACATTTATTACCTCGGACGAAGTGGAGCCCTGTGTACTCATGGTCCCCCATGGCGCGATTGAATCCCTCCGACCACCTACTCGCGATCATGTCCATTAGTTTAGGATACGGTGGTTACCTTATCTGTGACGGATAACCAAGCACATCTGTCAGGCTGTGGAAAACATCCGGCAGAGGCACCAACGCCAGGTTCCCCTTAACTTACAAGCACATCAAAAGTAAGTGGTTACGCTAGCTCCTCGGGAGGAACATGGCCGCTGGAACACGCGAACTCGTTTCGCCAACTACACCTTCGTAGGGGATACCAAAGTGGACAGTGGTGTCGGAGTCAGCCAGTCAATGACCAGCATGATTTCAATTCAAAGCGGTTCATTCTCCGCCAGTTAAGTCGCCCTTCGCACCTTGAAAACAGCTGGTCACTTTTGATGACAGCACCTTCCAAGTCTTGTTGACTTGGCTTCTTCCAATTAAATTTTGCGCACTCGATTGGAGGAGTATGAGCTCCAGGCTGCAAACGGCAAGAACAATCGCGGGCACGGTGCTCCTGCTCTTTCAGATTGCTGCAGGTCAGCAATCTTTGCTGAAGAATTCCTCCCCCGAGGCAGAAGGTCAATCAAGTGTCACACCCGATGAAGCGGGCGGTGCATCAAGTCCAGACCATGACGAGATGGGGAACCGCCGTCCGCTGTATCGGCTTCGCCAGAGTGACACCGTTGACATCAACTTCAGCTTCGCACCCGAGTTCAACCAGACCCTCACGGTACGTCCAGATGGCTTCGTCAGCTTGAGAGAACTGCCGGATGCCTACGTTGCAGGTCTGACCGTTTCCGAATTGCAACGCATTCTCGTGACCTGGTACGCCAGCCGGCTGCATCAGCCGGAGATTACGGTCACGCTCAAAGATTTTGAACGCCCCTACTTCATTGTCAGCGGCCAGGTAGCGCACCCCGGGCGATACGAACTGCGTGGACCTCTTATGGCTACCGAAGGCGTAGCCATTGCAGGGGGTCTTACCGATCAGTCGAAACACTCTCAGGTGGTACTTTTCCGCAGGTACTCAGACGAAGAAGTCCAGGCGCGGCTACTGGACATGAAGCACATGTTCAACTCTCGCAATTTACAGGAAGACTTGCAGCTTAAGCCTGGAGACGTACTGTTCATCCCCCAGAACAGGATTTCCAAAATTCGCAAATTTTTGCCCATGGCAACACTGAGCACATATTTGAATCCAACACAATTCTAGCCGGGTACCCATTCCATCTTCCATGAACAGTGAACTTACGATACTTCGCCCAACCGACGCGCCGCCCGCCACGGTCAGCATCCGGGACATATTGACCATATTCTTCCGCCAGCGGCGAGTGATTCTGGTGTGTTTTTTCGGCGTGCTGCTGGCCGGATTGTTCTACAGCCTTTTCTCCGCACGCTACCAGGCCCACATGAGAGTTTTAGTGCGGCGCAGCAGGATGGACCCGGTGGTTACAGCATCCCCCGAACAGTCGCTTCTGCTGCAACAGGAATTCATCTCGGAAGAACAGCTGAACTCTGAAGCGGAACTGCTGCGCGACCAAGAGATGATCCGCTCGGTGGTCACGTCCCTTGGCCTGGCCAGGAGCCCGGGATGGGCCCAATGGCTGTGGCCCGGCACCGAAGGCCAGCGCACCGAGGCTGCCGTGCGCCGTGCGGCAACAAAACTGAACGTCACTCCGATCCGCAAGACCAACCTCATTGAAGTCTCTTACTCGGCTGCCGGTGCTGAGCAGGCATCGGCCTTTCTGCAAACACTCGGACGCGCATATCTCGATCGGCATCAGCGGGTGCGCCGGCCATCCGGACAATTCCAGTTTTTCGATCAACAAGTGAATGAGTCTCGTGCTTCACTGACTAGAGCTGAGTACCGCATGCTCGATTTCATGCGCGGACAAGGCGTAGTCTCAGCTTCCCTGGAACGCGACAGCACGCTGCAGAAGCTGAGTGAAGCCGAAAACAATAACCGTCAAACCCAGGTTGCGCTGACGGAAACGGCGCGTAAAGTGCGGTCTCTGGAAACCAGGCTCAAGACGATTCCCGACCGCATTACGACCTCCACCAGGCTCTCCGGAAACCCCGAGCTTATGGCAAGGATGAAGTCGCGATTGCTGGAATTGCAGCTCAAACGCTCAGAACTGTTGACCAAGTTTGAACCGGGATACCGGTTGGTTCAGGAAGTCGACCAGCAGATTAAAGAGGCGAAAGATTCCATCTCAGCAGAGCAACAGGCCCCCATCCTCGAACAGACGACCGACCAGAATCCGGACTACGCCTGGGCCAGGGCAGAAATGCTGAAATCCCAGGTCGAACTCGATGCGCTTATGGCTCACGCACAAGCTACCGGGGTTGAAGTCGCCGGATATCGTGACATGGCGCGCTTTTTGGGAGAACACGCCATTGTGCAGGATGATCTGGTGCGTGAGATGAAATCTGCGGAGGGCGCTTATCTGCTTTATGTGAGCAAGCGAGAGGAGGCCCGCATCGCAGACGCACTGGACGCGGGCGGGATCTTGAATGTCACCGTAGCCGAGCAGCCCAGTGTTCCAGCATTGCCGGCGCGGTCCAGCATGAATCTTCTCGCAATCAGTTTCGTGGTCGCGAGCGCTTTCAGCACCGGAGCCGCCTTGGTGGCGGATCGTCTGGATCCGGCATTCCGTACTCCTGACGAAGTATTCGCCGTATTGCACACGCCCGTCCTTGCTTTCCTGCCGGCGGGCACGGAAGGAGCACCCTCTTGAGCACTGTTGCCAGCCCTCAGCCCATTCCCGCCGAAGTTGCAGGACCAGTCAGTGCGCCGCCCATCATAGCCGCTCAAGTTATTTACTCGGCTCTTACGAACGGCATTCGCGAACAACTGCAACCGTTGGTAGAACAGATATTTTTTTCAGGCTTGCAAAAAAATACACGTCACATCGTTGTTCTGGGCGTGGATTCCAATCACAGGATTGGCACCATCTGCGAAGGCATGGCGCAG
>QHZY01000248.1 GCA_003224855.1 Acidobacteriota bacterium | reverse complement strand
CCGATTCACAATAATCAGTTTCACGCCAATATCGGTGGGCCGATCGTAAAGGATAAGGCATTTTTCTTCCTGTTTTATGAAGGACAACGGAACAAGTCTGTTGCGATAAAGGGGAGAGCTGTCCCTACGCCCGATGACATCGCCGCCGCGGAAGCAGATATCGCGGCACATGGGCTCACAGTTGATCCGGTGGGGCAGGCGCTTCTGAGTTTCTTTCCCACATCACCGACTGGTACCTTCGTTCAGCAGACACCTAGCACGGCCAGCAATAACGAGTTCGGAGTCAAGTTTGATTATAAGCTGAACACCAACAACTCTATAGCCGTTCGCTATCTGTTCGGAGACAGTTTCCAGAGCGGGCCACCATTCGCAGGTCTTCCTCCTAATCCAGCACTTCCGCAAGACCTGTTCAATTCCGTTGCTCCATCTCGCGCACAAATGGCGGGCGTGAGCTGGACGATGAACATGAGCGCAAATAAGATCCTGGAAAGCCGATTGGGATTTACCCGGTTCTCTCAAATTCTAGGTATAGGTAACAAGATTGACCCAAAAAGCTTAGGAATTGACACTGGACCTCTGAGCGCGGGAGATTTTGGAGTGCCGTACGTTTACATGTATCACCTTGGATACGGGGGATACATTGGAGGTGTGCAGGGTTATCCAATCACTACCGCTCCTGACCAGACTTGGGATTGGTCAGAACATTTTTCCTGGGTGAAGGGCAATCACACCATGAAAATGGGAGGTAACTTCCAGCGCGCGTACACAAATAGTTTGAGGAACTTCGGTCGAACGGGACTTGCGGTGGGGTATTCCGGATACTATGTTGCATCCCCCTATTACGGTAATCACGGTTATCAATTCAGTGGCGTTCAAGGCGACATCGAACAGCTACTGTTGGGAAAGGCCGATCTGGCTGATCGCAGCTTTGGTGACACCCACCGGCATATGTACCAGAATTCTGTAGGTTTTTATGCCCAGGATGACTGGAAGATCAAGCCGCGACTTACGCTGAACTACGGTTTAAGGTATGAGGTGAACGGGACTATCAGGGACACTGAAAATAAGGAAGCCAACTTTATTCCGGGACGAGGGCTGGTCCAGGTAGGTCAGGGAATCAGTGGCATTCACAATGTTGACCACAAAGATTTTGGTCCGCATTTAGGGTTCGCCTGGGATATTTTCGGAAGCGGCAGGATGGCTCTGCGTGGAGGTTATTCATTAACTTTTGACGTAGCCAACTTCGGTGCTTTCGCGGCACCATACAGCTTTGCTCAAGCTAGAGCGGGCGTATTTACGGAGCCGAATTTGGGGTTCTTCCAGGCGTCCAATGCATCGGAAATCGGGGCGGGCGGAGCAGGATCTGCTGGTAATTGGGAACCGCCAGTTAACACCAATTTTGTACTAGGGGAGGGCTGTTACGATCCTGCAGCACACGTAGGAGATTATATTTGTTTCGACTCGGCAGTCGCTGGGCCCCTATACGGTGCTGATCCGACTGGCGTTCCTCCATTTAACGCCTTTTCTGTTGTAAGAGACTTCAAGACTCCGCGCTACCATAATTTCAATGTCAGCTTACAAAGTGAGCTTTTCCGCAACAACGTATTGACTTTGACCTACTCCGGACAAAGGGGACGTAAGTTGTTAATCTTCTACGATCAAAATGCGTCTCCGTTAGGATCACCATGCACGCGAGATGTGGATTGTGATCCGTTCCGACCACTTGCGACTGCTTTTCCAGATTTGAGGCACGTGATTACGGCCACAAATCTGGGGAGTTCCCAATATGACAGCCTACAGGCCTCCTATAACCAGCGCAGTTGGCATGGGCTAGACACTCAATACAATCTGACGTGGAGCAAATGCTTTGACTTAAATTCAGTTAATCGAGGCGGGCAAGGAAACTACCCACAGTTAAATAATCCTCTAGTTTTGAGCAACAATCGTGGGCTTTGCGATCATGACAGAACACTGAACTTCAACATTGGCGGCGTGTATTCAATGCCAACGGTTCATGGCCTAGGAACCCGCATAGGGGGTGGTTGGCAGCTCAGTACAATTTACACCGCAATCAGTGGTAAACCGTTTAGCGTCTTCAAGAACGGCGGTTCGGATCCATCGGGCCAA
>QHZY01000012.1 GCA_003224855.1 Acidobacteriota bacterium | reverse complement strand
TGTCGCCGCATACCACGTTCGATCTGGCGGTAACGCGGTCGTTTGGCGAAAAATGGACAGTTCGAGTGACCGGGCTGAACCTGGCGAACCATCGATATATGCTGGACAACAGCAACACATTTGGGGGGACGCATTTCGCAAATCCGCGGGAAGTAGCGGTACAGGTGAAGTACAGATTTGGGTATTAACCCCACGTCTCGCAAAGACGGTTGAGAGGCGGGGCACCCATGAAAGATGAATGAGGCTGGTATGAGATGGGTTCTGATTGTGTTGGCACTGCTGGGGATGGCGGCGGCTTCGCTGGCGCTTCGCGAGCATTACCGCGAGGAGGGCGATTCGCCGTGCAGCATCAATGAGCGGTGGGATTGCGGGATTGTGAATCATAGTCCGTATGCGGTGATTGCGGGAGTGCCAGTGGCGGTGATCGGAATTGCGGGTTATATCGCGCTGGCGGGTTTGGCATTCGCCCGGCAATATCGGATCGCGTTAGCCGCGGCATTGGGAGGGTTGGGATTTTCGTTGTATCTGGCGCATATAGAAGCGCACGTACTGGGAGTGTGGTGTATTTATTGCGTGATTTCATTGGGGATAATTTCCGCGATAAGCCTGGTGCTGTTGGGGATAGTGATGGCGGATTTAATTTCGCGACCGAGTATTGCAGCCAGGCAGTCCTAGATGAGATTAGTAACTAAGGAAAAACAAATCTTCCATCGCAGAGTGCCGCAGAGAAGACGTTCACCACGAAGGGCAGGAAGGTGAAAGCTCACTTGTGGTGCAGGGCTGAATTATCGATCGCGCAGCTCTTCCAGAACGGCAAGGATGGCGTCAACCTCGGGAATGCGGTCGAGCGGGTAGACCTTTGCGAAGGCGATTTTCCCAGCTTTATCTACAACGAAGGCGGCGCGCTCACTGATACCGGGAAGGGGTGGGCCGTGGCGAAGGATCCCGTAAGCGCTTACCACCGCGCCGTGGGGGTAAAAATCGGAACAGGAAGGGAAGCGCATGTGGCCGATTTCCTTGTCGAACCAGGCGATGTGGCTCATGATGGAGTCGATGCTGATGTCCAGGACCTGGGCATTAAGCGCGGCGAACTTCTCCAGGGCGGAGTCGAACACCGGCAGCTGGGAAGCTCAAGTCGGGGTCCAATCGAGAGGATGAAAACTGAGGACGACGTTCTGCTTGCCGCGATAATCGCTAAGCTTGATTCGAAACTGACGGTCACCCTGAACCGCAGGGAGGTCGAAATCAGGGGCAGTGTCTCCTATTTGCAGGGGCATAAGTTGGATCGGACATAGTAGCAGAAGGCGAAGGCCGGGCAGAAAGGCCCAGCGGCAGATTTAACAATTCTTTAACACAGGCTAAGTGCCTTAGAGTTAACATCTCAGCGTGCCAAACGAGCCTCTTACAATCGAAGACATTGCCGGTCAGGACAAGACCAGGCTGCTGAAGTTGAGCGGTCCGCTAACCATTTCAAACCTGTTTGATTTCCAGAACCGGGTTCGAACCAATACGGTGGAGCGCCTGATTCTGGATTTCACCAACGTGCCTTACGTGGATTCGGCTGGGATCGGGGCAATGGTTGGCGCGCATGTGACGCACAGCAAAGACGGGCGCAGCCTGGCGCTGGTGGGAGTGAACCAGCGAGTACGGGCAGCGCTGGGCGTGACGCGAGTGGAACAGTTTTTCAAGTTCTACGACAGCCGGGAAGAAGCGCAAGCTACCAGAACGTAACGGGTACGGACTGCGCGGCATTCGTAAGCTGCAAAAACTAAGAGCGGCCGATTGGCCGCTCTTTTGTCCGAACTGTGTGAAAAGTGATTTAGAGCGCCTTCACATTCTCGGCCTGCCAGCCTTTCGGGCCTTTGACCACATCGAACTGTACTTGCTGACCTTCCTGCAGGCTGCGGAATCCACCCGACTGAATAGCCGAGAAGTGTACGAATACATCCTCACCGTTCTGGCGGCTGATAAATCCATAGCCTTTGGCGTCATTGAACCACTTTACTGTTCCTGTTTCCATGGTGTTGCTTTGTTTCCTTTTTGTTGATGTAGCGCTGAATAACTCGCTGGACTTCTGCAGGCAGGTCACGCGTGAGCGGAGAAACTGCGAATTGCAAAAAACCTTGCAAGATCAAACGCGACTATATTTTAGCCTACTTAGCCGGAGGAATGCTACGAAAATCGTGCAATTTAGCCATAAGGGCAATGAAACTGAGCGGGTTACGGTTAGTTCAGCTGGGCGTAGATTGATGAACCAGTTATCAGATCTCAGTTCCCGGTTCTAGTAACGAAGGGGGTAGCTTGGGCGTCTCACCCATTATGATCAAAAGTATGAAGATTGCGGTGGTAGTGGCGGTTTTGGCGTCGGTGAGTTACGCGGGCATTGCGGATGATGCTCACATGATGGTGATCCAGAACCAGGCGGCGCCGGCGGAAGCGGCGCTCAAAACTTACCGCGCACAGAACGGGGTAGACAGCGAGTATATAGATGGCCTGTCGTGGCTGGCACGCGGCATGTACTACAACAAGCAGCTTGAGCGGGCTGAGGAATTAGCGCGGGAAACGGAGTCACTGGCCAAGCAGCAGCTCGGGCACAAGCGGCTGGATGCGGATGGGCACCTGGCGGAGGCCGTGGGAGCTGCAATTGAGGTGCAATCGCAGGTTTTATCCGCGCGCGGGCAGAAGGAGCAGGCTGCGGTTTTGTTACGGCGAGCCATAACAACGTATGGAAATACGTCGATCCGGGCGCGATTGCAGAAGAACCTGAATCTGATCAGCTTCAGCGGAAAAGCAGCGCCGGAATTGTCTGCGGCTCAGCATCTGGGGCCGACGCCGACTTCCCTGGCGCAGTTGAAGGGATCTCCGGTGCTGCTGTTTTTCTGGGCACACTGGTGTCCGGACTGTAAGACCGAAGGCCCAATCATCACGCAGTTGCGATCCGAATTCGGGCCGAAAGGGTTAATGGTGCTGGCGCCGACTCAGTACTACGGATATGCGGCGCACGGAGAAGATGCGAAACCGGCGGATGAGTTGAAGTGGATCGAGAAGGTGTGGCGGCAGTTCTATCCAGGGCTGCAATCGGTACCGGTACCGGTGAGTAAGGCGAACTTTGATGGCTATGGGGCGAGCACGACTCCGACGATTGTGCTGCTTGGCAAGGATGGCCGGGTGGCGCTTTATCACCCGGGAGCAATGCCTTATCAGGAATTACGGGCGGCGGTGGAGAAGGTGGCAAATTAGGCAGAATCAGCATCGATAATAGATTTTGAGAAGTGGGAGATGGTGGCAATTGATCGACTCGGCGACGTTGCTGGCAGTAGCAGAACAGCTGGTGAGTGGGAAAAATCTAGAGGTTGAAGGGAAAAAGTTCAAAGTGACCAGGACGGGAAGCAGGCATCTGCGGACGGCGCGGTTCGAGTTGGGAGGGCGGGAGTACCAGGCAATCGAGCAGAATCCGGAGAAACCGAGTCGATGGGGGCAACTGGCAATGAAGGGTCATCGGGTGGTGCAATTTCGTGATCTGGGGACGCAGAAGTATGTGGCAGTGGCGGTGGATGACAAGGTGAGGGAGTACGGGAGTAAATCTTGAACTGCGCAACTCTTAAATCGCACAGAACGCAGAGAACAAGGCGCAGTGGGCGAAGTGAAGACAAGTTGAGCGCAGAAAATCGGCTGTGGTAGCATCCTAGGTTTTGGCAGGTCGTTCTGATGTGGCAGGGTGCCTTTTCTACTCTGGAAGTTATAAGCCCGCCGTAGTTTCAGACCTGCAATTCAGATTATCAGTCCAGCAGGGGCAGGAGCGCCCGTGCTTCATTGATCGGTAAGTCTTGATCTTGCCAGGAGCGAACTCGTGAAAACCTATGAAGGCGCAAACGTCAGGAATGTGGCGGTTATGGGGCACGGCCACGCGGGGAAGACCTCGCTGATATCGGCAATGCTGTACACGGGGGGAGCAAGCCAGCGGATGGGACGAGTGGATGATGGCAGCGCGACGACAGATTACGACGAAGAGGAGATCGCGCGGAAGATGTCGATTTCCACCGCCATGGCATGCGTGGAGTGGGGGAAGACGAAGATCAACATCCTGGATACGCCGGGTTTCAGCATGTTCGTTCATGAAGCCAAGCTGGTTATGCCGGTGATCGACGCGGCACTGGTGGTGGTGGATGGGGTGGCAGGGGTGGAGGTGGTGACGCAGCGGGTCTGGAACTATTGCGAGGAATACAACATGCCGCGTGTGATTGTGGCCAGCCGCATGGACCGGGAAAGGGCAGATGCGGAACGGGTGCTGGAATCGCTGACCAGGGTGTTTGGCAGGACGGTGATTCCGCTGGAGTTGCCGATCGGCAAAGAAAAGAGCCTGAGCGGAGTAGTGGACCTGGTGAACATGAAGGCCTATCGCTATGATCTCGGCGGAAATGGCAAGGGCAAGGAAGGCGAGATCCCAGCAGACATGAAGGACGTGGCGCAGGCGGCGCACGAGAAGCTGGTGGAGATTATTGCCGAAGGAAACGATGAACTGATGGAGGAGTTCTTTGACAAGGGGACGATTCCCGAAGAGCACCTGATTCCAGCGCTGCACAACGCGATCCGCGAGGACAGGATTTTCCCCGTGCTGTTTGCCTCCGGGCTGGGGAACGTGAGTACGGACCGCCTGATGGACTTCATTGTTGAGTTCACGCCGGCGGCGACGGAGCATGATGTCATTCGCGGTGAAGTGACGACAGGAAACGGCGAGCCGCCGGCGCGAAAAGAGTCAGATACGGAGCCGGTGTCGTTATATGTGTTCAAGACGGTATCTGATGCGTTTGCGGGCAGAATTTCGTATTTCAAAGTTTTCTCGGGAGTGTTGAGGAATGATGCAGTGCTGCAAAACTTCGCGCGTGGAACGCAGGAGAAGCTGGCGCATATTTCAGTGATGCAGGGAAAGACGGCGGTACCGGTGAGCGAGCTTCACGCCGGGGATATCGGCGCAGTGGCGAAATTAAAAGACACGCTGACCGGGGATACGCTGGGGGACAAGAGCGCGCCCATTCAATATCCGAAGGTAAAGCTGCCGGATCCGGCGATCACATTCGCCATCGAACCCAAGACGCGCGCCGATGAAGACAAGCTGGGGGTGGGCATACACAAGTTGATGGAAGAAGACGCCATGCTGCGGTTCTTCCGGGATGCACAGACCAAGGAATTTCTGATTGCCGGCACCGGGCAGCAACACATTGAAGTGGTGGTGGCGAAGATGAAGAAGCGCTACCACACGGAAGTGAATCTGAAGGCACCCAAGGTGCCGTATCGGGAGACCATTCGCGGCCGCGCCGACGTGCAGGGGCGCCACAAGAAGCAGACCGGCGGACACGGGCAATACGGCGATTGCAAGATCAAGATGGAGCCATTGCCGCGCGGGGCGGAGTTTGAATTCGTCAACGATATCTTCGGGGGCGCGATTCCGCGCAACTTCATTCCAGCGGTGGAAAAGGGCATTAAGGATGCGGCGGCGCGTGGCTACCTGGCGGGATTTCCGGTAGTGGATTTCAGAGTGGTGCTGTATGACGGGTCGTATCACGATGTGGATTCAAACGACCTGTCGTTCCAGATGGCGGGACGGATTGCCTTCAAGAAAGCCATGGAGCAAGCGAAGCCGACGCTGCTGGAGCCGATCATGGTGACCGAGATCACGATACCGGATGAGTTCGCGGGCTCAATTATGGGCGACCTGAACAGCCGGCGCGGCCGCATTCAGGGCATGGACAACAAGGGCGGCAACACGATTGTGAAAGCAGAGGTTCCAATGTCGGAGATGCTGACCTATGGCGCGGACCTGACGTCGATGACGCAGGGACGCGGAAGCTTCAACATGGAAATGCACCACTACGATGTGGTTCCCGGGCAGCTGCAGGAAAAGATCGTGGCGCACGCGAAGGCGGAACGGGGCGAGGTGAAAGAAGAGGAAGAGTAGACTTTTGAGTCTGGATCAGCAGAAGAGCAAAAGCGAACTTCACAAACAGATCCGATAACAATCGGGAAAGAATCGAGCTACTCGGATCAAATTTGCAAACGAAAAGGCCACCCGGCAACTTGGGCGGCCTTTTCTTTTAAGGGAGAATAGTTCTAACGGAGGTGTTGAACCGTCAAAACTTTCTGGCGAAATCTTATGAGCCGTAAAAGCGGGGTGTCAAGGAATTTTTGGTAAATAAATAGCTTTAAATTCAATAGCTTAGGAAAAAGGTTAACAGAAGGAAATTGTGACTCAAAATGAGACAAATTGCCGTCACAACATTTAAGCACTCTTGATTGATGAACTTACATCGCTTTCCGAGCTGCGCTGGCCGGTTCCCGAGAGCTCCAGGGAGATGAATTCGTTCTCCGGACGGTCGAACACCCGGTTGGGCAAAAGTTTGCGGATCATGACCCTCGCGCCTCCGAAGGCGAGCCCTGCGACAGCGGAAAAACCGATCAGAATTCCGCACAGGATGATGATATTCACCAGCAGGTTCGCCATGTTATCGCGCTTGCCGAAGTTGGTCTTCTCGTTCCAGGTGACGTCAGCTTCGTAGTTGATGGACTGAAGCAGTGAGCGCTTGTCCCCGGCCGAAGCGGCGCCGGAGACGAGGGCCACCAGCGGACCTGATCTTCGGCCTTCGAGTTTTGGCACACCGTTTTCCTGCGACTGAGCACCGAGGATGCGTTTGAGGTGTTCTCCGGCGATCTGCGGAGTGGGATAAGAGAGCAAGGTCAAAGTCGATTCGCCGGACGATGTTCGATAGCTGGCGATAACCACTTCAGCGCCATTGGAGAAATCGATCAGCGGCTCCTGAAGCGGAGCGCCGGTTTTTTGCGCGCCGATGGGGCCAACGATGAACCTGGTGCTGTTTGCAATCACGTTTTCTTTGGGCAGATAGGTGGGCAGAACGGGTAAATTCGCCAGATTGGAAGCAGGCAGCGGCAGTTGGTTGGAGAGTTCTCTCAATTCGGCGGCCGACATGGCGGTCAGGCGGTCAAAGACGGCGTCTACCAGCAGGTTCCCGCGATGGAAAAGTACGCGTTCGTTGAGGGAAGCAGCGCCATCCCCGATGGTTTCAGAGTTCATCTGCGGCATCAGGTAGTAAGTGAAAGCGCCGTAGGCACCGGTTGCGTCGGTGAAGTGAGCTACTTTGAGGGCGAGCTTGCGGCCGTCCTGGCGTTGATAAGTTGCGCTTTCCAAACCGCTGAATCCGTATTCCTTGAGCAGCGCGGCGTTAATTGAGTCAGCCGAGGCGAGATCGGTACTCTGGCGGACATTGCCAGAGAGCTGCCATCCGGCGAACTGTTTCGGCAGCAGGCTGGAAGACTGGGCCTGCACGCCACAGGCAAACCAGAGGACGAAAATCGAGAATAGAGACGGAAGCAGATACCGACCGCGTAAATGAGACATCCTGAGAATTAGACTATTCCGACAGCGGGAAAGTTTCCAGGCAGGCGCCATTGATGGGGCGTTTCTGAAACCAGCAACGCGCGAAAGGAAAGCAGCAAGCACTGGGAATTGAGGGTAAAGCTGTGGGTTGGCCAGTTGTGCGGCAGGAGTAATTGTGGGTGACGAATGCGGACTGTTACCAGTCAGCGATCGACGTTCTTGTCGAGCCGGCTGGCGACGCGCACACCGCTGAGGCCGCTGACGTACTTTGCGATCCCGCGATAGAGCGATTCGGCGATGCGCTGCCGATATTCGGCGGTTTGAAGGCGGCGTTCGTCGGCGGGGTTACTGACGAAGGAGATTTCGGCCAGGATGGACGGCATGTTTGCGCCGATCAGGACCACGAAGGGTGCTTTTTTCACTCCGCGATCGCGCAGACCGGGGCTTCTGGAAGCAAGCCCGCTGTGCAAGGAGCGCTGAACGTCAGAAGCGAACTCGCGGGACTCTTCGATCTTCTCTTTGAGCGCGATTTTTTTCACCAGGTCCTGCAGTTCGTGAATTGACTTGTCAGACGCGGAATTTTCGCGCGCCGCCACTTCGAGAGCCTGTGAGGAGGAAGTGAAGTTCAGATAGTAGGTTTCGACGCCCCGGGCGTCGGGATCGTGGCTGGAGTTGGCGTGTATGGAAACGAATAAGTCGGCCAGCGCCTGGTTGGCGATGGCGGTGCGCGTCTCCAGGGGAATAAAAGTATCGTCCTTGCGGGTGTAAACCACGTCCGCGCCCATGCGAGCCTGCAAGAGCTTGCCCAGCCGGCGGCTAACTTCGAGGACCAGTTCCTTCTCTTCGAGGCCCTGCGGACCAATGGTGCCGGTATCGTGTCCACCGTGTCCGGGATCGATGACGATTTTGCCGATCTTCAAGCCGAGGGCGCGAATGAGCGAACGATCACCGCGAGCGGTGGGGCGGGCCTCGCGTGAGGCGGAGTCGTCTGAATCTGACGGGATACCGATAGCGAGCCTGCCGCGCGCGGCAGGCCTGTGGGAAGAGCGTTCCTGAATGACGCGGACATCGGGGCGGGCGGTTGGTTGCTTGACGGCAGCTTTGTTCTTAAGGCTGGCTTTGTCTTTGTGATTGTTCCTGGCTTCGTGTTGATTCTTGGCTTCGTCCTGGTCCGGATCCTGATCCTGGCCCTGGTCCTGATCGTGATCCTGAAGCTCGGAGAGGGACCTGCCGGAAGCCACCGGTTTAGCCGGGGGCGGGATTGTCGCCGCCTGATCTGAAGTCTTCCGGCTGCTGAGATAGTCGTTCTCGGTACGGTTATTGAGGTCAACGATCAAGCGTGGCGGGTCATCCAGCAAGAAGGTTTTGAATTCGCCTGGGTTGCGGGTTTCGAGCACAACGCGACTGTTGCCGTTCTGAAACTGGGCAGCACGAATCTGTTTCAGCGGCCCGCTATTGAATTCAAAAGTTTTGCCGACGAGCCTGGGATCAAGACGGGTGCCGGAAAGCTCAAGCACAATGCGATGGGGATTTTCAATGCGCTTCGAGCCGAACTGAACCGGCTGCACAAGGTCAATGGCGACTCGGGTGTATTCCGGAGTGGACCAGTGCCGGATGCTGGTGATGCGTGATATTTTCGCGGGTTCGGCTGCAAGCCGGGCAGAATTCGGGACACGAACAGGCTCGCGCGAACGCAAGCTCGCCTGTCTGATGGGTTCGCTTAAAGCGGCGCTGGCGTCATCAGAGAGATGATGATGCGGATATCTGCGAACGAATTCGGAGAAAGTTGCTCGCGCGCGGACGGGATCATCGAGATCGTCGCGGTAGATCTCGCCGATGGTCATCAGGGCTTCGAATCGGTAACGGCTGCCGGGATATTCACGGCGCAGGAATTCATACTGATCGATGGCTGAATGCAGAAGCTTGTCATCATCGAAGCGGCGACCCATTTCAAGCAGCAGCTCGGCTACCGAGTTGACACTGGAATCGGCTTTGCCGGAGGTAGGGCAACCGTAATAGACCTGGCGATAGGCATCGATGACCCGCTGATATCCGGAACGGGTCCGCCGCTCGGGCGATTGGGAGATGAGGGTCTGGTGAAGTCGCTCGGCGGTTGAGAATTGCTGGCGTGCCCAGGTATCGGATTTTCCACGAGCGGCGGCAGGCAGGGTCGCAAGCAGCAGCACTGCCGCCATACACGAACGCACGGTTCGCCGGCTTCGATCAGAGAATTTCAAGCCAATCAGCCTGTAAACGCTTACCTGGGCACTTCTACCCTGGGCACTTCAGCCTGGGCACTTCAGCCTGGGCACTAATCCGTATTGCTTACGTACAACACGCCTCGCTCATCCCGTTGCACGCGCACCGGTTCGCGTACCGGAGTTCCCATAATCCGGTAACCCGGCTGCGCTCCACCAAAGTACAAACCGGTGATGCGGCGGACGTAGTTACGGGTTTCGGGGTAGCGGGGGATGCCTCCGCTGCGGGCCACCGCGCCTGCGCCTGCGTTATAGGCGGCCAGGCTGAGCGGCACGTTTCCACCGAAGCTTTCCATAAGCTGTTTGAGATGACGCACGCCGGCGTCAACGTTCTGCTCGGGATCAAAAGGGTTGGTGACGTTGAGCTGGCGCGCAGTCTGCGGCATCAGCTGCATTAAACCCATGGCGCCCTTGCGGGAAAGCGCGTTGGGATTGAAGTTCGATTCCACCTTGATGACCGAGCGCACCAGGCTGGGATCGACGTTATGACGGGCGGCCGCGGCTTCGATAGCGGCGTCGATATCCTGCGCGGTGAACGGCTTGCCGCGAAAGAAAGTTGAAGCCTGCTGGCTCTGGTCGACTTCCGCGGCGGCGGAACGCGCCGCACGAATGCTGGCCGGAGCAACCGGCTTGAAGCGATGCGCGGACGGGCTCCAGTAAACCAGGCCGCTCGAAATGTAAGTTGCGGGACGGGGCGATTTTTTGGGCGCCGTGACCGTATCATTAACGTAAATCTTGTGTCCGTCGTCGTCAGTAGTGGCGCTGATGCCAGCCTGCGCCTGCAGGTATGCGGTGGACAAGGAAAGGAGAGTCGCGATTACAGGACTTGCCATCAGGGCGAGTTGCAGGTTTTTTCGCATGACCGGGTTGAGTACGCGGCGTGAACTTCGAGCTTACGGACACACGAAGAACTGCGCCGACCTACCCGGAACCTGACAGAGAATCCTTACCAGAGTGAGTGAATTATAGGCTGGAGGGAAGCGGTGGGCAATCTGCCGAAGGGGAATTGAACCATCCGAAGTAACCCGCGCAAGTATGAGAGCGGGAAGGAGTTGGGCGGAGCAATGGTTACTTAGATGGGCCGGACAATGTTTCGCCCCTGCGGGTTGGGCTGCACGGTTGCGGCGCGGCGCGGCTGAAAAGCCAGGGCTCTTGTTCTGATTGTGACGATTCCGCTATCGCAAGTGAAACCTCAGCCCAGACTTCCTGCTCGACTTCCACGTATAGTAGCCTCGCAACATGCCGGAACCCGAAAGCCCAGAGCGACACGCGCCTGACTCACTGATGCTGTTCGGGTTCTGGTATCGCGCGCTGCCCGCAGACAAGCTCGAAAAAGATAAGCTGACCAAGGCATTGCTACTGGAAACACCGCTGGTTCTGGGTCGCGATTCTTCCGGCAAACCATTCGCGCTACATGATGCCTGCCCGCACCGGGGCATGCCGCTTTCCGCAGGATGGTTCGACGGCAAGGAGGTGGAGTGCAGTTATCACGGATGGAAGTTTGAGGCGCACAGCGGGCAATGCCGCCTAATTCCTTCGCTGACAGCTGACCAGAAAATGAAGATCGACCGCATTTATGCGGGCAGCTATCCGTGCGAAGAGCGGGACGGCTATGTGTGGGTGTTCATGCATGAGCCGAAGCCGGCAGCTGCGGGATTCAGCAAAGCTGCAGAGGCGGCGGTTCCTGTTCCGCGCGTGCCGACCTTCAGCGAGAAATACAAGCTGGCGTATCTCAGAGGTGACATGCCGGTAAGCGTGGATCACGGGATCATTGGGTTGATGGATCCCGCGCACGGGCCGTTTGTTCACCAGGCGTGGTGGTGGCGGAAGCGCGAGAGCATCCACGAAAAAGAAAAGCATTTCGAGCCGGTCCCGAACGGTTTCCGTATGAGCGCTCACACGCCCAGTTCGAACAGCGCGCCCTACAAGATTCTGCGGCTATACGCCGACGCGGATTCCATCACCACCACGATTGATTTTGTGCTGCCCAACCTGAGAGTAGAGACCATCCGGGCGGGGAAGTTCTGGTTTTCATCGCTGACGACGGTTACTCCTGTCACGCGCAACCAGTCACGTATTGATGTGGTTGCGTGCTGGAACATTTTTGCGTGGATGCCGTTCGGGGCACGGTTGCTGAAACTGGTGTTTGCAAAGTTTGTGGAACAGGACCGAAAAACCATGGAGTTGCAGGCGGAGGGCTTGAAGCATAATCCGCACCTGATGCTTATTGACGATGCAGACCGACCGGCAAAATGGTATTTCGCGCTAAAGGCAGCTCATCTGGAAGCGAAGCGGACCGGGACGGAGCCGAAGCATCCGCTCGCGGGGCCGGTTACGCTGAGGTGGCGAAGCTAAAGCCGGCGATGAGTTCTGCGGGCGAGCTCTCACTCGCTGACCAGCCACTCCAGGGCCTCGGCGCGGGTGGCGAACAGCGGCAGATCGCGCTGAGAAAACGACTTCAGGTGCTCGTACAAAACTTTTGGCAGCCCCTCGGTTCCGACCCACGCCGAGCGCTTGACGTGAGGACGATCGAACACCAGCGCCGGCTTAACGATCTCGATGAGCTTCTTGTCGAATGTCGCACCGGTGAAGTCGGCCAGCAACAGCACTGATTCTTTGGGTTGAGCGGTTACATAGGTGGGAAGCACACGCGCGATGGTCTCAAGCTCCTGAGAAGAGCAGTTGGTGCAATCGACAAGCAGGATTGCCTTGTCTTTGTGAGTGATGAAACGTATGTGCTTATCCATACAACACCGCCCGGGACGGCGCGTGCCAGTTTACTCAGCCCTATTCGGCTTTCTTTTTAGATGCCGCGGCCTTCGGATTGGCTTTTAATGCCTGGTCCGCCGGAATCTCGTTGCCGCTCGGGTCAACGTAGTGGATATCGAAGGGCGCATCGCCGGTCACATTGAAGAGCATGCAGGTCCCGGAGAGGCACGTGAACTGGTGAACGTGCTTCGACTCCATCAGCATGAAGTCTCCGGAGCGCAGGGATACGGCAGAGCCGTCTTTCATCTCGGCCCTGGCGCGTCCTGAGATCAACATCAGGCGCTCGGTCGGAGTATGCCAGTGCCAGGGAATAATGCAGCCGGGCCGAGCTTTCAGCAGGAGCACCGCATTACCTTTTGCGGGATCGCCCTGCTGGACTGCGCCCATAGCGCATTCGGGAATTCCGGGGAAATTGGCAAATTTGGCGGTCGCGGCCGGAGCATAGTTCGGTTGTGCGGCTTCCTGCGCTGAAAGTTGGACGGCAACCAACAAGCACAGCAAAGCTATGGCAGCGTGTTTTGTTCTAAGCATGAACGCCCCTTCCTGAATTGCGGCAGGAAGTATAGCAACAGCGGAGAGGTTTGTGGCGCATTGGTGGGAATGTTGCCGAGTCCGCGAGCTAGGGCAGCAGATCTCGAACAACATCACAGGCGCCACCAAGTGCCTCATCCAGCGCGGAAGGATCTTTGCCGCCGGCCTCGGCGAGATCGGGACGGCCCCCGCCTTTGCCGCCGACTTTCTGCGCGACCGGCGCGATGACTTTGCCGGCCTGAATTCTGGAAGTAAGGTCTTTCGTGACACCCACGATAAGAGAAACATTACCGTTACTGGCGGACCCGAGCACAACCACACCTGAACCGATCTTGTCGCGGAGTTGATCGACAAGCGTGCGCATCTGCGAGCGCTCCAGGTTGTCCACGCGATGGGCAAGGACTTTGACGCCATTCACGTCTTTGACATTTTCAGAGATATTCGCCGTTGATGAAGACGCTTGTTTCATTCGAGCCTGATCGAGTTCGCGGGCGAGACGCTTGATCTCAGCATCTTTTTTGTCGAGCTCGAGTTTCAGCGCTTCTGCGGGGGAAACGGATGCCTCCCGGGCGGCGAGGCCGGCGACGACGTTTTCCAGTTGATGATCTTTGCGGAAGTGCTGCAGCGAGCCTTCGCCGGTGATGGCTTCGACGCGCCGGACGCCGGAGGAGACACTGCCTTCTTTCAAGATCTTGATCAGGCCGATCTCGCCGGTGGCGCCAGTGTGGGTGCCGCCGCAAAGTTCGGTCGAGAAGTCGCCGATCCTGATCACGCGCACTTTGTCGCCGTACTTCTCTCCGAACAGTGCCATGGCGTGATATTGGTTGATGGCCGTGTCGATGGGGACGTTCTCTATGACTTCGACGCGCTGGTTGCGCAGCACTTCTTTGTTGATGAGGTCTTCAATGTCCTGCAGTTCTTGGTCTTCGACAGCGGTGAAGTGCGAGAAGTCGAAGCGCAGGTGATTGGGCGCGACCAGCGATCCGGCCTGCTTGACGTGCTTGCCGAGGATTTCGCGCAACCCGGCGTGCAGAAGATGGGTGGCGGTGTGGTTGCGCATTGTGGCTTGGCGAATCGAGGTGTCAACGACAGCGTCCACTTTGTTGCCCACGCGAATCGGCTGCTTGGCGATGACCTGCTGTGCGCGAACGCCCTGGACCGGGTAATAAGTTCCCGTTACTTCAGCGACGACCGCGTTCAATTCGTCGCTATACAAAGTGCCGCGATCACCGACCTGGCCGCCGGATTCGGCGTAGAAAGGCGTGTGATCGAGAATGACTTCGCCTTCTTCGCCGGGCTTGAGTTCCTGCGCACCCCGGCCATCTTTGATGATGGCCAGCACCTCGGAATTTTCGGAGCGTGTCTGGCGATATCCTTCGAACTCGGATTTCGGGAGTTGCTGGTAAGCGGGGTTCGCGGTCTGCCTGGCAGCGCCTTTCCAGGAGGCGCGAGCGCGAGTGCGCTGAGCTTCCATCGCAGCCTCGAAGCCGGCCTGATCGAAGACTAAGCCACGGTCGCGGGCTGCATCCTGCATGAAGTCGAGCGGCATGCCGAAGGTGTCGTAGAGTTTGAAAGCTTCATCGCCTGAGAGACGGCCGTCGCTCAATAAGGTTTCAAGCTTCGACAATCCAATCTCGAGTGTGTTCGCAAATCGCGTTTCTTCTATACGGACCGTTTTCGAAACGTTCGCGACGGTGTCTTTCAACTCCGGGTAGGCATCCTGCATGAGGTCGCGTACGGTGAAGACCATTTCATGCAGGAAGGGCTTGGTTTGTCCAAGCAACCTTCCGTGAGTGATGGCGCGGCGGATGATTTTGCGCAGAACGTATCCGCGGCCTTCGTTGGAGGGGAGCACTCCGTCAGAGATCAGGAAAGTAGCCGCGCGGGAATGGTCGGCGATGACACGGAGGGAAGCGGCTGATTTCGCTTGCGCTTCCTTCCTGGTTTCTTTCTGCAAGTCAGCTCCGGTCAATTCCGCGGCGCGCTTGATCAGTGGCACGAACAAGTCGGTCTCATAATTCGAGATCACGCCCTGCAGGACAGCGGTGATGCGTTCGAGGCCCATGCCGGTGTCGATTGACGGTTTGGGCAACGGATTCAGCTTGCCCGAGGGGTCGCGATCAAACTGCATGAAAACCAGGTTCCAGATTTCGACATAGCGGCCGCACTCGCAACCAAAGGCGCAATCCTGATGTCCGCAGTCGGAAGCGACCGGCCCCACGTCATAGTGAATTTCGCTGCAAGGGCCGCAGGGGCCGGTATCGCCCATCTGCCAGAAATTGTCTTTCAGTCCCGCCTCAAAGATGCGCGACTTATCGACGCCTTGCGCCAGCCACAGATCGTAAGCTTCGGCATCGCGAGGAACGCCACCTTCGCCATTGAAGATGGTTACGTACAGCTTGTCTTTCGAAATCGCGAACCACTGCGGCGAGGTGATCAGTTCCCAGGCGTAGGCGATGGCATCTTTTTTGAAGTAATCGCCGAAGGAAAAGTTACCGAGCATCTCGAAAAAAGTGTGGTGGCGGTTGGTGAAGCCGACGTTTTCGAGATCATTGTGCTTGCCGCCCGCGCGCACGCATTTTTGCGAAGTGGCAGCGCGGTTGTAGTCGCGTTTTTCCAGGCCGAGGAAGACGTCTTTGAATTGATTCATCCCGGCGTTGGTGAAGAGCAGCGTGGGATCGTTATGCGGGACGAGCGACGAGGAATGGACTTCGCGATGGCCCTTCTGGATAAAGAAGTCGAGGAACCTTCGACGTATTTGAGAACCAGTCAGCATGCGTAAACACAATCTTAAATGATGAGCTTTGAGGAAATATCACTTTGTACTACAGGTCTACTCCTGCTCAGGTATCTGCAGCTCTTCCAGCACCTCTTCATCCACCTCCCACTTCTTCAAAATTGTGAATATGGTTTTCGAAGCGAAACCGGCGCGCAGCAAGTGGCGGAACACACGCGCGGCGTCTCTTTTGTCTTTCGGTTTGGTCAAGCGTTTCCGGCGTAAATAATCGCGCGCCTGTTTTTCTTCATTCACATCCTGGTAGGCGCTGTCGATCGCGGCCGAGATTACGTCCCCATGCACGCCCTTCACTTTCAATTCGGTGACCACTCGTCTCTGGCCGAACTTTTCGTTATCGCGCCGGAATGAGGAATATGCAACCGCGTATTTCGCGTCGTTCAGATATCCCTGGTCTTTAAGTTTGCGAATCACCAGCTCCACCAGGGTCTGACCGATTTCGTCGGCTTCCACCCGCCGGCGCAGCAGCCGCTTCAATTCCGCGGTGGATCGCATGCGCCTCGCAAGTGCGCCAATTGCATAGTCATACAGCTCGTTTTCGGTATTGAACTTGCGGGAACTAAAGCGGGCCATAATTCGTAGCTTAACTTGTACGCGAAATGTTAAAGAATCGTAAATTTGTTTAACAATTTTTGACATTAAAATGCTGATGACATCGGCGAACCCAGGGCGTCTATCAGCTAGAATCGATTGAAGGAGCAAGTCATGCTTAGCGTAGATGTGGAGAAAAAAGGCGAAGTGGCGGTGGTAAGGTGCTCAGGACGGCTGGTACGTGGCGCGGAAGTCAGCACTCTGCGGGAAGCGGTGATTTCCGAGAAAAATACGCGTGTAATCATGCTTGATCTCTCGGACGTGCAGATGCTGGACGCCGGCGGCCTGAATGCGCTCGTCTCTCTCCATCTGTGGAGCAAAAGCCGGGGCGTTCAGCTGAAGCTGGTGAATCCGAACTCGTTCGTGAAACAGGTGCTCACCAGCGTGGGCATGGACCGGGTGTTTGAGATTTCATCTTTCCGCGATGCGCTGATCGTGATTGCAGGGCGCGACTGTCGTGAGATGCGATACGCAATGGCGTCGTAGAAAGGTTTCCTGGCAAGAACCAAAAGGCGGGCATGATGCCCGCCTTTGTTGTTTTCGTAAAAGCGATCAGCGGCTGCCGTATCCGGTGGCCTGCATTGCGTTTCGTGAGATGTCGCTGGTGGAAGAGACGCCCTGCATACGCAGCTTGAAATCGTCTGCGTTGGAGGCGTTCTCGAGCGCGACTTCGTAGTTGATGAGCCCAGCCTGGAACAGATCCCACAAAGATTGATCGAAGGTCTGCATGCCGTATTGCGATGTACCGGCGGAAATAGCGTCGCGAACGGAGCGGGTTTTTTCAGGAACCAGAATACATTCGCGAATGTAAGCGGTGTTGATCATGACTTCCACTGCCGGAACCCGGCCTTCAGCATCCGCACGCTTTACCAGACGTTGGCTGATGACAGCGCGCAGAACCGCTGCCAGCTGCAGGCGAATCTGCTTCTGCTCAGGTGGCGGGAACACCGCGATAATACGGTTGATGGTTTCAACCGCATCCAAAGTGTGCAAGGTTGAGAACACCATGTGGCCGGTTTCGGCTGCGTGCAGAGCGGTACCGATAGTTTCCATGTCGCGCATTTCGCCGACCAGGATGACGTCGGGATCCTGACGCAAAGAAGCGCGTAGCGCGGAGGAAAAAGAAGGTGTATCAACCTCCACTTCGCGCTGGTTGACGTAACCTTTCTTGTCGCGATGCAGAAATTCGATGGGGTCCTCGATGGTAATGATGTGCTCGGCGCGGCTGGAGTTGATACGGTCGATCATGGCCGCCAGGGTGGTCGATTTGCCGGAACCGGTCACGCCCGTGACCAGTATCAAGCCGCGAGGCATTTCGCAGACCTGTTCGACGATTTTGGGAAGATAGAGTTCATCCAATGCGCGAATTTTGGTGGGAATGACGCGAAGCACAAGACCCACATTGCCGCGCTGCTGGAAAACGTTCACACGGAAACGTCCCAGGCCTGCGACGCCGTATGCCATGTCGATTTCAGTGGTTTCTTTGAACTTCTGCTTCTGGCGGGCCGACATCATGCTGAACGCCATGGTGAGCATATCTTCCGCGCTCACGCGCGGCTGGTCGGTTAGCGGCGCCAATTCACCATCAATACGAAGATGTGGGTAGTTCCCGACTTTCAGGTGCAAGTCCGAGGCGCGGCGCTCCATGGCGATACGAAGCAGGTCGTCAATATTCATTCTTCACGTCCGGAGTAGAGAGACACGCAATATCATGCTCCGGATCGTTACATCGCCCAAGATGACTTTGGTAATTGAACGAACGAGTTATGAGGGCTATGCGCCGAGGGCTTCGCGGATGGCCTGCGCGATCTGATGGGTGAGCGCTCGCATTTTCTCCGGATCCTCGGCTTCTACCATGACCCGGGCCAAGGCCTCTGTCCCGGAATAGCGCACTACCACGCGACCGTTACCATCCAGTTCGCGCTCGGCATCCGTAATCGCGCTCTGAACTTGAGGAATTCTGGCGAACGGGATTTTCTCTTTGACTCGGACATTCTGGATAGTCTGCGGGAAAACCTTGAGATCTCCCACCAGTTCATGGAGCGGCTTTTTATAACGCGCCATTACCTGCATGACCCGCAACGCGGTAAGCAGGCCATCGCCGGTGGTGGTATCGCCATCGCGGAAGATGATGTGACCAGACTGCTCGCCACCGAGCGCAGCACCGGTCTTGAGCATCTGCTCCAATACGTATTTATCTCCGACGTTTGCGCGCAGCATGCTGATGCCTGAATTACGCAGCGCGATCTCCAGGCCCATGTTCGACATGGTGGTGGCGACCACGGTCAAGCCGGGCAGAGCGTTTCGACTCTGCATTTCGCGGGCAGCCAAAAGAAGCACTGCGTCTCCATTAACAACCTGGCCTCTGGCATCGCTGAATAGTGCGCGATCGGCATCGCCGTCGAAGGTTATTCCAAGGTCGAACTCGGCCGGACGTTCTGAAATTGCACGGGCCAGGGTTTCCGGATGCAGCGCGCCGCAACCCTCGTTGATATTCTTGCCATCAGGAGATGCGTTCAGGATTTCTGCCTGTACGCCGCATTGTTTAAACAGTTCCGGCGCTTCGGCGGCGGCGGCTCCGTGGGCGCAATCCACCAGCACGCGCATCCCGCGCAGATCGGTTTTTACATTGCGCGCCAGCCAATCGATATATTCGCGCCGCAACTCTGCTTCGCCCGGCAGGCTGGCGACCGGGCCAGTGGAACCAACCGGCGCCTTGCGCTTGAGCTGAGAAAAGATTTCCTTTTCAATGGTTGCTTCGCGGGCGTCAGGAAGTTTGTAGCCATCGCCTGAAAAGACCTTAATGCCGTTGTCTGTCCAGGGATTATGGGAGGCTGAGATCACCACACCCGCGGCGTATCCACGTGAGCGGGCCAGGTAGGCGACGCCCGGTGTAGTGATTACGCCGGCGCTGTGCGGTTCGACGCCCACCGAGGCCAGGCCGGCCATTACCCGGTCTGCAATCCATTGGCTTGAGTGGCGAGTATCCTGGCCAATAACAACCCGCAGCTGCCTGGTGTGGTTGGCGAGGTGGTTCTTGGTGAGATGGTTTTTGGTGAGATCGTTCTTGGTGAGATCGTGGCCCAGGGCGCAACCGATCAGAAAGGTGCTTTCCGGGGTAAGCGGAAACTCGCCGGCGATGCCACGAATGCCGTCAGTTCCAAAGAGCTGTCGCACGGGATTAGTCATGTAAGCGGGAATTTCAGTGTTGTTCCGCCGAGGCGGAGGTTTTATCCATCATAACCGTGACCCGCACCGGATTGGTGTCGCTGACCTGCACCAGTGGATCAGAAACGTAAGCATGGCGGACAAAAGTGGCTTGGACGGTGGTGCCGCTGGCATCGATCGGGTCAGTGATGGCTGCCTCGATCGCCTCGACACGCTTGCGGGGACCGGTGATGAGGACTTCCGACGGCTCTACTCGAATTTCTCCCATTCGATATCCTGGTGCAAAATTGCCCATCACTCGCGGACGCACCGCCACTTTCTTGTTAGCGCGGAAGTCGAACTCAAGTCGAAACTGACTGGGCACAACCTGAACGATTTCAAGTCCGCGGGGCCGATTGATCTGCGCTCCATTTAAATCAAACGTTCGCTCGCCGGGTCTCAAGCCGCGCACGTCAACATTGGCATGCACATCAGCGCGACTCAGATTCCGTAACAGCCGTTCCGGCCCGCGCAATCTTATCTCTGCGCGAGGAATATTTTCGGTGCTGATCTCCATGTTCTCGGGCAGGTTGCGGAATTCTATGGGAACGTCGAGCGCGATCTCCCCCACCGGATCGTGCCGTACGACCTGCCACAACCCGATCGCCAAAGCCAGAGAGATGAATTTTAAGCCCAGATTATGGCGAAAGAAGTCGCGCATGATCAGCGCTCGCCTCCCGGCAATGGAGAGTCCACGCGCGGGAAGGTCCGTGATTCCTCGTGCGGAATCTCACTATCATCGGCATCTTCGCTGATGGGCGTCGGCAATGCAGCCGGCGGCACATAGCGGTGCAGCAACTCTCCCATGCGCTCGCGCAATTGCTCGACCGTTAAATCGCGCTCGATCTTCCCGCCCACCGCCAGGCTGATGGCACCAGTTTCTTCGGAAGCAATCACGGCAATGGCATCCGTTTCTTCGGTCACGCCGATGCCGGCGCGATGCCTTGTTCCAAGCTGAGTGGAGAGTACCGGATTCATCGAGAGTGGAAGAAAACAGGCCGCGGCCGCGATACGGTTCTTCTGGACGATGACCGCTCCATCATGCAAAGGAGCGCTGGGACGGAAGATGGTGGCCAGCAGGTCGTAAGAGAGCTGCGCATCCAAGGGCACTCCGCTCTCGATATAGGTCCGCAAGCCAATCTCTCGCTCTATGATGATCAGCGCTCCGGTCTGATTCTGGGAAAACAGGTTGGCGGCAAGGACAATGTCGTCGTAAGGATCGCTTTCGCCGCTGCCCGCGCGGCTAAGCGTAAGCCGCCGCCCGAGCCGGGCCAGGGCCTGGCGAATCTCGCCGGCGAAAACTACGATCAGCGCGAATACCGCGTAAGGCAGTAACGTGGTAAGCACCCAATTTAAAGTGTGCAGATCGCTTAATCCCGCAAGATAAAACGCAAGACCGACAGCAGCCACGCCGATCAGCATGTAGGCGGCGCGGGTCCCGCGTATCAGGCTGAGCAGTTCGTAGATGATGATCGCAACCAGGGCGATATCCAGCATCGCGATCAGAACCTGCTGCCATTGGGACGAAAGATGCATTGTTTATGGGGAGCTCCGTACGGCGAATGCACAGGTTACGCCTCATTGTAATCCAGGGTTTCCCGCTGGACTCAAAGCATCAAGGGGCCATCAGTTAAAATCCCCAAACCATGGGTGCTTACCTGGCAGGCATTGGAATTGCCGTGGCCGCTTCCGCTGCCGGATATCAGAGCATGGCGCCAACCGGGCAGTGGTATGGCAGGAACTTTCATAGACTGTCGCGCGGGTCAAAGAAAGTTGCCCTCACCTATGATGATGGCCCTAATGATCCTTACACATTGCAGCTTCTGGAAGTGCTGGCGCGCCACAATGTGAAAGCAACGTTTTTCATGATTGGTGAGTTCGTGTGCCAGCGTCCGGAGATTGCGCGGGCAGTGCTCGAAGCCGGACACGCCGTAGGCAATCATACGTTCAGCCACCCCTTGCTGATTTTCAAATCGGCGTCAACTATTCGCAGACAACTCGCCGACTGCCAGGGCGCGATGCAAGATGCTCTTGGGGTTTCAGCCACCATCTTTCGTCCGCCTTTTGGCGGCCGCCGCCCAGAGGTTTTCCGTATCGCGCGTAAACTGGGCCTTCAACCAATCATGTGGAACGTAACCGGTTATGACTGGAACGCGAAATCAGTTGACGAAATCGAGCGTAAAGTGACGCGCCAAATGCGCGGCGGCGATGTCATTCTGCTGCACGACGGCGGCCATTTGGAAATGGGTACAGACCGCTCGCATACTGTGGCTGTTACCGATCGCATCATCCGTCGATACCAACAGCAGGGCCGTGAGTTCGTAACTATTCCGCAGATGATGGATGCTGAGAAGATCTGAACTTAGCCCTGGCCAGCGGTGCGGCTCTTTCGCAATACCGCAAACGCAGCCTTGGCCGCGCTGATGGTTTTCTCGATATCACTTGTTTTGTGCGCGGCGCTCAGGAATGCAGCTTCGAATTGCGAGGGCGGAAGATAGATGCCGTGCCCAAGCATTGCCCGGAAGAATTTGGCGAAAGCTTCCGTGTCCGATCTGGCAGCTGAATCCCAATCCGCAATCGGCCCTTCGGTAAAGAACCAGGTAAACATCGAGCCCACCCGATTCGCGGAAAGAGGAATACCGGCATCTTTGGCGGCTTTGAGCACTCCTGCCACCAGTTGGGCGCTGTATTTTTCGAGCTGCGGATAGATTTCGCCTTTCGCATCTCGCAACTGCTTGAGGGTGGCGAGTCCGGCAGCCATGGCCAGGGGATTTCCGGAAAGCGTTCCCGCCTGATAC
>QHZY01000247.1 GCA_003224855.1 Acidobacteriota bacterium | reverse complement strand
GAGCGTGTGCTCGGCGTCGGGATCGCGGGCGCGGGGGCAGGCGAATTGATTTCGGAGGGCGTGCTGGCCATTGAGATGGCCGCCCTGGCCAAAGACGTCGCGCTCACCATCCATCCCCATCCCACCCTATCTGAAACCATAATGGAATCTGCCGAAGTGTTCTTCGGAACCAGCACTCACATCTATCGGCCTAAGCGCGATTAAAAGTAAACTGGCTGCAACCCCCAAGCTGTGGCGAAACGTTCTCAGCGATAACTTGAACGCAAACAACGCAAAGGATTCGCAACGGGCGAAGAGCGCAAGAACAATTCAGCACTGTTAGTCGCGTTATCTGGCCCAGGTTCCGGCGGAGATAAATCATGGTTCTGTTTCTAAAACGCTTTGTTTTGATCCTTTGTGTTCTATTGCCTCTGGCGTGCGCTGCCCAGATATCGCCGGTGCTGCCCAGTGTCACGACCGTACCCTCTCCTCAGCCTGATCCCCTCGGAAGGGAAACTCCCAGTGGCAGCCTGTACGGATTTCTACAGGCCGCGCAGGCCGGCAACAATGCGACTGCCGCGCAATATCTGCAGCTCTCGGCGACGCGACGTCAATCGCAGGGCGAGGACATCGCCTCCAGACTCAAAGTAGTGATTGATCGCGGGTTCAGCGGCAATCTCCGCAATATCAGCAATAAACCCGAGGGCACGCCGCAGGATGGCGTGCCGTTTGATCGCCAGCACGTGGGTGCCCTGATCGCAGGGGATGTCGAAGCGGAACTGACACTGGTGCGCGTGCCCGATCCTTCCGGGGCGAGGATCTGGCTGATTTCCGCCGATACACTGGCGAGAGTGCCGGAGCTTTACGACCAGGTGCAGGCCGCGCAGGTACAAATGCACCTGCCGGCTGTGCTCATAAAGAATGAGCTGCTCGGGCTTCCATACTGGCAATGGCTGGCCATGATCATCGGATTGCCGATCGCGGCCCTGATCGGCTGGTTACTGCTGAAGCTGTTGCGCATTCCCCGCGTTCTCTGGGCGAGGCGCCGGGATCACCGGCTGCGGGATTGGAGCAATGCTTCGCGCCCGCTGTGGCTGCTGCTGGCCGTGATCTCGCATTCGATCATCGTTCGCCGCATTCGTTTGCCGCTTCTGCAGCGCCACTACTACCAACAGGTCGCAGGGGTGTTCTTCGTAATCGCAGTCACCTGGCTGGCGTGGTGCATTCTGCGCCAGGTTATGCGGCGGGGGCGTGAGCGCGCAATTATGTCAGGCCGAATGGGCACCGGCTCCCTGATGCTATTGGGAGAGCGCATTCTGAAGGCTGCGCTGGTGATCGTCGGCGTATTCGCGGTGTTGAGCACGCTTGGTTTCAACATGAGCACCGCGCTGGCCGGACTCGGCATTGGTGGAATTGCCATTGCGTTCGCCGCCCAAAAGACACTCGAGAACCTCTTCGGGGGAGTTTCAGTGCTGGGCGATGAAGCTATTCGGGTGGGTGAAACCTGCCGCTTTGGTGATCGCATCGGCACGGTGGAAGACATCAGCCTGCGCTCCACTCGAATTCGCACTCCTGAGCGGACCGAGCTTTCTATTCCCAACGGGTCACTGGCCACCATGAACATAGAAAACTTCAGCCGGCGCGACAAGGTACTGTTTAATACCAATATCCGAGTGCGGTTGGAGACATCTCCTGACCAGGTTCGCTACCTGCTGGCGGAGGTGCGAAAGCTTCTTTATGAGCATCCCAAGGTGGAGACCGAAGGAGCGCGCATTCGTTTCGTGGGATTTGAAGAGGGCGCACTGACGCTCGAGATCTTTTCCTACATTTTGACTCGCGACTTCGCCGACTTCCTCGCGATCCGTGAAGACCTTCTACTGCGGATCATGGATATTATCGAGAGCTCGGGAACCGAGCTGGCATTTCCGTCCAGGACGTTGTATCTGGGAAGGGATGCGGGCCTGGATCGGGACAGAGCGAGCCACGCAATACGGCAGGTGGAACAATGGCGCCAGGGAAAGCAACTGCCGTTCCCGGATTATCCACCCGCAGAGATCTCAGAAATCAGCAATTCGCTGCCCTATCCTCCGCCTGAATCGGCCTTGAGGAATTCTCGTGGTTAGCCAACAAAAAATTAGTTGAGTTCGCAACCCAGGATGGTATCCCAGCAATTACCGCAGTAACTTGCTGGCCTATACCGCTGTACTACGATTGCGCTATGGGTTACTCAGCGCTCTTATTCTGCCCTGATGAGAAGGCAGCTCGAGTTTTAAGCCAGATTCTGGCGGAACTGGAGTTCAGTGTCGATGCCAGGCCCGAGCCGTTTGCAGCGGTTAAAAAGATCTCTTCCCAACGCTTCGACGCGATCGTGGTTGACTGCGAAAATGAGCAGAACGGAGCGCTTCTTTTCAAGAGCGCGCGCAGCTCAGGATCCAACCAGGCGGCATTATCGGTGGCGGTAGTGGAAGGCCAGACCGGAG
>QHZY01000246.1 GCA_003224855.1 Acidobacteriota bacterium | reverse complement strand
TCCAGGTCCGGCATGGAGCATGAGCCGGGGCCACGTGGATCGCCACAGCTGCCACATGCGCCGCCACTCGAAACAGCCATTGACGATGTTCCTTTAGCGGATACGGCAAAGACCGAGAGCTGGGTTTTCAATTTCTTCCCATGACACTTCGGGCATTCGGCTTTCTGTTTTCCATAGACCAGTGCTTCAAATTCATGATCGCAGTTTTCACACAGGTACTCAAAAATCGGCATGATCAACTCCCGCTCGGGCTATCAACCATGTATTTTAGAATGAAACTGAGTGAGCGAGAAAACAATAGATAGCTTTCGGGCTAGGCGAGGGCTGAGGGGCGGCCATCGCCAGACCATTGCGAGTTTTCTCCTGCAGCGCAAGATCACGCTCCCGACGGCGGAAGAGAGCCAGGTTGAAGTGGAACCGGGGGTGAGTGTTCTCTGCCAATGTCACTGGCAAGCCGATCGCGCGCGTGCATTGACCGTTCTTGTTGTGCATGGTCTGGAGGGCTCGAGCGACTCTCAGTACATGCTGGGCATTGCCAGCAAAGGGCTCGCAGCCGGCATGAGCGTAGTCCGCATGAACCAGCGCAATTGCGGCGGCATGGATGATTGCGCGCCTACGCTGTACCACTCAGGACGCTCACAGGATGTAGCTGCGGTTGCCAGTCACCTGATCCAATCACACAGAATTTCAAAACTTGCGCTGGTAGGTTTTTCCATGGGCGGCAACCTGGTTCTGAAACTCGCGGGCGAGTGGGGAACTTCCGGGCCGCGGGAATTCAGGGCTGTCGCCGCAGTCTGTCCCGCTCTCGACCTTGCCGCCTCGGCAGACGCCCTGCACTCACCCGGCAATTGGCTATACGAGCAATACTTTCTGTGGAAGCTTCGCCGGCGCATGCGCGAAAAGGCGCGATTGTTTCCTGGCAGCTTCGATCTTTCGCGTTTGAGGAATTTGGCAAGCTTGCGGGACTTTGATGACCGCGTAACCGCGTACTACTGCGGCTTTGCCGGCGCCTCGGACTATTACGCTCGATCTGCCGCAGCCAATGTCATAGATCGTGTGGCTGTGCCCACTCTGATTCTGAATGCAGCCAACGATCCTTTTATCCGCATTCTGCCCCAGACCCGAAGCAAAATTGAAGCCAACGCCAACATCAATTTTGTTGAAACCGAAGATGGCGGGCACTGCTCTTTCCTGGCTTCGCCCAATGGCTATGACGGAAGATGGGCGGAACAGCAGATCGTTAACTTCCTCACGAAGCTCGATCTGTAACTAGGTTTGTGAGCGGAGCACTGGCTCGAGGCGGAGTTGCTCCCTGGTGCCCTGCCACCCACGCACCCATCTGGTTCGCGACCGCGTTCATGGTCTTCAGCGAAGTCCCGCGCAGAAAGCAGTGCAGCAGCCCAGCGGTGAACGCATCCCCTGCTCCGACTGTGTCCTTTACCGGTACCTGCAACCCCGGATGTTCATCGACCGCCTCCGCAGTGCGAAGTACGCTGCCGTTTTCACCCCGGGTCACGCAAATCAGCTGCAGGTCGAAGTGCCGCATTATGCCGTGCATAGCGGAGTGCATATCCGTAGAGGCGAGCCCCACTAATCCCATCACTCGCGGCAGTTCCTCATGATTCAGTTTCACCATGTTGGCGATATGCATTGACTGGCGGACGATATCTGCAGAGAAAAAACTTTGCCGCAGATTTACGTCGAACACTCTCGCAGCGTTCGCAGGCGTCGCAGCCAGAAACTGCCGTATCGTTTCTCTCGATTGCGGCGAACGTTGCGCCAGAGATCCGAAGCACACCGCGTCTGTTTCGAACGCAAGCTGCCTGTATTCCTCGGTCCACTGGAGAAAATCCCAGGCCGTCGACTCTGTGATCTGGAACCGCGGCTGGCCGGCAGAATCTACGCATACCTGCACCGTGCCCGTCGGATGGTCCGAGTCCTTCTGAACATTCGTGCATTCAAGCCCGAGTGCCTGAAGCTTATCTTGGGTCTCATTTCCAAGTTCGTCCCCACCAACCCGGCTCGCCACCAGCCCGCGGTCGCCCAGCACACTGGTTACATAGGCGAAGTTGGCTGGAGCCCCGCCCAGCTGTTTGCCGGAGGGAAAAATGTCCCACAACAACTCACCCAGTCCAACCACAATGAAATGATCTTTCTTCACATTAGCGCCATTGGCCTTGATTATTGCTGCATCGAGCGCGTGATGAATTGCGCCTCATCTCCCTTCATCTTCTTGAGTTCATCCATGGGCAAGTAAACCATGTGGCCGGCTTCGTAGGTCGCCTTCGAGATGTTCTTTTGATAAGCGGAACCGAGGTTCAGATGATCCACTGTGTAATCTGCGGCAAAGTATGGCGTCGCCAGGTCATAGAAGCCTTCCATCACCATAATTTTGAGATATGAATTTTTCACCATTGCCTGTCGCAGAGCGGTCGCGGTATCCGGAAATCCATTGATTCCCTGGCCCCATTCCCATTTTTCCTCGAACTGCGGGTCGCTGATAACGGTGTGATAGGGCAAGTCCGTCTGGTAGCCAAGTTCGGCCCGCACGTACTGGTTGTATACCGAAGTAAAAGGCGGCAGGATAGAGGCTTCAGTGGGATCATAAACTCAGCAGATAAGGAATCGCCCTTAGCCAGAGCTTGAGCGTAATCGGTGACTGCCCAGCGGGCAGCTTCCTGCCTCGCCTTGTCGGCGTCAGCCATGAGATCCGCGGGTAATTTCTTGTGAAACCAAGCGGCTGAGGCGAATGAAGGAATCAGCAGAACATAAGGTTCATCATTCGATCGGTTATCGACCAGGGTCTGGAACGTCAACGCCATCGAGAGCAAGGTGATTCCGTTGAAAGAAATCCCCTGCCCGGCCAGATTGCCTGCTACTCCGGCCGCCCGCGTGGTGCCATAGCTTTCGCCGAACAGAAACAGTGGCGAATTCCAGCGCTCGTTGCGCGTGATGTACAAGCGAATGAACTCGCTGAACGAATCAATGTCACCTTTTAAGCCCCAGTATTTCTTGGAAAGTTCAGCATCGGCGGCGCGACTGAATCCGGTTCCGATGGCATCCACCAGCACCAGATCACTGCTGTCGAGCAGGGTGTAGCGATTATCTTCAATGTGATACGGCGCAGGAGGCAGGAAGCCATCCGGCCTCAGCACCACCCGGCGCGGTCCGAGCGCCCCCATGTGCAGCCAAATTGATGCTGAGCCTGGGCCTCCGTTAAACGCGAAAGTTAACGGACGACGGGCAGAGTCCTGACCATCGAGCGTGTAAGCGACAAAAAACATTTCCGCTTCGATTTTTCCATCATCACGCTTGATCGGTAGCCGGCCGGCAGTTGCCGTGTACCTCAAAATCCTGCCATTCAGTGTGATCTGATGATGAGTGGCCGACGGGGGAACCTCGCTTACGTCCCAGTGCTCGTCCTTGGCGGGCTGTTTATCATGCGGAGAAGACGCATTTTCCGGATTCTCGGCCCGCTTTTCGGCTGGCTCGCTCGGAGTCTTTTCTTTCTCCTGCGCTCTGGCGGTTTCTTCGTGCTTGCCGGTTTTTTTCTCAGCATTTTGTTCCGTGGACGTTTGCTGCTGGGCAAAGGATAGGACCAGCGCGAACCATACGAGCATTCCGCAAAGTGCGGCAAATCTGTGCATGAGTTCTCCAGAATTCAGCGGCCTGGCGCAGCGCTGAATTATACCGATTCCGGCGTTCTCAAGACTCCCCGATCAAGCTTGTTAGAATAACTGCGTGCCCGCCGCTTCCGTCCGCATCAGACCGCTTCAGATCCTGCGGTCTGAGCCTTTAAG
>QHZY01000245.1 GCA_003224855.1 Acidobacteriota bacterium | reverse complement strand
GATGGCCACACCGTTAATGCCGCCGCCGATTACGGCCAGGTCCATGCCTGCTCCATCCTGCGGCACTCGCGTCAAATCCTTCATGCGTTGCCCGTTCCTGCTTTGCTCATTTAAATTGAAGACTCATGCCCGGCACCGGAGAACGCTTCGAACGTGCGGTATCGATCATGGCCCGCCTGCGCGCGCCCGGCGGTTGCCCGTGGGACCGCGAGCAGACCTTTGACTCTATCAAGCCCTACACCCTCGAGGAAACCTACGAAGTTTTTGAGGCGATTGATAACCGTGATTGGAAGGAACTTGAGGGAGAGCTAGGCGATCTGCTGCTGCAGGTGCTGTTTTTTTCGGAAATGGCCCAAGAGCAGAATTCATTTTCGATCGATGATGTTCTGGATCGGCTATCGCAGAAGTTGATCGAACGTCATCCGCACGTTTTTGGGGATGTGAAGGCGGAGACCTCTTCTGAGGTGCTGCGCAACTGGGATGCGCTGAAAGCTGAGGAGCGGAAAAGAGAGCACCCCGAAGCGGACCATCCACGGTCTCTGCTGGCCGGCATTTCAAAGGCCATGCCGGCGCTGCTGGAAGCACATAAACTGAGCGCGAAAGCCTCGAGTGTCGGGTTTGACTGGGCAAATTTAGAAGGCCTGCTCGAAAAGCTGCGGGAGGAGACTGGAGAGCTCCAGCAGGAACTGGCGAAAGTACCTGCGCCACTGCCCAGTCCGCGTAGACATGGCGTTGCCGGATCTGGACGAACCAACATTGATGAGACCGCGAGGGAAGCGCTGGAGGAAGAAGTTGGGGACATGCTGTTTGTGCTGGTAAATATTGCACGTTGGCTGTCCCTGGATCCTGAATCAGCGCTGCGCAAGACCAATCGCAAGTTTCGGCAGCGATTTGGATGGATCGAAGAACGACTCAGCCGGACAGGAAAAAAACCGGAGCAGGCAAGCATGGAGGAACTGGAGTTGCTGTGGCAGCAGGCCAAACAACAGGGATAGGGTCGGGCGTGAGAGCTGATCCGGTAGTCATTCGCAAATGCGCGACGCTCGATGAAATGCGAGCCTGTGTGGCATTGCAGCAGAAGGTATGGAATTTCAGCGAACGAGATTTGATTCCGCTGCGCATTTTCGCGATTGCGGAGAAGGTCGGCGGACAGGCGATTGGGGCTTTTCAGGGCGATGACCTGATCGGTTTCGCGCTGGCGATTCCTGGCTCTCGCAACCGGCATAGCTACCTTCATTCGCAGATGCTGGCGGTACGCGAGGACTCCCGTAATGCCGGGTTAGGGCGACGGCTCAAGTTGTTTCAAAGAGAGGAGGCGATTTCACGCGGGTTTGATTTGATGGAATGGACGTTCGATCCTCTGGAGATCAAGAACGCTTACCTGAATATTGAACGGCTGGGCGCAATTGCGAGGCGCTACAACCTTGATCAGTATGGGGTAACTTCATCGACTCTGCAGGGTGGTCTGCCGACCGACCGCTTGGTTGCGGAATGGTGGCTTAAGTCCGACCGCGTTGGACAATTACTTAACACCGGCCAGCTGCCCCCGGCGAAGATCGAAAGCAATATTCCTGTGCCGGCGGAGGTCTATACGTGGAAGGCTGCGGCGGAAACTCGCGGCCGCGCTATGGCAGTGCAAAACCAAAACCGCGAGCTCTTTATCAACGCTTTCAAACGAGGGCTGGCGGTAATCGGTTATGAGCGAGATCCGCATGGGAACGGCAAATTTTTGCTGGGCCGGTGGGAAGAACCGCTTTCGCTCTAGAGGAAGTTGTGATTCAATCAGGAGCTTCGTTCTCCGCTCTACATCATGAAAATTGACGCGATCACTCTCCGCGAAATTCAGATGCCGCTCGTCCATTTTTTTGAGACGAGCTTTGGCCGCATTTACAGCCGTCGCATCCTTTTATTGACTGTGCACGCCAACGGGGTTAGCGGTTGGGCGGAGTGCGTGGCGGCAGAAGACCCTTATTACAGCTCAGAGTGGATTGAGACAGCCTGGCCGACTATCAAGCATCACCTGGCGCCGGCGGTGCTTGGACGCGATCTGCAATCAGGGGCGGAAACGGTTCCGCTGATGGCGAAGGTGCGCGAGCACCGCATGGCCAAGGCAGCGATCGAGAATGCAGTGTGGGACCTGGAAGCGCAGCTCAAGAAGCAGCCGCTGTGGAAACTGCTGGGGGGCGTTTTGCCTGAAATTCAGTGCGGGGTGTCGATCGGGATCCAGGATTCGATCGAGCAACTGATGGGAAAAGTAGAAGCCGAAGTTGGCGCCGGATATCGCAGAATCAAATTGAAAGTAAAACCGGGTTGGGACCTGGATGTGCTGGAAAGGGTGCGGGCGCGCTGGCCAGATATTCTGTTGAGCTGCGATGCGAACTCGGCCTACACCATGGATGACGTCAACCACCTGCAGGCTTTCGATCAGTTCAAGCTGCTGATGATTGAGCAGCCGTTGTGGGGCGATGATCTTTACTATCACGCGCGCCTGCAGAAAAAGCTGAAGACCGACATCTGTCTGGATGAATCGATCCGCAGCGCGCGCGATGCCTGTGCCGCGGTTGAGACCGGCGCTTGTCGGATTATCAATATAAAAGTTGGACGGGTGGGAGAGGGGACAATTCCAATCAGCAATGATGCGGGCACAGGATATAGCGTAAGGGAAGATCTGATTGAGAAGCTGACGGTGCGAAAAGAAACGCTGGAAGCTGGACAGGTGTAGGGCGTGAGGTCATTTAGCGGCTTCGCAGCAGGCGGGCGCGATGGGATTATTCGCGCTTTGTGCTTCTTTGGCCAGCATCTGCAGTCCTTGCGCGAAGGTGAGATTTCGCGGGACTTGGCGGAAGTCGCTGAACACTTCTGACGATTCGAACCTGATGCTCTTGAACAGAAGTATTTTGCCGGTGATTGCAAGATCGGTGCGGGTAATTTCCCAGTGATTGCCGTCCACTTCGCCCTGCTCGACCAGAAAATGCCCGCCTTTGTCGAGGTGACCGAAGATGCCCCATCCGAACGCCACATCATGGCTCAAAGTCCCATCAATCCTGGCCAGGCGTTTTTTGCGCGGATCGATCAACATGGATCCGGTCATGGCGGTGAGCACCTGTTCAACGCGCGAGGGCGGATTATATTTCGGATTGGGGCGGAAACGCAGTCGAGTCAATTCGACACCGGCTTCTCCAATACCTTTTCTTCCCGGCTCCGCTCCGTCGTATTCGTATAAAAAGGCATCGGGAAGCGCTTTCATAATCCGGCTGATGCGGTCCTCGTTCTCTTTCTCCTGTTTACGCTTCTTTCGAAGCTCCTCCGGATCATGAATGAAACGTTGATTTCTGGCGAGCTCTGCCTGGCGCTGCTGCTGGTTCAGCGGATGGCCGTCATAAGCGATCACCACGCCGGCCATAGCTTCTGTGGTCTGCACCATGAGCTTGGTCGAGGAGCCGTGAGGTGTCTGCTTATGATCGCGGAACATGAACTTTAGATCGGAATCGGGCTTCAGTTCGTTCTCCACCGTTTCCCGAACCAGCTGCTGTGGTGACGCAGGCGTGAGTTCGGCGGCAGCGCTGAGGGCCAGGAAAAACAGCGCCAGAAACATCACAAAGTTCAACGCAAGCCTGCAACTCACAGTTCGACTCTATCCTTCGCGCTTTACCCGCGTCCAGTTAGACGGACGCAGCTGGTGAATTTGTTGCACAAGAGGTCACAGGAATGGCCGCCGTCTTACGATTGATACCCTGATAGCGCTGGGTTATAGTGGCAGAACAGGCGAACCATCAAGATAGACCCGCCACTCGTTTCTGCACGCAGCCCATGAGGTGAAACTATGGATCCGAACCGAACCACGGAAGCCGCTCGCATCGGCAAGACACTGGTAATAAAGGGTGAACTTAGCGGCAATGAAGATCTCTACATCGATGGCCGGATCGAAGGCAAGATTGAGTTGCAGAAGAACAGCCTGGTCGTGGGTCCAAACGGTAAAGTACAGGCTGGAGTGAACGCGGGAAAAATCGTGATACATGGGACTCTGGATGGGGACCTGAGGGCCGCAGATCGCGTGGAACTGAAAAAGACAGGCATGGTCACGGGCGACATCATCGCGCAGCGAATCGCGATTGAAGACGGGGCCTATTTCAAAGGCAAAGTGGAAATACAGAGAGATGCTGCTTCCAAGCCCGAGGCGGCCAGAGCGGCTAATGCCGCCCAGACACAAACCACTGCACAGGCCGCCGATTCGGCACTTACCAAGGCCTAGCCCTGGCTAACGCTCATAAAGGCCTACGTTTACAAATCTAACCAGCCAAATACTTCGGTAACGGTTTTGGCCGCGTTTCCGCGTTAAAATGATTATGTTTTGAATATCCGCCGGCACCTATAAGCCCGCGGTTCACTTAAAAGTTGATGAAACTATTTCGTGGGACAACGGCCCCGCCTCAGGGTGCAATCGCGTCTGCGGCAGCGAGGCGCCTGAATCGCAAGTCGAGCGGGATGGGCGAGCTGGCCAAGACGCTGAATTCGGAAGAAACCATCTGCGTGCTCGACCTGGGGTCTACTTCTCCGGCGAATATACGTTACTGTACCGAACGGGGTCACAGGATCTATTCGGAAGACCTGTTGGAGGCCTCGACCGAGCCGTCGCTGGCCATCAAGGATTCGAGCGCACACCAAAGAAGCCGGACCGGACGCACCCTGCTATCGGTTTCACATCGTTAGCCCGGACACGCTGGAGATGCAGCATATTGAACCGCGCAAAGAGGGCCGCAACGGCAACGCTGCCAATCACGGTTTCCGCCTGCAGCGGGTGTTCAACAACCGTCATATCGAAAATTTGTTCCGCGACTTCGCTTCCATCAAATTTTTCCTAGCCCGCGACAATGTCAGAGAAGTGCTGGTAGTCCGCTAGCCTTAGCGGGTTTTCCGTATGAGATATTTCGAAGCGGCGGGTGTCTTCTGCAGGAAGAACATCACTGATTTGCGAATTGCGCGCGGCAATCCGAGCAGGCGGCGTACTCCGGAAGAGTTACGAAAAACCGGCGAAAGTTCTCGCCCGTAACGTTCGGAGTAAACTGCGCTGGCTTGCGGCAGGCTCTGTTCCCCACGAAAAAATAATTGCAGGCAGCGTGCCGCCATGGCGCCGCTGCGCAGCGCCAGAGAGATTCCATCACCGACAAAGGGATCGACAAAACCGGCAGCGTCGCCCGCCATCCATACCCCGTCACGCTCCGGTTCCGGTTCACGAAAGATCAGTGGCGAAGTGTTAACCGGAATGCCAATGGGTTCCCACCCGCGACTACGCGCCAGAAGTTCTGGATGGCAAGCCATGACTTGAGGCAGGCTGGTGGCGACTTCGGGTTTCACCATGGCGCAGGCGTTGATCTCGCCGGGAGCCACAGGTTGCACGCCGCAATAGCCGCCCTTAAAGAAGTACAAATCAACTGACTGGGGAGGAATGGACTCGGCAAAGTGCGACTTGATGCCAATCCAGCGCTCGGATGCCGAGAAAGAAGCGCGAGTCAGGTTCGACCATCTTCCGCTGGCATTGATAACGGCGCGTGCAGCAAATGCCCCGGCTGAACTCGCCAGGTGGAAGGCTTGGCCATCGCGCTCAACCTGCTGAACAGTTGTCTCCTGCTTTGCTTCCACGCCCGCCTCGACGGCCGATGACCAAAGGGCACGATCGAGATCATAACGGGCGATGCTGGCCGCGGGAGGATCGACGGCAGTGGTCAGCATGCGGCCATCGAGAAACATCCGTGCTTCG
>QHZY01000253.1 GCA_003224855.1 Acidobacteriota bacterium | reverse complement strand
GGTGTTGAAAAACTCTTGATAGAAACGCCTTTGGGGCTATGGGGTAGTCGCTACGAGCCTTTCTTTCTCGCCTCAAGTGGTGGCTGCCGGAGCAGGCGTTACCGATTCGCTGAGGTATCGCACCAATCGCTTGATGTTTTGCGCCGTCGCTGCCAGGAAGAACTGTTCCCGAACGAACTTTATGCGTCGTAAACGCAAACGGCGCAGCCCGATGTGATTCTTCAGTTCCGCAAACAAGGCCTCGACTTTCTTGCGCTCTCGTTGTGCTTGGCAAAACTCTGGTGTGTTGGCCAACTCTCGTGCGCGCTGTCGTGCCGACTCATGGACGTGGATAGCCAGATATTTGTACCGTCCGCTCGTGCATTGTGCTTTTTGTGAGCACGCTCCGCAACGTTTGGCGCTGCCGATATAGGCATGGGCGCGGTTGCGAACGTTCAGGCCAACATAGTTCAGTTGCTCGCCTGCGGGACAACGGTAGCTGTTGCTCTCCGGCAGATAAGTAAATCGTTCGGGGCCATACCCGGGATTGTTCTTTCTCAAGGCGCTGTCTCGGGTACGCATATAAGGCGTGATGCCGCGATCCAGCAACCATTGCAGAAACTCGCCGTTGCCATAGGTGGCGTCGGCTGCTACCGACCATGGCTCTCCTCCTTGCCATGCGCTGAAACGGGTGAGCATGTCTTGCGCCGCGACCGTCTCCTGACTCATGCGTGCTGCCGTCGCCTGCACTCCCACGATCACGCAACTGTGGTTGTCCACCAGGTAGTTGTCGTAATACCCCAGCCGGGCCGACGTGCCGCCCTTGGTCGCGTAGGTGGAATCTGGATCCGTGGTCGACACTTGCTCTTGCTGATGCACCGGCTCTTCGGTTGGGTTCTGCTGCTCCAGTTCGACCAAGTACTGGCGCACGGTTTGGTTTACCTGTGCCGCTTCCGCTAACTGCTCACGCGGAATGCGGCTTTCCTTTGAAGCATTCGCCTCCACGAAGCTCCCATCGACCGACAGGTGCTGGCCCTGCACCAGTCCCACTTCCACACACTGCTTCACGATCTGCTCGAACAGTTCCTCGAACAGCTTCGATTCCTCAAACCGTCCATGCCGGTTTTTCGAAAACGTAGAGTGATGCGGGATCTCCTGATCGAAGCCCAGACCCGTGAACCAGCGCCACGCCAAATGCATGCGCAGTTCCTCCACCAGTTTCCGTTCGCTGGTGATGCTGTACAAATAGCCGATTAGTAGAATGCGCAGCAGCAGCTCGGGATCAATCGAAGGGCGTCCGGTCTCGCTGTAGCTGTTTCTCAATCGCTCGCGCACAAACTCAAAACTGATGTGCTTCTCGATCAGCCGAAGCAGATGGTTCTCGGGAACTTGATCTTCCAGGCGGAAGTAGTAGAACAGCGCTTCGGAACGGTCGTGTTGCCCCATCATGATCAGCAGGCCTCCGACGATCGGAATCAAACAGAGCATGGACGAATGCTTCCTTCTAACATGCTTCTGCTGAATCGCATCCTGCTAATCGACGTGACTTTTTCAACACCCACGCCTGATTACAACAGTTTAGTTGGGGCATAATGAGCGGCCATGGTTTCCGTCCAGCATTCGGAGTGGCGCCAGAGCCGGTGGCTCATCGTTGGCGAATTGATTGTTGTCGCCCTCATCTTCGTCGCTGATGCGCGCCATCTCATTCCCTTTAGTAAGACTCCGTTTCTTTTCGTTTTCGCGTGGATCAGCCTCCGCGTCCGACGAGTAACCTGGCAATCCATTGGGCTCACCCGTTACAAGAGCTGGGGTGCCACGCTAGCCACTGGTCTGCTCGCTGGATTGATTCTCGAAGCGTTCCAACTCTTCGTCAGCCAGCCATTTTTGATACATGTTCTGCACAAGAATCCCAACCTCGAAGACTTCCGTGACCTAATCGGAAACATTAGGCTTACGCTCATCTTCCTCGGGCTCACTTGGACATTGGCAGCATTCGGCGAGGAAATGGTTTACCGTGGGTACCTCATGAACCGGGTCGCCGATTTTTTCGGACGCACGCGCCGGGCCTGGATCATCAGCCTTATCGTTGTGCACGTCGGGTTCGGCCTTGCCCACGCTTATCAGGGAATCACCGGGATTCTCGATGAAGGGCTCACCGGCCTGCTCCTCGGAATCATCTATCTACGCACAGGCCGGAACCTCTCGGTTCCAATAATTGCCCATGGGATCGGCGATACAATCGACTTCATTCTCATTTTCTTGGGCAAGTATCCGACTATGTAGGTATTTTTGCTTCATTGTTGCCAAGCGAAACTTCTGCCCTGATTTGGTCGTCGAGCCACTCAGAATTTGGGTAAGGCCAATTCCTTACTGTTGCAAAATCGCCATTTCACCAACAACGGGGTACAACAAGCGGAATAAATGGCGTAATCAGGCGTTTACACTCATTGCTCCGGAGATGGCCTTCGACTAGGCATTCTAAGTGCAATCATTTAAAGTGGCTCTTCATGAGACGGAGATTCGCTATGGCCGTCCTGGCTTTCTCGGCTGCGGCCATCGCCTCAGCACAAGAGCAGGGCGCGATCAGGGATCCGAAAAGGATCGTTGAGCAGGTCATCAGGAAACTGGACAACGAACGTATACAAGCACAGATCCACGCGGATGCGGCCACGCTAGAACGAATTTACGCTGATGATTTCATCGGAGTGGGGCCGAGTGGGACAGTGCGAACTAAGCCGCAGGTGATTTCAGATTTCACGTCAGGTGATTTGAGATTTCAATCCATAACCACCGATGAGCTTC
>QHZY01000252.1 GCA_003224855.1 Acidobacteriota bacterium | reverse complement strand
TCAGTCCATATGAAGCTTAAGAGCGAAAATCGTCTGTTGCGGGAGAAGATCAAGTCGAAACAGGGATTCGGAAGCATCGTGGGCCGCGCGCCGGAAATGGAGAAGCTTTATCGCATCATCGCCAAGGCGGCGCACAGCAATCATCCGGTGCTGATCCTGGGAGAGAGCGGAACCGGTAAGGAAATGGTGGCGCGGGCAATTCATTTCTCGGGGCCATTTCACGCCAAGCCCTTCATCCCTGTGGACTGTGGCTCTTTGGTCCCGACGCTTATTGAAAGCGAGCTGTTTGGGTACGTGAAGGGCGCGTTTACCGGGGCGGTGCAGTCGCGTGATGGCTTGCTGGCGATTGCAGAAGGCGGAACAGTGTTTCTGGATGAGATTGGCGAGCTGCCGGTCGATTTGCAATCGAAGCTGCTGCGCGCCATTCAGGAACGCGAGGTCCGCCCGGTGGGCAGCACCAAGCGAATTCCCATCAATGTACGCATTCTGGCCGCTACCAATCGCGACCTGGAGCAGGCAGTGGCGCAGGGCGGTTTTCGCCGCGATCTTTACTTCCGGCTCAACGTTCTCAGCCTGCGAATCCCGGCGCTGCGGGAACGACGCCAGGACATTCCATTGCTGGCTGCCCATTTTCTCGAGAGGCTGTCTCGCACCTCTGGCCAGGAGCGTTCTTTGAGCGACGAAGCCATGAAAGCCCTACTCGCCTACGATTGGCCGGGTAATGTGCGTGAGCTCGAGAACTGCCTTGAGCGGGCGGGCGCATTCACCACCGGACCGATCATTCAAGTCAATGATCTGCCTTCTTCCATTCACGGAGTTCGTGACGGAATGCCAGCGGGCGGAGACGGCGCGGCAAAGATCATTACCATTGCCGAATTAGAGAAACACACCATTCTTGGCACCATTGCGCAGCTGAACGGCGACAAGCTGATGGCGGCCCGCCTGCTGGGAATTGGCAAGACTACGCTTTACCGGAAGTTAAAGGAGTACGCTTCCCAAGATTAAGCGGATGCCAGCGATCGAGTTTCATTGCGGGAAGCTCAACCTGCGCTGTGCCACTTAACTCTTCTGTTTTCAACAAAAATGAGTTGGCGGTGAACTTGCACTACGAAACTGCATGATTCTCATCGTTACCCCTTCGGGTAAAGGCGACCAGTGCGCAACATCGATTCAGGAAACGCTGGCCGAATCTTCACATATAGCGCCAACCACCCGTAAGGCAATCACTCTGCTTCGAGCCCACGAATATACGGCAATTCTGGTGGATCAATTGTTTCTGGAGGCCGAACCGGCGGGGAGCGAGAGCGTGCTTCAACACATCGGCCTGGCGGTCCCGGTGTATGTCAACTTCGCGGTGAATGGAGTCGAAAGGGTAGTCCGGGAGCTTCGCTGGGCGCTGCATCGACGCCAGCATGAATTGAGGCTGGCCAGGGCAGGAGCAAAGGAAAACTTTCGCAACGAATTGGCCGATACTATTACCGCTCTGCTGCTTTCCTGCGAACTCGCGCTGCGCTCGCCCAACCTCGAAGTCGCGGTGCTGAACAAGCTGAGAACCGCTCACGATCTGGCGCGGCAGCTGCGCGAAAAACTGGAGGCTCCCGCCTGACTCAACCGTGTGCAAAGTCTTTCATTCTGTAGAGATGTGAGCAAGAAAACTTTCCACGTTTTTGAAAATTCCGCTCTACAATATGCCAGCAAGTAACTTCCGCCCGTGGCGGCTCCCGGCAGGTTCTGTGCACATTCTGGTAACGACGGACACCCTGAGCGGTATCTGGACCTACACCCGCGAACTGGTCAGTGGTCTGGTGAGCCGCGGCGCGCGCGTGACACTGGTGAGCTTCGGCGAGGTGCCGTTACCGCAGCAGACCGCGTGGATGGACAATCTGCACGGTCTGGAATACCGCCCCACCGCGTTTCGTCTGGACTGGATGCACGAGGGGCAAGACGATCTGCATGATTCCTTTGCTTATCTGGTGGCGCCATCGGGGTGGATGCTCGACACGGTGCGGGAATGCTATACGCGGGCACGCCGCGAGGCGGTGATCTACAACGGCCGCAATCCGATTTTCTTCAATCCTTACGTCGAGAAAGATGATTCGGTGCTCGCTATTGGGCGGCTGCTTGACGCCGGCAAGCAGGTCTCCCTGCTCACACAAAAGGTCCATCCACTGCCGGTGTGCATTGTCGGAGCGGACGCTCCGGTGCACCCCGCAAACGCGCCGATCCGGGCCGACGTGAAGCTTGCGGTGAACGAAGTACACGTATCGTTTAAAGGGCCGCAGACTGAGGCGCAGTTGCGCGCGCTCTACAGCCGGGCTTCTATCTACGCTGCTACCTCGCGTTACGAACCGTTCAGTATGGCTGCGCTCGAAGCTGCATTTTCCCGTTGCGCCATTGTCGCCAATGACATCCCGTCATTTCGCGAGATCTGGCAGGATGCAGCCATTTACTTTCGCGCGAATGATGCCGACAGCCTGGCTGCAGCGATTCGTGACCTGAGCGAACAGCCCGAGCTCTGCCGGAAATACGCTAATCTTGCTTACGCGCGCGCGCGCGAATGCTTTACGGCCAAAAGAATGATCGACCAATACCAGGAGCTCTACGAGAACCTGTTGCGCAGCCACGCCGCCGCCGCTTAGTTGACGCTAACGTGGTATGTTCTAAACATTGCCGCGGAGGAGCTCAATGAGTACTGTCAAGATCACTGTCAGAAGAAATGGTCCGTATCGGGTGGAAGCGCCCGAGGGCTCAATCGAGCTGGTCGATGCTGATGGCAACAAGTATGACCTGACTGGCAAGCCGGCGTTTTCGCTTTGCCGTTGCGGCGCTTCTGTCAATAAGCCGTTCTGCGATGGGACGCACAGTAAGCTTGGATTCCAGGCCGCTGAGAGCGCAGTGCGCGCGGCGGAGCAGGGCCCATTACCGCCGAAGCCTTAGTAACGCCTTTCAGTGGATGGTCTTAGTCTTGCGCGACATGTAATCCATCAGCAGATACTGTCCGAGCGTATACGGCGTTGTGAAATACGCTTTGCCCCGGCACATCTCAGTGACTTTCTGAACGAACTGGACCAATCCGTAATCTGACGCCAGCATAAATGTGTTGATCATGACGCTGGCGCGCTTGCACTTCGAGACTTCTTCCAGAGTCTGGCTGACGACCAGCGGATCAAGCCCGAAGGCGTTCTTATAAATGCGCCCGTCTTCTAAGGTCAGCGCAGAGGGCTTGCCATCGGTGATCATCACGATCTGTTTCATATCTTTGCGCTGGCGTTGCAGCAGGCGCTGGGCCAGTCGCAGCCCTTCGCGCGTATTGGTGTAATAAGGGCCGACTTTCACTCGCGCCAGCTGCGAGAGCGGGACTTCCTCGGCGGAATCATGAAACAGAATCAAAGACAGCGAGTCGCCCGGATACTGCGTCCGAATCAGGTGCGATAGCGCCATGGCGACCTTTTTTGCCGGCGTAAAGCGGTCTTCGCCATAAAGAATCATGGAGTGTGAGCAGTCGAGCATCAACACCGTCGCACATGATGATTGATATTCGCACTGGTGAACGTGCAGGTCGGAATACTCGATGTTGAGTGGCAGTTTCAGCCCCTCGCGTTCGATAGCGTGTGAAAGCGTGCTGGTGATGTCGAGATTCAGCGTGTCTCCAAACTCATACGGTCGCGATGCGCCGCTGGCCTCAATGCCGGTCGCCATGTCGCGCGTGTCATGACGGCCGAAACTGGATTTTCCCAGCGAGCCCATCAGGTCGCGCAAGGTCTTGAATCCCAGAAAATCCAGGCTCTTATCGGTAATTTCGAAACGGGCCTGCTGATGTGATTCTCCCACCTGACCGCCGACGCTCGACTGCTTTGCCGGATCGTGAGGCTGATCGATGCTGATGTAGTCTTCCTGCTGCATGCGTTCGATCAACTGCTCGATAAGGTCATCCAGGCTGCCATCCATCTGCATCTGGCGGAGTTGCTCGCGCATGTTCTCGTCCAGCAGGTCGCCATCCATCAGGGCCTGCTCGATCGCACGTCGCAAGTCATCCAGCGTCTGCTGCTCGTCCGGGAGTTCGTAGTAATAGTCCTGAAATCCACTCTGCAGCAGGTAATCCGAAAGTGCGCCGAGCAGGTCTTCCATGCTCATCTCACCGGCGGGATCAGGAACGTACTTTGTGTAGCGGACGCGTTTCATAAGATGTCTTGTTGGCCGTCCAGCGATGAATGCTAATTAAACGGCCTTCTCGGCCGGTATGGGGTGTCCTCGCGCTCATACGGCTTCTCAACGTGTTTGGGTTGTTTCTCGCCGGCGGTGAAGAGGCGTTCTTCGTTTCGTCCGATGCGCTTGTGCGCGTGCAACCCTTCCAGAATGAATTCAGCGGCCGAAACCTGGCTCTCAATCGTGTCCTTCGGCCCGATGCCCACCTTCACAGTCTTATCCAAGAGTCCCTGGATGCCGCGCAGCGCGGGCAGCGCTTCAGTGGAGGCGGCGGTGTCGGCCAGCTGGATTTCCCCGCCGAGATCGAACCACTGCACGATCTGCTGGGTGTCCGTGCCCTTGAAGTAGGTGTCGTAGGTCTTGGCGATGGCCGAGCGAATCAGCTCACGTCCCACGAAGTCAGCGCCTTTCATCTCGCCTTCATATTCAAGTTCGAGTTTGCCGGTGATTGCCGGCAGCGCAGCATAGATATCGCCTATGCGCGGGACGACATGACTCTCTTTGTGGTGAATCGCGCGCCGCTCGGCGTTTGAAATCACATTCTCCAGACAGGAAATCGGCAGCCGCTGGCTGACCCCTGAGCGTTTGTCGATCTTCTTGTCTTCACGGGCAGAGAACGCAACCCGCTCGATGACCTCATAAACGTACTTGGGAATGCTCAACTGCCGCCCTTCGCGTCGGGTCCAGGCTTCCTGTGCGGTGATCTCTATC
>QHZY01000011.1 GCA_003224855.1 Acidobacteriota bacterium | reverse complement strand
GAGCTGGAAATCTGGCACAGACCGTGCGAAGCTGCCTGCAATTCCGTGTTTGCGCCAGAGAGAGCACTGGAGAAGCTCATCCAGTGCCGCTGTGGCGGATGCGAGTTGTGCTGTATAGAAGCCGCAACCGTTAACTGGCAATGCGCGCTTTCCTTAGGTTGAAGAGCGAATTCACAAATTATTTCCGAACCTGAAATCTGCTTTGGTTTTGGGTGACACTTGATATGGGTCTGCCTCAGCGCGCCATCGAGTCCCAGATATGAGAGCACTAAAACGTCGTCGCGGATTTCGTCCGGAAGCCGCCGGCCTCTTTTTTGACGTCGAGTGCCGCGCACCTCGAAGATATCGGCGAAGTCCGCGGCCAGAGTGAAACGCAATGGAATTACCAGTGGCTCAAGCGCGTAGTGGACGATTTTGAATTCTTCATAGCTCACGTCCTGCCACAGGAATTTGGAGCGTTCCAGGTGGACCATGTCGCGCGGTACGATGATATTTCCTTTTTCGGATTGCACATCCACGTTGGCAAGATCGGCGGTGAAGACAAAGTTGTCCGCCTGAATAGACGAACTGAGCAGCAGTGGACGCAGGTTCCAGATGGACGCAACCAGATGGGTCAAATGACGCGTTCCCTGGAAAAAGATGCCCTCCTCCCCCCGCCCTGCCGGACCCATATCACCATGCCGATCGAAAACGGCAAACATGTTGCCGTATTTCAATACGCGGGTGAGATCGTCAGCGGGGGACGAACGCGCAGTTATGTAGTACTGCTGGAGGACTCCAACTTCATCCAACTCAGAACTCCATCCGAGACAGTGAGTGGGGCAGTCTGCCCTTTGACCAGTCTAGAGTAAAGCGCGAGATACTCTTCCGCCATACGAGCGGCCGTAAAGCGCTGTTCGAAACGGCGGCGACACTTTGTGCGCTCGATTTGCTCAATATTGCTGACAGCGTTTACTGCCTCGGAGATATCCGTCACGATGAAGCCGTTGACACCATCCTCGATTACCTCCGGCACCGAACCGCATGGATAGGCGATGACGGGTGTTCCACACGCCATAGCCTCAATCATTACCAGGCCAAAGGGCTCAGGCCATTGAATCGGGAACAGCAGGGCCGCGGCATTCCCCAGGAATTCATTTTTCTCCGGATAGCCGATCTCGCCGATGTACTCGACCTCTGGGCCCTTCAGTAACGGCTTGATACGGCTTTCGTAGTAATCAAGGTCAGCACGATCGACTTTGGCCGCAACCTTCAGTGGCATGCCGGCCCGCTTTGCGATTTCCACCGCCTGGTCAAGCCCCTTCTCGGGCGAGATGCGTCCCAGAAAAGCTAAGTATCCGCCTTTGCCTTGCGACAAAGAATACTGTTTCTCCGGCAGACCATGGTGCACGGTACCTTGCCAGTTGACCCAGGGCAGCGGAGATCGCTGGGCATCCGAAATTGAGATTACGGGCATGTCCTTATACATACGATAGAGAGGAGGCAGGTCCGGAAGATCCAGACGCCCGTGCAGCGTGGTGACCTGGCTTATATTCTCGCGACGGCTCAAAGGAAAGTGCAGATAGTCACAATGGAAGTGAATCAGGTCGAAATTGTTTTTTTCCTGAAATACATACTCCAGTTGCAGGACATGCGCAGCCAGCCGGTCAATGCTGTGCGGGTCGAGCCGCAAAGCCTGGCGGCAGACAGGAAACAAGGTGGCAGTAGTCATGGAATCCCCGCTCGCAAACAGCGTGACTTCGTGACCTCTGCCGACCAGTTCTTCCGTCAGCCATGAAACAACCCGTTCGGTACCGCCGTATTTTGTCGGCGGAACACTTTCGTAGAGTGGCGCAACCTGGGCAATTCTCATTTAGAAGTTTTCCTTAACCCGAATTGACTCAGCTGTCACTGATCACTGGCGCAATGAGCAGTTATGCTGATCGAGCACACCCAAGCTGATGCTGTTTCGCTTATGGCTGAGGGGTTTCAGGTAGGCAGCACCCCGCCCACCCGTTGACTCTGTCTTAACCACTTCAGTGTAGAATTTGTGCAGCGGTTTTATCCATCAGGTTCATACTGTACGCCTCGCCGGGATCACCAGATTCCTTTATCGCTGCCGGTCAGGCGGTACGCGACCAAGGCGGAAACTGCCAGCGGCGGAAGCAATGGAAGACGTGTGAGCGCACGCAGGTCGAAATTTTTCCCGGCTGCCAATAACTGAGAGGCATAGAGCGAGGCAGCCGGCCCCATCGGAACGCGCAGAAAATCGCCGCGCATTTGAACTGATATTTTCGATGATGCAGCCTCGGCCAGAATGGCATCCGGAACTGGAGCTTCACCGCCATACTGCTGAACATATTGCGAGACCAGAAGCAGAAAGGTAGCGACCCCTGGCCAGATGCCGCCTGAATCTGCCGCTCGGCGAAGTTCGGCGAAGTTGATTGCACGATTCTGCAACAGCGCAGCCATATCCGCCATATCGCACAGCCGGAAATAAAAGTGCCGGTACATTCGTTGCAGGGTTGATATTACGATCCGCTCTTCGGGAGCGGGGACACGGAAGGCATGTCCCTCCAGAATTTTCGCGACGCTGCGTGCTATCACGCGGCGAGCCATGGCCTGATGTTCGCCGGTCTGCCCAAGATAGCGCACATGAATTTCAATCAGTTCCGGCAATCCGGGAACTGAAAAATTCCACTTGCCCGCAAGGCGGTCGCCCCAGGACCGCTCCTCGGTTTGAGCATTAAACTCGCGCCGCATGACTTCGACAACCGTTTCGGCATCACCACTGGTGTAAAGATCAAGGTCGGAGCCGAGATCTGGCATATGATCGAGCGACTTGATCACAGTGGCGTGACATCCGGCTGCTTCGAGGGCGTAGCACACCGGCCCGAGCGCCTCGATTGCGTGACTGATGCGCGCTGATTCCTTGTCCAGCACCGCCGCCGACCAACCGGCCAGGCGTGTTTCCCCTAGCTCCTCGGCCGCAGTGCGCACAACTCTCAGTGCACGCACGAGCACATGATGCTTGCTGGCTACTGCAATCAATTCCTCTCGCGCTGTTTGCGGAAGTCCCGCCAGAAGAGCGATATCCGGGTAAACCGGCCGGAGATCACCGGCCGGGGTCTCGAATCCCTGGCTATATCCTTGGAACAACAGACGGGACAATAGATCGATGGAACCTTCGGTATTCAGAGCAGAGGGCATTGCATACTCCTCCAGGCGCGTCGGAACTTTCGATGATCCAGCTGTGCACGCGGTTGTCGTAGCTACGGGGCTTTCCTGGCGTAGGCTGCCCGCTCGCCGCAATGCGACACGCCGTCTTCGATCTGCGTTCCTTCTTCGTAATCGTTCCAGGTAGCAATCATGAGAAATGGCATAGGCCGCTCAGGATTATTGTTCTGCTGAAACAGACGCAGCGTATCTTCAAATGTTTTTCCGCAACGGCGGTCCATGCGGCGGTTCAGTGTCCATGAAGCCTTGCGGTCGTCAAAACCCGGCCATGCGCCACCCACGATGATCTTGCCGGGATATTTATCCGGCATCTTCTTATAGAAATTCTGCAGATACTGTTCTCCCCATTCGCTGCCATCGCCCGCCCAACCATGGGGCCCGGGGTGGACCCACGCGTACACGCCGTCGAACGCATTTACGTACTGTGACGGCGGGTGATCTTTGTAGATCAGGATAGGCGGCTGCTCCCAGCCGTTGACCTGCTGGCGAACCTGAGTCCAGTCGGTGTGGCCGCGCTTTGGAAAGATAAAAATCACCGGGCGATTATCAAAAGTGAGATAGGCAGAGCGGCCGGGCGCATCTGGACCGATGTAATGACGGTAGGCGTAGTACATGGCAGAGAGGGCATCTTCGGTAGCGTGGCCATTGTCTTCTTCGGTCTCGTCGTACATCAGGGCGACGTGGAAGCCGGTTTCTGCGGCAGCTTTTTGCAGGGCCGCATAGCTACGGTCGAGATAGGGCTGGCGCTCTCCGTACCAATCTACGGCGAACGCGTAGATTCCTAATTCGCGTGCGTGCTGGATCTGTTTGCGCAGAGTTGCGGGGTCAACCGTGGAGTATCCGATATCAATGTGCTGATGGTCTCCGAACCAGGGCTGGTAGTCAGCCACGATTTTGGGTTCCTTATCGACTCCGCGAACCGCCTGATCGAGCGAGCGGCGTACCCCGTTTCTGTAACAGCCATTGCTGAAAAGAAAAACCAGGCACGCCAACACGATGAAGACTGGAGACGGACGCCGCATATCTGTGAGATGCGATGAGCGCTGCTGGTGTCGGCTGGGAATGCTCAGGGACGACCCTCCGGAATTGATTGCAGATCGCGCACCAGCCAGCGATCTGCGCCCGGAGTCATCAGGACCAGATAATTTCGAGTGACTTGCTGAGTGCTCAACAATTTGGTGCCGTCCAGAATCTGCATTTCGAGCGTGGCACGATCGCGTAACTGCATGGCATCACCGCTGGGCGAATAGAAGATGGCGGTGAGCCTGTGGTTGCGATCGCTGTAGCGGACATGAACGCCGGTTTTCAACTGGCTTTGAACCAGACGCGAGAAATCGTCTTTCGCGAAGCCGGTGAAGTATCCCTCGAGCGCACCCGGCTGGTTGTGGTTGAGGGCATCACGCAGAGTTCGCCAGGCCAGGCCGTAGTCGCGAACAATGCTCTTTTCCGTCAGCTCTTCGATGGTGCGCGGGCCGAGGGTGTCAGTGTTCAAATCGATTTTAGCGGCCGGCTCATCGGCGTGCAGATATCCAACGTAGAATGCGATCAGCGCCGCCGCTAATACCAGGAGTAGTAGTTTCATTGTTTGCCCGTCACGTTTAATTCATTGCCGGTCACGACCCCCGAGGCCACAAATATGCGGGCATTGCCATCGACTGGCATCTGCACGCGTGCGATCCCGCGTTTGACCGGAGCATCGACTGTGGTTTTGCCGCTGCGATCGGTTTTGGTGAAGCTTACGACCGTGCCGTCCGGCACCGCGTTGCCGCTGCAGTCACGCACCGGATCGGTAGAAACATAGAACTTTCCCGCAGCCCACTCCGGCTTGATGCGCAGATTACAAGCATCCGAAGCCACCTGCCTGACCACGCGCAGTTCCTTGGCTGGACCGATGATCGCACCCACTTTGATCGGGCCTTCTTTCTTGCCGGAAGTCAGACGAATCCAGGCGATGCCATTTGCCGCGGTACGTGATTGCGAGATCGGCTGGGCTTCGCCAGCCACCGCCTGAAATTCGACCTGGGCCGGCTCAACCACGAGATTTCGGAATTTGTCGAACACCAGCGCAACCGCGCTGATAGCATTAGGTTCTGCGACGCGCACCCGTGAAGGGTGTGCGAGCAGGCTGAGCCTGGCGGGAGATGAGGGCTTTACATAAAAGTCAGTGGAAACACAGCCGGCTCCGGAGCATAACAGCGCAGTATAAACACCCGCGCTTTTGATCTCGTCTCCAGGCACACTGATTTCGGATCCGTTCTGCACTTCCCGCTTACTTACCAGCGAAGGCCCGATCAGATAAAAGGTCCCGCCCTGGCTCTCCGCGGAGGCGATCACGAAATCAGTGCCTGCGACCACCGTTGCGGGCGCCTTGAGATCGGATGCCAACAGAGGACAGCACATAGTTGCAACCATGACTGTTATGACTAGCGCTCTCATATTTATGAGGTGTGACTGCTGCTGAAATGGTTGACGGTTACGTGATAATTCTGCACTTTAGGGGCGATGTCGTCCGGCAAATCCACAGCAAACGAGACTGGAATCTGCGGCTGCAGTTCCTGATCGACGTAGCCATCGGATACCCAGATCACCTTGCCGCTGCCGTCATAATAGGACGCTAGCACGTGGGGGATGTTCACGATCTGTCCGCTCTGGTTCAGCAGTTCGCCACGCAGGACCTTCTTGCCCAGAGGATCGGTCTCCAGACGCTGGCGATTTACTGCGATGACTGGATCCGCGCTGGCCGGAACCAGCATGGATTTCGCATCCATGCGAACGCTCTTTATGTCTTTCAGTTGTACGCCGGGAAAGTCGATGCGGTAGGGTGAAACCTGCTTCGGCAATAAAATATGCGAGATCTTGTCGAAGCTGTTTTCCTGTGCCATGGCATTGCCGTCAGCGCGCAACAACGTGGCGCCCACATTGATATAGGCCGGAATAGTGTCTTCATTAACGATTTCGCCGAGGATGACTACCCGATCCGGCCGTTGCAAAGCGTTCATGGAAACAATACGCACCTGGGGCGAGTCGACGTTCTGAACTCCCCAATCGTCTTCGGCTCCACGATTGATCACATCCCAGCGTAGATAGTTGACTGGGATAACTTGCGGCGCAGGTTTCTCCAGTTTGCCGGCTGGCCATGACACTTTCCATGTGTCGCCGGCACGCTGCACCTGGAAGTCGCGAACATCGTCGAGCGGGCCCACGGCGGTGGAATAATGCAATTTCGCCCGAACCGTGGCTTGCTGCTCATTAGCGTGCAACGGCCACACATCGAACTTCTCCAGTGTGGCATAAGTGAGAAGGCTCCCGTTGGAGCCGCCCAGGTCATGCACGAATGAGGCTTTGTCGACATCGTTGGTATTCGCCAGCGAAGATAGAGCTTTGTCCCAGTTGCGGGCTTGCACCTGGGTGAGCAGCAAACGAGTCGCTTCATCCGGGGTGCGCGAAGAGCGCATCCGCTCCCGGGCCAGGCCTCCGGATTGAAGCCAGGCGATACAAATCAGCAAAAATGTCACGGCGCCAATCGAAATGGAGAGTACGTATTTCATCAACGCACCTCCCTGGCGAATTCCGGCTCGGTGGTTCGCACCGGAAAAGGCACGAAGCGCCCTCTTGCCTTGTGCCGGTCGGGAAGGAGTATGGCGAGCACTATGGCAAGTATGCTGCTGCCCATTGGCAACGTTCCCCACAGTAAACCTTCCAGCGGAGTAGGCATGGCGTCAGACTGAATGGGCCGGGCCGGCGGCACATCTTCTTTCGACCACACTGTGATTGAGCCAGAGTCATAGCTTTCGATCTGTCTCCATCCGGCGAATGCAATCATTGGCTCATAGTAGGGATCGTGGACGAAGATGTATTTCAATCCGTAATTGTTGGCGTGCTTCAGCATCGCCCGAAGGGATTCCATGCCGGCAGTGCCGAAGAACTTAGAACTGGTCAGCTGAGCGGATCCGTAATGAGTCATTTCCGGCAGTAAGCGAGCGGAGTTGTACTCTCCATCCACGCTGTTTGCATGTGCGTAAGTAGAAACTTTGGGGAGGGCGTTTCCGAAACCCAGCGTCAGGTAGCGATAGTGGTCGTGACCTCCACGGTTGAGGAACTCGACTACCGAGTTAACATTCAGGCCGCTAAGCGTATGAAACGGGCTCCAGGTGAGCCAGCCCATAGCAAGTGCCATGCTCAGGACTGAGGCTAAAGCCAGCGCTCCGGCAGCTTTGCCGCCGAAGCGGTCGATTAAACTTGCGGCAATGAGGCCCACGATGGGCAGTGCAAGCAAGGCCGCCGACAACGTAAAGCGCTCAAAGGTCAGAATCTCAAATGCCCTGCCGAACAACCATTTGGGAACCGGAGTTGTTCCACCCAGGCCCAGCAGAAGCGCTACCCAGAACCCCAGCATGAGAGGGCGCAGCCTGCGACTGCCGGCACCGAGCCAGATCACCACTGGCATCGCGAGAATCAGCGCGCCATAAGGCACGATGAAGTAGTTGATCAGATAATTCATGTTCAGCAGAAGATTTGATCGGCTGGCATGTGGTATTGGAATCTGCTCGATGGGGTGGCGAATGATTTCAACCCAGTAGGGAAACAGCACTGCTCCAACCCCAATTCCGGCGAGCACCGCAAAGATTGCGGCGCGAAACAGTACCGACAGTACAGAGGTCTCAGGCTTTCGATCCATGCAGGCAAGCCAGATCACCGGCAGGGCAAACAGAAATGAGCCAAAGATCAGGGTGACGTGGTGCACTGATGCCGCGGCAAGTACCAGAACTACTCCCTTCAAGAGCGCGCGCCCATCAGCGGAACGCGACCAGTGATAAAAGTACGGGAGCGCAAGCAGGTAAATGGGCGCAGACAAAGTAGTGGAGAGCTGGCCCGCCGAGTAGACTAGGAATGACACCATTCCCAGGAAAACGCTGAAAGCCGCCGCATAGCTGGCGGCGCGCTCATCTACCCACAAACGCGCGAATCGATACACCCCGATTGCGAGCAGAACGATGGCGGCAAGTTGCACCAGCATGTAGGCCATCCGCAGGCCGACCAGTAACGAAAAGACGGCAATCCACTGGTGGCCAAGCGGCGGATACGTGGTTTGCGAGAAGCCGGCAAACCATTTTTCATTCCACGGGTTGAACCAGTGATGCGCGTAGTGCGAGGCAAAGAAAACGTGCAGATTCGCGTCGTAAGAAGTTGTGAGCGGAAGTTCCATGAACAGAAACGGCGCGTGCACAACGATCGCCAGAAGAGCGATGGCCGTTAACGGAATCGGCCGGCGGAGCAGATTGGTTTCCACGGTCTTGGAATCCTCCCAAACAAACGAGAGCAGCCGTTTGATTCGTCGCAATGGTTTTAGGTTTGCTGGAGCAGGTTTGCCCAAACCGCAATTTCCAGACACCGAAAATGATGTTTTTCAACAGCTTCTGAAGGGTGCAGCAGCTCTCGAACCAACCGCTACAAACGGCAGGGCATCAGAGCGTCGGCGGGCGCATTACGCATGAAACGGGCAATTCAGGCGTCTCTGCAGCCGGCACGCACCTATGTGGCAAAAGCGGTTCAAGTACGTCGTGTCATGCATGTTGGTAGTGCTGCCTGCTGCCGCACAAACTTTTGAGCTGAATCAGGGCGCGAGCCAGGCCAGTTCAGCCCCCAGCGGCGGTAAGAAGCGCGGCAAACCGCAGACCAGTTCCCGCAGTGCTGAGACCGGAATCGGCTGGGGTTCCGGCATTGAAGTGGCGCGCGCAGCCCGGGCGGTGCAGGAAGCGCTGAAGCGAAATGATTACAGCGCTGCGGTCGAGAGTGCAACGCGTGCGGCCAACTCGGCGCCGCAGGACGCAGCATTATGGTTTTTGCTCGGTTACTCGGCACGGTTAGCCGGCAGGTATCAGACCTCGATCGACGCTTATCAGAAAGGCTTGCAGCGGCAGCCTTCCTCAATCCAGGGTCTGTCGGGCCTTGCGCAGACTTATGCCAAGGCGGGAATGCAGAGCGAAGCACAAGACGTGCTGAAGAAAGTCCTGGCCGCGAATCCGAAAAGTGTAAATGACCTGTTGCTGGCCGGCGAACTTGCTCTCAATAGTGATCCCGGCTCGGCGCTACCCCTTCTCAAGCGAGCCGATTCCCTTCAGCCGGGCGCCCGCAGCCAGTTGCTGATTGCGCGCGCGTATGCGCGCACCAATCAGCCGCAGCAAGCCAAAGAGTACCTGGACCGAGCTCAGGCAAGCGCCCCACGTGATCCGGATGTGCTGCGTTCGGTCGCTTCTTTCTATCGCGACGACAGAAACTATGATCTGGCGATCGCCACCTTACAGAAAGCGGCTGCGCTGCCTAAGAATCGCGGAGTCCTGGCGGAGCTGGCTTATACCTATCAACTTGCCGGCAAAAAGAAGGAAGCCGCGGACACCTATGAACGAGCCGCGAACACAGCCGCAGCCGACACCAGCCTGCAACTCAGCGCAGCGCAGGCGCTTGCCAATGTCAGAGAGTACAGCCGTTCGGAGAAATTCTTGAAGCGGGCCGAAGAACGGGAGCCGCAGAGTTATAGGCTACACGCCATTCGCGCGCAGATTGCCGGTGCCCAGGACAGGCCGGAGGAGGCCATAAAAGAGTATCAGGCGGCGCTAAGCCATTTGCCTGCGCAAGGTGTGCCGGAAGGGCCGCTGTACGCGATCTCACTGCATCTGAGTTTGTACCAGTTGTATTCCACTCAGCAGGATCCGGCTGCCGAAGCTGAGCTGAAGGCAGCCCAGGCAGCCATATCCCAGATCAGTGGGGTGGATGCCGGCAATCAGCCCGAGTTCCTGCGATTGCGAGCACTGATCGAAATGGCCGCCAATCAACCCGAAGTCGCGGAGAGAGATTTTAAGCAGGCGCTCTCGCTTGATCCGGGGAATGTGAATATCACGCTGAATTACGCGAACCTGCTGTGGCGGATCGATCGAAAGCAGGAAGCTTTCAAGCTCTACCAGAGCACGCTCCGGGCGGAGCCGAAGAATCAGGCTGCGCTTACCGCCATGGGATATCTTTCGCGAGAGACGGATCCGGCCGCTTCGGAAAAATATTTCCTGCAAGTTGCAGATCTATATCCGACCGACTACGTTCCTCATCTCGCGCTCGGCGATCTCTATACCTCGCAGAAAGAATTCGACAAAGCGCAGCAACACTATGAAAAGGCGCATGAGCTCTCACCGGGGAATCCATTGGTAGTGGCGGGGGGCATTAACGCTGGTCTGGAAGGGCATCAGCTTCCAATTGCGAAAAACTGGGTCGATCGAGCTGAAAGCAATCCCAAGATCAATAACTTTCCGCAGGTGATGCGGGAAAGAGAGCGATACCTGACCTGGACGGGTAAGTACGAAGAATCGGCTGCGCTGGGATATAAGGTGCTGGAGAAGCTGCCGCGCGATCCGGAAGCGCCGGTGTACCTGGCGTACGACCTTCTGTTCCTCAACCGGTATGAAGAAAGCGAGCAGATCGCGCGCAAATATCAGCCGTTGCTTCAGAAGGATAAAGACCTGTGGCTTATTCAGGGCTACATAAATACGCATTTCGGCAGGCTTGAGGAAGCGCTGAACGATTTCAACAAGGCATTGGAATTGAATCCAAGCGTCGCCACTGCCTACATGAATCGCGGGTTCGTGCTGAACGATCTCAGGCAGCCTACTCGGGCAGCACGAGACTTTGAAGCTGCCCTGAAGCTGCGCCCAAATTATGGTGAAGCGCACCTCGGGCTGGCGTTCGCCAACCTGCAACTGCGGCGTGCCCGCCCGGCTCTGAGGGAAGTGAATGCGGCAGCGCAGATTCTTGGTGAATCACACGCTACTCATCTGGCCAGGGCCGAATCCTATCGCCAGCAAATTCAACTTCGCCGGGCGGAAACTGAGTATCGCGCCGCACTCTCACTGGCGCCGAACGATATGCCGACACGGCTGGCGCTGGCCGATGCCCTGTATCGCTTGCATCGCTACGAGGAGTCAATTTCAGTGCTGAAGTCAGGCCTGGGCGGGGACTCTGACGCTGTGATTTACGCGCAGATGGCGCGCGCGGACGCACAGCTGAATCGCCTTGCGCAGGCGGTCCAGGACATTTCCGCTGCCGAGCAACGCGACGGGAAAAGCACGCGTGTGTTGATGGCGACCGGAGAGGCGCTGCTCATTATGGGGCAGCACCAGGCGGCGATGGACCGCTACGCGCGGGCGCTGGATGCCACCGACTCCGACCATGTCGCTACCCGGCTGGCGCTGGCACGCCTTTTCGCGCAACAAGGACGCCCGGAAGATGCGCAACAGCAGATCAGTCTGGGATTCGCGGAGGCCAGAATCGAAGCCACCGCTCCCATCGCTCCGGATGATTTTCTACAGGCGGGCCAGGTGCTTACGTCAATCAAGGAATTCGAGCTCGCGGAAAAGTATCTGCAGCGCGCAAGAGAAGAAGGCGCGGACGAAGGAGCGGTCGCGATCGCGCTCGCCAACACTTACCTCGCCTTGGGAGAGACCGATCGGGCCAACCATTCGCTTAGCGTCTTGAGCAGCAATCCTGAAAGTTATGAGAATTATGAATATCTGATCGCCATGGGCAACGTCTACCGCCAGCAGCAGGACACCGTCCAGGCGCTCGCCGCTTTCGCCAAAGCCAACCGCATGGTGGAAGGCAATGAATGGGCTGAGCGCACGGAGGAGCATCTTGCCGGCCAGGAAGGCCGCCAGGTGAACCAGATCGTAAGCGTCGGCCCTGAGTTCTCACTGCAGCCGATTTTTGAAGACATCAACATCTACACCACCGACGCGAAGATTAAGGGCATTAGGAATCCTGCGCTGCTGCCGCCCCCGCGCTCATCTTTTGAGACCAGAGCCGACGCTCGCTATCGGGTCCATCTGCATGGGTGGCCGACTATTACCGGGCTGGTTGGCGAACGCAATGCTCGTGGCGAGTTCTCGTTCCCCAGCGAGCTGCTGATTCAGAACCGCAATACCTATGACACCATCTTCAACGGCGGCATCAATCCAGTGCTGCACTTTGGCCAAAACGCAATTTCCTTCAACCCAGGACTACAGTTCACTATCCGGCGTGATACGGAATCTCCAGTCGATCTGAACCAGAATCTGTTCCGTCAGTTTCTGTACGTATCGACGAGCTCATTCTTCAACTGGGTTTCTTTCACTGGCAGTGCGATGCGCGAGGCGGGACCTTTTACCGAGCGTAATCTGCACTCGCGTGATGCCGCCGCAAAAGTTGAGTTCACCGTCGGGCGCCCGTGGGGCAAGACAGCCCTGATTACCGGATACGAGGTCCGTGATGTCCTGTTCCGGCCGCTGGTTCGCGAGTACTACACCACCAGCACCTACGTCGGCTTGCAGCGCAAATTCGGTGAAAGCCTGCGCGCAGCTGTCTTCGGTGAATACATCAGGGCATGGCGCGTGCAGGACAGTGATTTTGCCACTGCGCAAGCGATGCGCCCTGCGTTCCGGCTCGACTACACGCGCGGCCGGCATTGGTCATTTCAGGCGTCGGGGGCATGGTCGCGGGGGGAGGGCTTCCACGCTTACGACAACATCCAGAACCAGATTCTGATTTCGTATTTACGTTCTGTTCAGCAGCCGATTCATGACGGTCTGGAGAATGTGCCGGTCAGTTATCCCATCCGTTTTTCGGTCGGACTGCAGCAGCAGACCTTTTACAACTTTGGAGGCAGTAACCGGACCACCGTTCGTCCAGTGTTCCAGCTGAATCTTTTCTGAATCGGCTCGTCGATCTATCCCAACTTTATGCCCATTGAGCGGTTCATCGGAACGGCGTCGAAGACCCTGAAAGGCGGAATCGAAAGCATTCAGCAACCAGATGCAACCACCGTCCGCGCGCGGGTGCTGGGCAGCAGCATGATCATGCTGATCGGTTCCGGCCTGGTCGGGCTGATGAATCTCATCTACAACCTCGCGATCGCGCACGGGCTGGGCGCGGCGGGGTTCGGACATGCCAGCGCGGTTTACACCGTGCTGATGCTGCTGTCGTCGGTCACCCTTTCCTTCCAGCTGCTGTGCTCGAAGTTTGTTGCCCAGGCTGACTCGGTAGAAGCGAAGATCGGCATCTATAAATTCCTTCTTCGCCGCGCATGGGTCTACGGCACAGGCATCACTCTTCTTCTGGTGCTGAGCAGTTCGGTTATAACCGAGTACCTGAACCTGCCCACACGTAACTACATCATTCTGCTTGCGGCGGGCACGCTTTTCTTTATCCCGCTGGGTGTTCGCCGGGGGCTGCTGCAGGGCACCTACGACTTTCCGCATCTCGCGCTCAATTTCGTATTAGAGGTAGTGGTAAAGCTGGGCGGAGCTCTGCTGCTTATTCAAGTGGGAAAAGGAGTAGGCGGAGTGATCGTGGCGATTGTCGCTTCGATCATGGTCGCTTACTTCGTAGCCAGGCCGAGACCGGAACTGCGCAAGCAGTCGTCCGGCCAGTTACCGGCAACCCTGGAGGAGGGTGTCCAGGCCATCGTATTTTTCGTCGGCCAGGTGATCATCAACAATCTTGACATAATTCTGGTGAAGCACTTCTTTTCTGCTGCCGAATCGGGTGTTTACGCCACTGTTGCCTTAGTCGGGCGAGTGGTTTACATGCTTTCCTGGTCGGTCGTCAGCAGCATGTTTCCGTTTTCCGCCAGTTCGCGTGCTCGGGAACGCGAAGGCCGCGAAGTGCTGGGCACCGCTCTGTTACTGGTGGTGGGCATCAGCCTGGCTTTCACCTTTGCGATGTGGTTTACGCCGCCCGCTCTGTGGCACGCGGTCCTTGGCGCTGGCTTCCCGCTGGGAAGGCTGGTGACTTACTCGTCGTTATTGGTGCTGTACGCCGCGACTACCGGCATTTATTCGTTGGGAGTCGTGCTGATGAGTTACGAGATCTCCCGCAAAATCGGGAACGTGAGCTGGCTGCAGTTGGGCTTCAGCGGCGCGATTGTGCTCGGCATTTACATGTTCCACAGCACGCTGAAGGAAGTCATCCTGGTGCAGTTGGTGACGATGTTGTTGTTGCTGGCAGCGGTTTCGATCCCATTCGTCCGAAACCGCAGGGCGAAATCGAGCGCAACCGATTCCACACTGGAGCGTCCCAAAACTATTGTGCGGTTGCGCCAGGTCGATGAGCATGAAGCTATTGCCGAGTTCCTGAAGGGCGAATTCTACCGTTCCGATTTTGATCGTTATCGCGAACGTTTCGCAAATCTGGTTGAGCACCCGGACCTGTCGGACGCGCATGAAAACACCATCCGCAAGGCATTGCTGTTTCTGAGACGCGGAAGGTTATGGCGTGAGCTTCCGAAAGATACCCAATGGTGGGAAGTCGAACTTCAGCCGGATGATATCCGGCGACTGCGGGTCTTCCCGCGCGACCAGTGGCGCGGATTAGCTGAAGGAAACTTTCATCTTGGCGACATGCTGGAAAACATCCGCGAGCGGGTAGAGTCGGACAATGAGGAAGCGTTCCTGGAGAAGCTGCGTTCGCTAAGCTCCGGCCTCGAGCACGGAGAAAATTACAATGCCGTCCTGCTTATTGGCGTCGACGATGCTGGACCGCTCACCATCATTGAAGGGAACCACCGCATGGCGGCGGCGACTCTGGTGGACCCGAGCTCGTTTCATCGCCGATTTCGTTTTCTATGCGGGTTTTCGCCTCGCATGACCGAGTGCTGCTGGTATCAGACTGATTTATCGACGCTCTGGAAATACTTCAAGAACTACTGGACCCATTTGCTGGAAGATCAGCACAAAGTGATTGAGGCGACGCAAGAGAGCATCGTCGGGGGGGCGGTAAACAGCAATATCGTTTAGCGGGCAGGCTCGATACCGTGAACCGCCTCAATGCTGCGCGCGATGTAGTTGTCACCGTTGAACACCGCCGAAATTCCCACCTGCGAACCGGGATGAACACCGCGCAAGCTGCTTGACGGTAGCGATTCAAGCTGAATTTCGTAAGTCTTATTGTCCGGCTCGTTGGCAATGGCAAGCATGTGACGAGAAAGATCAAGGTAGGTGATTTTGCCAAAGAAGGAGAAAGCCGATCCGGGCTCGGCCAGGATTGAAATTGTACTGACACCGCCCATTCCGCTCTGGGTGGGGCCAAACGTCAGCGCAATCAGCGTCCCAGGACGCAATTGTGTCATGGGAAGAACTTGATCGCCGCGTCGAACGACCGTGGCGGAACCAGTTTGAAATTTCACTGGCTCGGAAGAGATCTCGTCACGAACCAGAAGCGTTCCCCGACCCGGATCGAAGGAAATAACTTGCCCCCGGCCGCTTCCGGTGGAGTTGGAATTGCCGATCCACACTGTCTTGGCAAAAATTTTCGTGCCGTTCAGCATGGTATCCAGGTAAATCCTTTGCCCTGGTTGAAGCGCTCGCGCGTCAACTGGCTGGCCGTTGTTGATGAAACGCGTGCGGGTATCAAACGCAACTTCCATCTTTTGCTTCGCGCCAAATGGCTGAACCGTAAGCCGGTCGGTAACGCGATCAAGACGTGTCACCGTTCCGCCAATCAGAGTGATTTTCTTCTCGGGGAGCTTTGGCAAATCAAGCAACGGGTCGTAAGTCGGGGAAGGTCTTGGAGCGAGTTCAATGGCCGCCGGACCGGTCGGGGAAGCAGGGCTCTGGGCCGCCGCGGCGCAGCTCAACACGGTAAAGAATCCGATGACGGCAGTTCGCATATCTTGAACACAGATTGGATGCTGCTGCCGTTCCAGAGTTGGCTGAACACCAGGCAACCAATGGGTATATGGAGCAAACGCGTGCTGCTGGATAGCATCAAAGTAAGGCTGAGATAACACCCTGATGAGAAAGCTAGTCCTGGCAGTATTACTGTTTGCCGCCGTTCCAGCAATTTGTGGCGACTTGCGCATCAATCTGCCCAAACGAACCAGGCTGACGCCAGTGCAGCAACTGAACCGTGAGGGCGTGAATGCGTTAAAGAAACATGATCTTGCGAAGGCCGAAAAATATTTCTATCGTGCCTATCTGATCGATCCCGACGATCCGTTCACGCTTAACAATCTCGGATATGTATCGGAGCTGAAGGGACAGGTCGAGCGTGCGCAGCGGTTTTATGAGTTGTCCGGGCGGCAGGACTCGGAAACGATGATTGCGAAATCCAGCGATCCTAAGCTGGAAGGAAAACGCCTGACCGAGATCACCGGCACCGGCGCAGGACGAGAACTGCGCGTCAACCATGGCAACGTGCTGGCAATGAGCCTGCTGTCACAGGGGAGAACGGAAGAAGCGGAAGATGTGCTTCGCCAAACCTTGACTATCGACCCGCGCAATCCATTCACACTGAACAATCTCGGCTACACCATGGAAGCCGAGGGAAATCTGGAGTCTGCGCTCCGGTATTACAATTCGGCCGCGAATTTGCGATCGTCAGAAAAGGTGGTGGTGGCTTTGGATCGCCGCTGGCGCGGCAAGGACATCAGCAATGTCGCCGAAAATAATGCCCGCGCGGTGCAGCACCGGCTGGAGACGGAAGAGAGCGTTGCTGACCGGGTGGCCAGGCTGAATCTGCAAGGCGTGTCGGCGCTGAATCGCAACGATCGGCCGTCCGCCCGGAAGTTCTTCGAGCAGGCATATCGCCTGGATCCGCAAAATGCGTTCGCACTGAACAACATGGGTTATCTTGCCGAACTCGACGGAGATCAGGAAACAGCCGACGACTTTTACACCCAGGCAAAACAGGCCGGCGGCGCCAACCAGCGTGTGTCATTAGCCAATCGCCGTGAAATGCAGGGTCTGCCTCTTGCGCAGGTTGCCGCAAGTAATGATGAGGGAGCGGAGTCGAACCTGGAAGCGCAAAGGCAAGCGCGCATCCGTGAGGGCGGGCCGATACAACTGAAGACTCGCGATAATCAGCCAGTGATCGAGCCAGCGCCGGAAGTAGCGCCCGCGAGCCAGCCGAATCAGAATCCCCCTATCTCTGAGATCCCTCCGCAATAGAAATTTCACCGAACCAGAAGAGTTCACAAGCTCGGCTTAGCCCGTCCGGGGCCGATTAATACCAAATTGTGAGTTGATTTCCACACTGCGTAAGGTGTTCGTCTGATTGTGAGTCACGCCTGAACTGAGTACCTTTCCTCAAAATCCACAACAGGCCTAACCCTGCCCGCTATTTCTTAGGACAGAAACGCGTTGGCGTTCAGGCGTTGGGTTTAGGGGCCGTTAAAAAATGAAACTGAGCTCTGTTGCACTGGCAGCAGCGATGTTGCTGTGTGCCATGCTGCTTGCGACCGCACCGATCGCCCAGGCTGAAACCACTACCATTTGCCCTTCAGGAACCTACGACATGCTGGACTGGATGACCATGGATTCAGATCTGCGGTCGACCAAACACTTGACGGGCACTGCCAACCCGCTGTTCAGCAGCCTTTTCCCCGGCAAGTTTTACTGGGTGAAGGGTAGTAAGGGCTATCCTTGGGATATTCAACTGTACGACGATAAGTTCATTTATCTGTGGATAACTGAATACGCCTGGAATTCTCCGAACACCTTCAAAAAATTCAGCAACAACAAGAACATGCCGCTGGCTTTACGCTGCGCGAAAGCTGGCTTTCCAGGTTCGACCATCAAGGTAAGCAATACCAGTTACGACATCAACACCGATTGCAACATATCGACCCGTCACAATTTGAAAAAGGCCGTCAACCAGGTTTGGGGACCTTACAACCTGTCATTCGGGGGGAATCTCCCGAAAGACATTCCGACGCTGGTTGTAACGTATCGTTACAACTGCAATCTCAATTACGATAATTGCGGCGACAAAGAAGAGTACTACCTGAGCAAGCGTTACGGATTGCTGCAATGGGTGCACTACAACCTTATAAAGGGCAGCTACCAGCAGCAACAAAAAAGTGTGTTCAACCAGATCACTGCGGGGACTGCCACGCCCAGGTTTCAATGTTTTTAAGCTGACATAGGGCGGCAAACAACTGAGCCAGGAGCGCGCATCCAACCAGTGGTTGGGTGCGCATTTTATTTTGCACTCACCCAAGAGATCGGGATGCATCAAGGCCGCATGGATCTTATACGCAAAGTTTCTTCTGAAGCGCTGGTCATGGCAATGGTTCTGGCGATTTTCTGGCCTCAGCTTTCAGCTGGTCAGAAGGTGAAGATCAAGCCCACGACAACACTTCAAGAGCAATTATCCAATAACACCAGTGCAGCAGACCGGTTTAGAAATTCCAGCAACGGCAACATGGGTTCCACTCATGTAAGCAAGGTAAACGTTCATTCCTTGCTTTATTCCGGTGCGACCACACGGGTGTACGCGCATCTGATGCCCTGGTGGGGCGATCCAAGGCACATCGACGCAGGCTACAACTCCCACGATCCGGAACAGATCCGCCGTCAGATTGAGGACATGATCAGCCGCGGGATTGACGGTGTGATTATCGACTGGTATGGCTTTCGCGATCTATTTACAAATGAAACAGCATTGCGATTTGTGAAAGAGGTGGAGCGGCATCCTGGATTTACCTTCGCAATCATGGTGGATAAGGGAGCCATCAAGCTCAGTTCGTGCGAGGGATGCAGTCCGCAGCAGGCCTTAAGCGAACAAATGCGTTATGCAGAACGAACGTTCACGTCATCTCAATCTTACCTGCGGGTGGATGGCCGTCCAGTAATCACCAACTTTGATATTGATCATCATTTCCCGGGAATCGAATGGCAACGCGCGATTGCCGATTTGGCAAGCCCGCCAGCCCTGATCTTTGAAGACGCCGACGGTTTCTCGCATCCGCTTTCGAGCGGCAGCTACGCCTGGGTCCGACCGAGTACGAACGATCTGGGAATGGGATATTTGAACAAATTCTATGAAGCGGGTTTAGCCCATCGTCAGTTGCTGACCATAGGAGCGGCTTACAAAGGCTTTGATGACAGGATGGCGTCCTGGGGATTGAACCGGGTGATGAAGCAGGATTGCGGCCAGACCTGGCTGAAAACTTTTGCCAGGGCAAACGATCACTTCGGCCCGTCTCGCCAGCTCGATGCCCTTCAGCTTGTGACCTGGAACGATTACGAGGAGGGCACAGAAATTGAGAGCGGCGTGGATAACTGTCTCGCAGTGAATGCAGACGTCGATCACAACACCATCCGGTGGACAATCAGCGGGGAAGAGAACACCGTGGACCACTTCGTGTTTTACATCAGCGACGATGGGAAAAGGCTGATGCAGCTCGATACTATGGATGCGAAGGCACGCTCAATTGATATGTGCAGCTATTCTCTCGGCGGGGGAGCGATTCCGGGAAGAACCGTCTCTCCTCGTGTGTTCGTATAGTTCTTCAAGAGTGTTTCCATTCTTTGCTGAGCGCGCAGAGTGAGCGCAGGAGACCTGGAGAATAGCCTGGGAGCAGCAACCCGCACCAGGCGAGGCCGCATGGGAAACCATCGGGGCAATTTGCGCAGGCGCGAAATCCGGGTCAGTAATCCGAGGTGGCGCTGTAACTGAAAGGTCTGAATATATTGCCGGATAATCTCAGGCATGCTCATGCGCAAAGCGGCTGAAAAATTCTGAATGGCCATCTCGGCCTGGCGTTCACGATCTTCGAGTAGCGCGCCCATCTTGCTGGCGAGACTCTGCACATCACCCGGTTCAAAAAAATCGATTGACAGGCCTTCTTCTTCGGCCAGCTGCCTGAAGTCGGCGATATCCGAAGCCATAATCGGGACACCGTAAGCACAGCACAAGTGCGCCACTCCGCTGGACCCCGCAGACGAGGTATAGGGCATCACGGCTACGGTAGCGGATTGAAATAGGCCGGGAACCGCGTCCTCGCTGACGTATCCAATAAATTCAATCTGCTCCTGTCCCCAGCATTGTTGCTTCACAGATTCCAGGTAGCCGGGGGTTTTCGGATGGTCCGTGCCGGCAATCACCAGCTTCGCGCGAGGATTGTCTTTGGCGACCATCTGGAACGCCTCGATCATTAACTCCAGCCGCTTGTAGGTGCCCCACTTTCCGAAAGCCAGAATTCGGTGCTCAGGGTTGCCGCGTTCGTTGAAGTGTGGGTATTCCGGACGTCCGGACAAGATGCCGTGGCTGCGAACGTATACTGCGCCCCGACCGTAGCGATGACGCAGAATGCTGCGATATGCCGGCAGCAGCACCGATACAGAGTTAGCGCACAACAGCGCCTCTGTGGCCAGAAACCCTGCCACCGCATAGGCCAGGGGAAATCTGATACCTGCATCTTTCAGGTCCACGGTTTCCATGAGCTGATGCAAGGTGACGTGCGTATAGTACCCGCCGCTCCGTGCCAGTGCGGGGATCACGATGCCAAGAAACGCAGGAAGCGGCTTGCCGCCGAAGCTGGCGAAACCGAGATTGAACCAGACCACGTCAGGCTTGCACTTTCTAATCGCTCGGAGCAAGCGCCAGGGATTTTTGAGGCTGTTGAACGACCAGCAGCGAGTTACGGAAAACTCCGGCAGTTCCGGTTCAGGGTGAGACAGATCGTCGCCTAAAATCGTCAACTCCAGGCCGGGCACTTGGGCAAGTTCGCGGGCGATATGAAACCCGTACTCGTTCAGCGCTTGCCGGCTGGGGGGGAAAGCTGTTACCAGGCAGATTCTCATTGGGAACCGGGTCCGAAGAATGCGTGACGTGAAAGCTTGCCCAGTAGTGAAAAATACTGGAACGCAATTTTCAGATCGGCCTTACTTTCTCCTGCGTGGCGGGTTGCAAACTTAAACGGCAGCTCCGCAGCTTTCTGAATTCGTCCTTTTACCAGAATTTCAAGCAAGATCTTGAAGCCGTAGGGCTGCAGCTCTAACCCGTCGATGCACTCCCGGCGCACAATGAAAAATCCGGAGAGTGGATCCTTGATCCTGAGCCCGCGCCGCTGCAGAGGCCACGTCGCCCAGGTCCCGAAACGCGAAATCAACTGGCGGGCCACGTTCCAGTTAGAAATGGAATCCTTTGCCACATATCGGCTCGCGATTGCGATGTCATTTCCGTCATTTACCGCAGCCAGCAATGTGGGCAACAGTTCCGGCGGATGTTGCAGGTCAGCATCCATCACGCCCAGCATGGTAGCGTCGGTATGATTCCACCCGTGCAGCACTGCTCCAGAAAGTCCCCGCGCTCCTTTACGTACCAGCAGACGAATTCTCTGATCACGACGTGAATATTCCTGGACGATCTCCTCCGTCCCATCACGGCTGTCATCGTCAACAATGATGAGCTCATAGTCATTACTCTGCCGCGCCAGCGCGATCTGCGCCCGATCGATCAGAGTTGGAAGGTTTCCGGCTTCTTTCAGTGCCGGCACGACCAGAGCGAATTTTCCCGGGGCCGAATTGTTTTCCATAGGGGCTCTCTTAGCTGGTTTTGGATGAGCACTGCGCCAAAGATGTTGGTTGCGGAATTGGGCTGAGAGGCTAAAACCTGAAGCAGGGCAAGCGATTACGTTGAGACGGCCGGAAGCTCGGCGGCGCTGTTTCTGGGCAGGGAATCAAGTCCGCACCGCTGATTGAGTTCTTGCGTAATCACGTTTTGTACCTGTTCCAGCGATCCGGGGGGGACCAGTCGCAGGCCTGCCAACTTTGACAGCGCAAGATAGGAAGCACGGTATTTGTGGAGAAAATCAATGGGATATTCAGGCTTGCGCTCGCGCGCTGCTTCAGGCTCGGCGTCAAGCACGAATGCAATATCCGGCTTGGGCGCGATATGGAGCGCCAGGCGGGCATAAGATTTTGTCACGGAATTGATGGGCAGGGTGGCCAGTTGATCGTAGATATAACGGTCAAACACCACGACTGAGGCGTTGCGCCTGCGGGCTTTGAAAACAGCTGCGCGCAGATTCCAGGCGTCCAGAACATACAGCGCGCTGCGGGCCAGCAGCAGATACCATGCGCGGTTGTTCTTGTCATTTCGCCTGGCAGGCTTCCCCGGCTCACCGATTTCCCCGGTGCTCTTAAGAAACTTATGACTGAACCCTGCACGCCATTTTGAAAGTCCAACCACGTCATCCCAAAACGTCACGCGAGAAACAGTCAGACCCGCAGAAATCAAGCGTGCGCACAGATTTTCTATCTGCGTGCTTTTTCCAGATCCGTCCATGCCGGAAAAGCTGACCAGAATCGGGCCGAGGCGATCTTGACTCATGGATAAACTATTACCGGATGCGATCAATGACTGCCCGGAGGAGTGGATGGACTCGCCTTCGAAAGTCCGTACACCGTGCCGAGTGCGATACCGGCGCCCGCAAGAGCGCCCACCTTGATCAGGATCGACCGCACCTGGCGTTGTTTGGCCGGAGCGATCGCCACTCCCGCCGGTTGCGAGGCTGCGCTTCCAGTGATCTTTCCGGCGGGTGCAGCAGCTGTGCCGGTCGGTTCTTGCGATAAAGCCTGTATTCCGGCTTGCGGTGCGGGCGGCAGTTCCTCAATAGATTTCGCGGAACCCGCCGAGTCCGGCAAGTGACTCCGGTTCAGAATGTCTTGCGAGGCTTTGTCTTCCTGCTCCTGTCTATCGAACGGGCGCGAAGGGCTCGACTGCTGATCCTGAGGTGGAGGCGGTGAAACCTGGTCCTGTGCTACCGCCATGCCAGTCAGCAAAAGACAGAGCGCCATCGCAAGCAGTCGTTTGAGTGCGCTGATGGTCGGACTGATCATTGAAAATTCCTTCGAAATTCCATCGCCTAAGCTGCCAGCGGCTGCACAGCATTGATTTCCTGCATTGGCTGCGTTGCATGACTCCTGAAACTCTCGGCCGGCTGCACCAACTCAGGTAAAAGCTCAAACACGGTGTTCATCTGCGTGAGTTCCAGAACGGTTGCTGCTTCAGGTGAAACGCCCCCCAGATAGAATTCTCCGTCTTGACGCGTCACTTCGATCAGGCACTCGAGAAGGACATGCAGAGCCCGGCTGTCGATCTGGCGTACTTCCGAGAGATCGGCAACTACGCGAGGGCGATCGTGCTGCAGTTCATCGCTGATCCGATCCGCGAAAAGTCTGGCTTCTGCTCCGGTGACACGTTCTGGGAATTTAAGCACCATCTGATATTTCTTCCTCCTCACCTCTCGTGACTTTTTTCGGCCGCTATCTGATGGTTAACAGATGCAGCCTGAGCTGCACGGGTTGACAGCACCGAATTCACAATCGATCGGGCAGCGCGCGTCACGTTATGCTGAATACCCGGCCTGCCAATCAGCCGGCCATCCTGGATCTCAACTTCAATCTCCCGTTCCAGGTGAAAAAGTTTGCCGTCGCCCGCCACGGTATGTTGCAGATGCAGACCCATGCCAAGATATGTGTGTTCCAGCACACAAGACTGCTCTACCGTAGTTCCGGCATCGATTTCGCAGGCTTTCTCAATCGAACTCATTCCAAGCACCTTGCACGCAGGACCCAGCGAGCTGTGCGCTCCTACGTACACAGGCGGCTCGAGCATCGCACTTGAATCGATCGAGGCACCCTGCCCCAGCCATATTCCGGGCTCCACCTCACGGCCAACCGGCCGGATTGAACAGCGCCCGAGCAGAGCGTCTGTCAGTAAGCGGCGAAACTCGAGCGGGCTCGAAAGCGGATTGAAATATCCACCCATGGAGTAAATGTGACGATTGCGCAATAAATTACTCAAGCGATTGCGATAGGAACCCTCGCCCTCGCGCAATCGGGACGCCCGTACCACAACCAGATCCAGCGGCACATCACCCCGGTAAACCTGGGTCAAATCGCTGCCCGTCTGATGGTGTGCGCGCAGCACATCCGCAAGGTCGAATTCAGCGTATGGACCCACTCGAGTCAGGATGAGAGTTTCCATCCCATGCTGCAGGTATTCGGAAATCACAGAATCCCAGTTGTTCCAAAACGCGCTTCCAGACGCAGCTGCATTTTCTTTCTGACCGGGCAACTGCGGTGATCGAAACAGTGCGTCCTCGAAGATGGCCGCGACTCGGTCCACGCCGAAGACTTGCAGCCGCGTAATGAGCCTCTCCAGCAGGCTTTTGCCAAGTAAATCCCAGGTCGCGACCGGCTTCCCCAGAAGAAGGCAACTCGATGGCGTGGTTGATCGCGACCGATTCGCCATAGGAGCGGGTGAGCCCGCGATTGTTAAAATTGCGCCGATGTACACAAGATCCCCGGGATTAGTACCATCACGTTGCCATGGTCATACCGCACTAGGCGTTCGAATGCGCCCACTCGCGCGAGCGTGGCTTGATCGCCTGCACCGGCACTTCAGAGGGTTCGGCTTCAGGAAGTTCCCAGTCGGAGTTCTCGCCAGGGAACTGATCTTTGCGCGACCCTGCCGGTTTTTCCTGCCGGGCATGGCCCAGCAGTTCGCGAATGCGAAGCTTCGCTTTGTGCAACTGAGACTTCGAGTTTCCGACTGAGCAATCCAGCAGCTCGGCGATTTCCTGGTGCTCATAGCCTTCCACTTCATGAAGCAGGAAGATCGTGCGATATCCCACCGGAAGTTCCTTGATGGCTCGCGTCAATGCGATGCGGTCAACAGAACCTACCAGTCGTCCGTCACGGCTGCCATACTCTCGCCGAACCAGGCGTGCATCCTGGTTATAAGGTTCGTCGAGCGACACTTGCTTCAGAGCTTTCTTGCGAAAATGCATCAGCACCGTATTCACTGCGATGCGATACAGCCATGTGGAGAGGGCTGAATCTCCTCGGAAGGTTGCAAGCTTTCGGAAAACTTGCAGGAACGCGTCCTGAGTCAAATCTTCGGCTTCCGCGGTATTGTTGGTCATGCGAAGGCAAACCGAATAGATGCGCGCTTTATGAGCGTGAAACAGTGACGCGAAAGCGTCAGAGTCGCCGCTTTGTGCGCGGCTGATGAGATCGAGATCAGATTCGGTGCGGGTGTTCTGTAGGTCGGTGGTCACTTGCTTTCTCCTTTCACAGCAAAGCCGCCTCGGGTACGGATCAGGGCAGCGTGACTTACTGAGGGTATGGGTTGGCTGCCGAACGAACCATCCGGTGGAGTCCGTAAGCACTTCAGATACTTGCTGTACCGGTACCGGTGGGGACAGGTTGCTCGCGAATGGGGAAAAATCGCAGCTAAACGCGTGGACTCTGCGCCAGAATGGAATGCCTGGGCAAGAAATGCTGATTTGATACTAAGAGGTTCTACAGTAATCCCGCAGCTCCACATACCATCAATTGTGGATTGGATCAAACCCCGCCACTCAATAGTTTCGCTTTTGAGATCGATCGTAATCTTTTTCATTCAACCGAAATCTGTTGTTGCTGAATCGTTTGGATGAACAATACAAGGAGAGCGGCATGAACTGGGACCAGATTGAAGGCAAATGGAAGCAGTTGAAAGGCTCGGCCAAGGAACGCTGGGGTAAATTGACCGATGACGACCTGGACACAATCGCCGGCAAGCGCGACGCTGGTGTTGAGGAAGGCGATTATTCTCGGCCAATGAAAGTTGCCCTCTTTAACCCCACCTTTCGAGCAGGCGCCGGTCTCATGACGGGATCGGCCCTGCTTCTCGCCTCGATCATCTAAAAATCTATTCGGTCATTCAGGTGGACGTTAAAGCGTTTGCGTCATCCAAGCATCAGCAAGTGACGGTGCGAATCCCCACAAATCATGCAGGAGGCAAATGTGAAAGCGCATTCTCTTAAAGAGCTGTTCATAGAAGAATTACGTGATCTCTACGACGCCGAAAATCAATTGACCAAGGCTTTGCCGAAGATGGCCGAAGGCTCCTCATCGCCAGAGCTGCGGGAAGCTTTTGAAGAACACCTGGAACAAACCCGTAATCATGTTAGTCGACTGGAAAAGGTCTTTGCCGGCTTGGGTGAAAAACCCAAGGCCGAAAAGTGCAAGGGAATGGAAGGCTTGATTAAGGAAGGTAGCGAGCTTCTGAAGGAAGATGACTTCGATTCGGAAGTCAAAGACGCCGCGATCATCGGCGCAGCCCAGAAGGTTGAGCATTATGAGATCGCCGGATACGGCACTGTTCGCACTTTTGCTGAGTTGCTGGGAGAGGACGAAGCTGTTTCTCTGCTGGAGGAAACTCTGGAAGAGGAGAAAGAGACCGATCAGAAGCTCACCGAACTCGCCGACCAGATCAACGTGGAAGCCAGCGAAGGTGAAGACGCTGAGTCTGAGGATATAGAAGGTGAGGAGCTCGAGGCTGACCAGCAAACCGCAAAACGCGGCCGTACGTCTCGAAAAAGACCAGCGGCTTAGAGTTGACCTGCAACTATTCAGAGGGCCGGCTAACATCCGGCCATTTTTTTCGGATTACAGGGGCTACTTCGTTTTAACCTGCCCGATTACATGCTTCACCTGATGGTTCAGCCAGCTTCCGGAGCGTACAGTGACTGATCCGTGAAACTGCGTCTCTCATCTCGACCGCTTCTCTTGGCCGCTTTCCTGGTCGGAGGGTCAGCTCTGGGCTGGTCAGACTCATTGCAATTAAAGGACGGACACCATTATTACGGAAAGTATGCGGGAGGAACGGAAGGCGTACTGGCTTTTCAGACTGAAGGTTCAGTGCAATATTTTTCAGTCTCCGATGTAGTTCTGCTGGTGTTCGGAGAATCGGGAGAACAGGCTATTTCACCGCTGGGCAAGAAATCGCCGGCGACGGCCACCGATCCCAAACCTTCCAATACGAAAAGCAAGGCGAGAAAAGCAAAACTGGTTCGCGCCAGCGAATCCAGGCGCGCTGCCTATTGAGGGTTTTCAATTCCCGCCTGAACTACGTGCACAATGTTATTTCTGACCGCGTAAAGCACCAGATCACTCACCGAATGTAGCTGCAGCTTGCGCATGATGTTAGAGCGGTGGGTCTCGGCGGTTTTCACGCTCAGGCCCAGAGCTACCGCCACTTCTTTGGTGCTCTTGCCTTCCGCCAGCAACTGCACGATTTCTCGCTCGCGTGGCGTCAGCCGGTTGCGGCCGACTGTGATTGGCCCGGACTGCGTACCACCCTTCAGATAGCCTTCCAGGACCATAGCCGCGACTTTGGAGGTGAAATATGTTTTGTCGCGACGAAGCGCCTCCACCGCTGCCACCAGATCACGTGCCGCGTCCGACTTCAACAGAAAACCCTTGGCGCCTGCATTTAGCACTTCCCGGACCACCTGATCAGAGTCATGCAGAGTCAGAATCAGGACGCGTGCCTGGGGATTCGTTTTCAGAATCTGCCGGGTCGCCTCAAGGCCGTTGAGACTGGGCATCCCAATGTCCAGAATCACCACGTCGGGCTTCAGCTCCTGCGCTTTTTCCACAGCTTCGCGCCCGTCAGAGGCCTCACCTATGACTTGCCAATCGGGCTGCGCCTGCAGCAATGCGCATAAGCCTTTACGGACTACCTCGTGATCGTCAGCGATAAATATTCGGAATGCCATACCCACCTCCCTGGTCCAGCCAGCTCTGAGCAGAGCACAATCAGTGCCAAACCTGACCCCCTGAAACTGCTTAAAGCCTGCATCTGAAGCCCGTAAGGCTGCGTAATAATTACAATGAGAGGGAAAGTCAGCTCGCAATCCCGTTGCGAAACAAAGTTCCTCTGATTCGAATAGTGAAGGAAACGACTTTCTGATGGTCTGCATGAAGCAGTCTAGCAATTGTTGGATGGCCTGGAGTCGTGATCGGTGCAGGAAATGCCCAGGTCATCCGTAAGTTCCAAATTGTTCGAGTCGCAAGGCACCACGCGCATGCCAGCGACCGGATCCAGTTGCAGCGTCATTTGCTGCGCACATCTGCCGCACAACCAGAAATGTGATGTCTGACGCTGTGGTTTTTCGTCAAACGGCGCAGTGGTTGCATCATTAGCCGCCACCGAAATGGATACCACCTCAAACTGGAAGAGCCGCCCTTCGGAAAAGGACCGGAGCGGAAGCACGCAGTCTGGATTCACACAATGAGCCAGCATTCTTGCACTTACCCGGAAGGCACTTTACACGCTACCCTCCTGAGTCTCCAATACAGTAACTCCTGTATTTGGTCCAATTTAATATACCGGCACTGAGGCGCCACACATCTGAAAGCTTATGGCACGCACAACATTGTCCCCGCCAACGCTGATCAGTTCTCCAGTCAGTGACCTGAAAAGTCTTGCGGCTGCCGCCCGCACCTGCAAGGCATGCGACCTGTGGAAGAATGCTACACAAACCGTATTTGGAGAAGGGTCGCCAGATGCTCGAATTGTGTTTGTTGGCGAACAGCCCGGTGATCGCGAAGATCTCAGTGGACGCCCTTTCGTCGGCCCCGCAGGCAGGCTGCTTGATGAAGCATTGGAAGCGGCCGGTATCGATCGCAAACTCGTCTATGTCACCAATGCGGTCAAGCATTTCAAATGGGTGCCGGATGCACGGGGAAAAAGAAGAATCCACAAGAAACCGAGCTATTCGGAAATTGCAGCCTGCCGGCCTTGGCTCGATTCTGAACTTTCGGCTTTGAAACCCGATGTTCTGGTGTGCCTGGGGGCAACTGCCGCACAAGCGCTACTGGGGAGAGAATTTAGCGTTATGCGTCAACGCGGTCGCTGGATCGAGTCGCCCCTGGCGAGGCATGTCATGGCCACCGTTCATCCTTCCTCCATACTCAGGGCAATCGACTCCGATGCCCGCAAAGCCCAGAAACAGCTGTTCGTCTCTGACCTGGCCAAAGTGGCGCAGATTATGCGCCGCATTCCCAAAGCCGCATAAAAAGGCGGACGCCTTAATTCGTTAGAATCTCGGCATCCGCCCTCGGGTCACAAGGAGGATTCACTTCCTGAATACGTTATCTGCCGGGAGTTGCAAATCCAGCGGATTCTGTAGGTTGCTTAAACTGTTCCTGTAAACGTGTGAGAGACCATGTCTCAGGATTGAGTCGCGCGTTTATTGAGTCGCGCGTTTAATGAACTCGCCCTGCCCTGGCCGGCCCTGGAACTCTCCGTTCGCCACGATCACGCGTCCCCGCGACAAGACGACGTCGGGCGTTCCAGTCACCTTGATTCCCTCAAACATCGAGTAGTCCACGCGCATGTGGTGCGTTTTGGCACTTATGGTGTGCTCGCGCCTGGGGTCGAAAATTACCAGATCGGCGTCGCTTCCAACGGCGATCGTTCCCTTGCGCGGATAAAGTCCGAATAATTTTGCCGGTGTAGTTGAGACCAGTTCCACGAAACGATTGATGCTGAACCGTTTACCTACCACTCCGCCAGAAAAAATCAGGCTCAATCGGTGCTCCACGCCCGGACCGCCGTTCGGAATTTTCGTGAAATCACCAACCCCGAGTTGCTTCTGATCTTTGAAGCAGAATGGACAATGGTCGGTCGATACCACCTGTAAGTGGTCGTGTTTCAGCCCATTCCAAAGCTTTTCCTGGTGCCACTTTTCGCGTAATGGAGGGGTGAAAACATACTTTGCGCCTTCAAACCCCGGCACATCAAAATTGTCCAGTGAAAGATATAGGTATTGCGGGCAAGTCTCTGCATACACAGGCAATCCGCGGTCGCGCGCTTCCCGGACTTTCTCTAGAGCCTCATTGCAGCTGAGGTGAACGATGTAGATGGGCGCGCCCGCCATTTCGGCGAGGGCGATTGCGCGAGCAACGGCTTCGGCTTCGGCCGTCGTCGGACGAGTCAAAGCGTGGTATTTCGGGGCGGTTTTGCCTTCGGCGAGCGCCTGTTGAACGATGACGTCGATGGCGCCTCCGTTCTCGGCATGCATGCAGACCATGGCCCCGGTTTTTGCCGACGAACGCAAAGCTTTGAAGATGCTGGCATCATCCAGCATGAATACGCCGGGATAGGCCATAAACAGCTTGAAGCTGGTGACCCCCTCGCGCACAAGCTGCGGCATTTCCTGAAGTTGCGCATCCGGCAGATCGGTAACGATGCAATGGAAGGCGTAATCCGTGCAGGCTTTTGAAGCGGCCTTGTTCATCCATGTATCGAATGCGGTGCGGAGGGTTTGGCCTTTGTATTGAATCGCAAAATCGATCAGCGTGGTCGTGCCGCCGAATGCAGCGGCGCGAGTGCCGGTTTCGAAATCGTCGGCGCTGGTAGTTCCGCCAAAAGGCATGTCGAGGTGAGTATGTACATCTATTCCTCCGGGGATGACGTACTTACCCGAGGCCTCAATTATCCGTTTCGCATTGTCGCGGGGCAGGTTTCGACCCAGCGCTACGACCTGATCGCCCTCAATTGCGACGTCGGCCTGGTAAGTATCGCTGGCAGTTGCGACCATGCCGCCGGTGATGATGGTGTCAAAGGCCATGCACTCTCCATTTCGCTTGTGGGGCTCGCCGGGCGAGGACGCCCGCCCTCCGTTGTTTGCTGGGTCATCGGGCGAAGCGGAAAGTATTCTATGCTAGAATCCGCGTTCTTCGGGAGGCCCCGTGAAATTTGGAATCACAATCAAACCTGACCTTGAAGTTGACCGGATTCTGAGGCTGACCGAGCAGGCGGAGAACGCCGGTTTCGAGTACGGCTGGATGTTTGATTCGCATGTGTTATGGAAAGAGCCCTACCCGCTGCTGACGCTGATGGCCTCGCGAACGAAAAAGATGAAGCTGGGACCGTGCGTAACCAACCCCGCGGTGCGTGACATCACGGTTGCGGCCAGCCTGTTTGCCACCATGAACCTGATCTCGGGCGGCCGGATGGTGCTCGGTATCGGGCGTGGCGACAGCTCGCGAAGAGTTCTCGGCAAAAAGCCGGTAACGCCGGCGCAGCTCGAAGAATCGATCCGGCAATTCCGCGAGCTTACTGCCGGGCGGGAAATCCAGTATGACGGGCAGGCCACCCGGTTGACCTGGGCCAAGGGTTCGCCGCCCGTATGGATTGCGGGCTATGGGCCAAAAGTGCTCAATATGGCCGGCAGGATCGCGGACGGAGTGATTCTTCAATTTGCCGATCCTGACCTGATCGCCTGGTGCGTAGGATTCGTGAAAGAAGGCGCAAAGCAGGCGGGGCGCGATTTCAAATCCATTGAAATCATGGCGGCGGCGCCGGTTTGGGTGGCGGACGATGTTGCTGAATCGCGCGAGCATGTGCGCTGGTTTCCTGCGCTGGTCTCAAACCATGTCATGGACCTGATCTCGCGATACCAGCCTGAAGATCTGCCGCCGGCGCTGACTTCCTACGTTCAGAATCGAGGGAAGTATGATTACCAGCACCATTGCGAGGTCGGCAGCGACAACGCCGATTTTGTGTCGGATGAAGTAGTGGATCGCTTTTGCCTGGTCGGTCCGGTCGAGGCACATCGTGAAAAGCTTCATAGACTGATTGAGGCGGGCGTCACTCAGTTCAACATCTATTTGATGTGCGGGGAAGAAGAGGAAACGCTGCAAGTTTATGGGAAGGAAGTACTGCCTCAATTCCGAACCGGGGCCTCGAGAGCAGCTTCGTGAACCGGAACCTTGGTTCCGCTCATCAGGACTAAATAGCTGAAGAAAGACATCACGAATCCGACAAACCAGGAATAGTCGTACAGAAATCGGACTGAAGGAACGACCAGTCCAATCAACGCTGCCGCGGCCCCAAGTCCGAGCGCAGCAATCGCTTTCCAGTTGAACCCGCCGGAGTATTCGTATGCGCCGCCGCGCAGATAAAGATCGTCCACCGACAGCACACGTTTGCGGATCAGGTAGTAGTCGCAGATCATGATCCCCGCGATCGGACCGAGAAAAGCCGCATAACCTCCCAGCCAGCCAAAGATGAAGGTTTTGTAGCTGGAGAGCAGCTTCCAGGGCATGATTGCAATACCCATGAAACAGGTGATCACGCCACCCAGCTTGAAGTTGATCTTCCTCGGCCACAGATTTGAGAAGTCGTTCGCGGGCGAGACCACGTTGGCGCCGATATTTACGTTTAAGGTAGCGAGCAGGATTGCGATCAAAGAAACAACAATCGCGACCGGAGAACGGAAGCGGCTGAGAAGCTGCACGGGGTCCCAGATCGCTGATCCGTAGATCACCACCGTGGCTGAAGTCACGGCCACGCCAATGAACGAATACAGCGTCATGGTTGGTGGCAGCGCAACAGCTTGCCCGATCATCTGCGATCGCTGGTCACGCGCAAAACGAGTGAAGTCGGGAATATTGAGGGAAACAGTCGCCCAGAAACCTACCGTGGCATTCAGCGCGGGAATCAGAAATCTCAGAAACTCTGAGGTGGTGTTGAAGCGCGAGCGTGCGGAAAGCATGGGCCCAAAACCCCCGGCATTCACGTAAGCCCATCCCAGCAACACCAGGCCCACGGCCAGGAGAATAGGCGCGCTGATGCCCTGCAGGAAACGAATGTAGTCAATCCCTTTAAGGATGACTGCGAGATTGATGAGCCAGAACAAGAGGAAACATATCCCAGCGCCATGAGGCACACGTCCCCAGCCAGGCCACACAGTGGAGAGCAACACGTTCACTGCTTCGCCGCCGATCCAGGTTTGAATTCCGAACCAGCCGCAGGCGACCAATGCGCGCAGCACGGCTGCGACATTTGCGCCCAGCACTCCAAATGAAGCGCGCGCCAGCACAGGGAAAGGAACTCCGTAGCGAGCGCCTGGATGAGAGTTCAACAGCATGGGAACAAGTACGATCGAATTCCCAAGGAAAACTGTGAAAACCGCCTGTTTCCAGTCCATCCCGCCCTGAATCAGGCTTGCAGCCAGCATGTAAGTCAGAATGTTGACCGACATTGAGATCCACAGAGCGGCATAGTTGTAAGTGCCCCAGGTGCGAGCGATGCGGTGGGTAGTGGCGGCCTGAGATGGCGTAGCCGTAGGAGCGAGATCGTGATTGTATAGGGGACTGGATTCGATGTTGCGCGTGGCGCTGGCGCCCATCAGGCTTTACCTGTCAGAGCAGCATTCTTCTCTTCCACCGAAGCGAGCGAGATATCCAGCATGCGAATCGCTTCGTCTACATCCGATTTCGCAATGTTCAGCGGCGGTGACATGCGGATTACGTTGCCCCAAAGCCCTCCCTTGCCGATCAGCAGCCCTGCACGCCGGGCCTGCTCCATCAGTTCGGTCGTCAGCTGAGGCGCGGGTTCCTTCGACTTGCGATCCTTTACCAGTTCCATGGCCTGCATCAAGCCTTTCCCGCGGACATCGCCGATGAAGTCGTATTTCTTCTGGAGATCTTCAAGGCCTTCGCGGAAATGCCGGCCTGCAACTTCTGCATTTTCGAGCAGGTTATCTTCCTCGATAAGATCGATCGTTGCCTTGGCCGCGACCGAGGTTACTGGATTGCCGCCGAAAGTGCTAATTTGCAATCCGCGAAAGCTGGCAGCAATCTCGGGTCGAGTCATTGTGGCTCCAACCGGAACGCCGTTGCCCAACCCTTTTGCAGCGGTGATGACGTCCGGCGTCACCTCCCAGTGCTCGATCCCGAACCATTTGCGGCCGGTGCGTCCCCAGCCGGTTTGCACTTCGTCGGAAATGTAATCTCCGCCATATTTTTTAACGATGTTGAAAACAATTTTGAAATACTCGGGCGGCGGAGTGATAAAGCCCCCTAAGCCCTGAATCGGCTCCGCAATGAAGCCGGCGATGCGGCCGGATGTAGTGGTCTGAATCACTGCTTCCACATCGTTGGCGCAGGCAATGCCACAATCCGGATAGGTCTTGCCGAACGGGCAGCGATAGCAGTAAGGGTTCATCGCATGCACTACGCCGAAGCTGCCGGGCAGCGACTGCCGCCAGGTGTTCTGTCCGGTAAGCGACTGTGCCAATTGCGAACGGCCGCTGTAGCCGTGGCGTAAAGCCACAATTTCAAACTGCCCGGTGTGCATGCGGACCAGCTGAATCGCAGTCTCATTGGCTTCCGTGCCGCTGTTGGTGAAGTAGCTCTGGCTGATTTCGCCGGGAGTGATAGTGGCCAGTTTTTCCGCCAGCGCGACAATGGCTTCGTTTGGGAATAGAGTCGAAGCGTGCTGCAGCTTGTCGATCTGAGCTTTGATCTTGGAGGTGATCCGCGGATTGGCATGGCCGGCGGAAATGGTCACGATGCCGCCGAAGAAATCCAGATACTGCTTGCCGTCAGCATCCCACAGGTACTGCATGCTGGCGTGATCGGTGACCAGGGGATCAGAGAAGTACGTTGAGACCGACGGGAAGAGATATTGTTTGTATTTGCGAATGATTTCGTCTTTTTGCATAGGAACAGCCCGGAATTTGATCAGCTGCTTGCGGTACGGCTCAAGGCATACCCTTTCAAAACCATCTAGTCGGCGGCTGCATTGCCGCTCTGGGCGGTGAGAACCCCGTAGCTTTCCGGACGCCGGTCTCGGAAAAATTGCCAGACCTTCCTGACTTCCAGAATCATGTCAAGGTCTAGATCAGCCACCAGGACTTCATCCTTGTCACGGCTGGCCTGCGCGATGATCTTACCGCGCGGATTGCAGAAATAGCTCTTGCCATAGAAGTGCCCGATGTTCCACGGCTTTTCTTCGCCCACCCGGTTGATAGCGGCGATGAAATACTGGTTGGCCACCGCGTGCGCCGGCTGCTCCAGCTCCCACAAATACTCTGAAAGGCCGGCTACGGTGGCCGAAGGATTGAAGACCACCTCCGCGCCGTTCAATCCGAGAGCACGCGCGCCTTCCGGAAAATGCCGGTCGTAGCAGATGTAAACCCCAACCTTGGCAAACCTGGTTTGGAAAACCGGATATCCCAGATCACCCGGCGTGAAATAAAATTTCTCCCAAAAACCAGGATGGCAGTGCGGGATGTGGTGTTTGCGGTACTTCCCGAGATAACGCCCGTCTGAATCAATTACCGCTGCAGTATTGAAGTAGAGTCCCGGAAGCTGCTGTTCATATACCGGCACAACCAGCGCCATGTTGTGGCGGGCCGCCACTTCCTGCATCAGTTTGGTGGTCGGTCCGTTCGGAACGGACTCGGTGAGCTCGTACCAACGGATATCCTGCTCGGCACAAAAATATGGCCCGTAAAAAAGTTCCTGCAGGCCAAGCAGTTGCACTTTCTGTTTCGCCGCCTGTTCAATAAGTTCCAGATGCTTGCGCATCATGGCTTCTTTTATTTCCGTGAGCGAGTGATCGGGACCGAGCACGTTTTGGGCCTGAATCAGGCCACAGCGCACATTTCGCGGCATGGGACACACCTCAAAGGCGCAAAAACTATATCAGAATCCGGGCAGGAACTTAGGACCTACGTAGTTTCGCTCTGGTGGCGCAGCGAGCGCAGATCGAGACCGAGCTGTTCGGCTTTTTTGTAAATGTGGCTTCGTTCCAGGCCAAGCGCTTTGGCGACGTTGGTAACGTGATAATCGTGGCGCTTCAACTCCGCGAGCAGCACCTCGCGCTCGAAGGCTTGCACCCGGTCGGCCATCGAACCGGAACCGAATGACACCGGTGGAGACGCATTCTGCGGAAGCGCCAGACGAACAGTGTCGGCCGTGACTTGGCCGTTGCTGGTGAGCAGGATGACACGTTCGATCGCGTTTCTCAATTCGCGCACGTTGCCCGGCCAGGCATACGACTGCAACGCTTCAATCGCATCGGCGCTGAACTCGGCGGGCTTCCAGTTGTTATGCGCGCAAACCTCGCGCGCAAAGTGATCAACCAGGCCGGGGATATCTTCGCGGCGCTCACGCAATGCCGGCAACTGAATGGGAAAAACATAGATCCGGTGAAAAAGGTCCTGCCGAAACTTGCTATTGCGGACAGCTTCCTCCAGATTGCGGTGAGTGGCTACGATAACTCGGACATTTACTGATGCAGGTTTATCGGATCCGATCCGCTCGACCTCACCTTCTTCAAGCGCACGCAGAAGCTTGGCCTGCATGGGCTGAGGCATGTCGCCAATTTCGTCCAAGAACAGCGTTCCGTTGTTGGCCTGCTCGAATTTCCCGAGGTGGCGAGATGCAGCGCCGGTAAACGAACCTTTTTCATGGCCAAACAATTCAGATTCGATCAGTTCTGAAGGTACAGCGGCGCAATTTAAAGTGATGAACGGTCCAGACGAACGCTGGCTTTTGTCGTGCAGCGTGCGCGCCACCAGTTCTTTGCCGGTTCCTGTTTCGCCAAGAATGCAGACGCGAGTTTCGCTGGCCGCGACCCGCTCGATCTGGGCCATGAGTTTACGCATTGTTTCGCCGGTCCAGACGATCTGGTGTTTGCCCAGTCGGCGTTTAAGCTGCCGGTTTTCATTTTCCAGGCGCTGAAGCTTCAAAGCATTCTCGACCGTGAGCAGCAGCTTGTCCGTGGAAATCGGCTTCTCGAGAAAATCGAGGGCTCCCAGGCGAGTCGCGCGAACGGCCATTTCAACGTGCGCCTGCCCCGACATCATGACGATTGGAGTAGTCACGCCTTGTGCTTTGAGTTCTTCAAGCAGCCACAGTCCGTCTTTGCCCGGCATGACAACGTCTGAAAGAATGAGATCGAATTGCTGCGCACGAGCCAGGTCCAAAGCCTTGACTGCGTTGCCGCAAACGGTCGCTTCCTGTCCGGCCAGACGAAAGGCACGCGAGAGAGAAGCCAGCGTGTTGGCCTCATCGTCGACGATCAGAAGGTGTGCTTTTTGCGACACGCTTGCTCCTCAACCTGGGGTAGTCGCCGAATGGCGGGCGGGTTCAGGTTGCAATTTGTCCAGATTCGCGGGAAGCTCGATTTGAAAAGTGGAGCCTCTGCCCGGTTGACTCTGAACTTCAATCTTTCCCTGGTGATCGCTGACGATGGATTGCACGATCGCAAGCCCCAGCCCCGTGCCGTGCGCCTTTGACGTGTAATACGGTGTAAAAAGGCGGTCTCGCTCTTCAGACGTGAGGCCCGTCCCAGAATCGCTGATCTCAAGCTGCACGCCGCCGGCTTGTTTCTGAGTTGTCAGCCTGAGCCTGCCGCCGCTGGGCATGGCGTCGATGGCGTTTAAAACCAGGTTCGCAAGCGCGCGATGCAGCAAATCGGGGTCGGCCGCAATCTGCGGCACGGAGTCATCAAGCTTCATCTCGCATTGGACTTCGCCGCGTTCAGCAAACTGTGCCTGAAAAAGACGCGCAACTTCGCGCATCAGGTTATTGACGTCCAGCAACTGAAAATTTGGCTGCGGCATTCTCGAAAATTCGCCGAAGCGCGAAATAATGTTTTTGAGGTTTGAAACTTCGGCCAGAAGCGTAGTTGAGCTTTCGGCAAAGACTTCTTCAAACTCTTGCGGGCTGCGCTGCTTGGCGCGCAGCAGATTTTCCACTGTAAGCTGCAGAGGGAACAGCGGGTTCTTGAGTTCATGGGCCAGTCGGCGGGCCAGTTCTCGCCATGCAGCGACGCGTTCTGCCTGGATGAGGCGATCGCGTTGCGAGAGCAGTTCGCTTGTCATCTGATTGAAGGATTCAGCCAATGCGCCCAATTCATCGGAAGATGTGACTGGAACCTGGGTGTGCCAGTTTCCCAAGGATACCTCGCGCGCCGCTGCTTCCAGTTGCTCAATCGGCCTGGTAACACTTCTCGCGATCAGGCTGCTGAAAAGAATCGCCAGAATCACTCCGGCCGTCGCCGCCAGCACCGCTACCGAAGTGATGTGTTGCCGTAACTCCAGATAGGGCTGGCGCGAGCTTCCAATTAAGAGAATTGCGGGGATGGATCCGTCAGCGCCGTCCAAAGGAATAGCATGCCAGATTTGATTGCCCTCCAGGGCCACGCTGGCGTTCTGATGAGCGCCACGCGCCCGATCAACAAGGCCAGAAATCTTTTCCGCAGTCGGAAAGTTGCCGGAACGGGCCACCAGCAGCGCCGGAGAAAATTCTTTTGAAGAATTCTGGTAGAGCGCTGCAGACATGTCTGTGGGAACGTCGAGGCTGGCAAGAAATTTCGAATCCACAGGCCCTCCGCCAATCATGAACAGGGGCTTCTCTCCGTTATCAACGCTTCGAATCACTTCCAATGCAAGCACCGAGCCGCTCGGCAACTCTTCTTGTCGCAGAATGGGCTGTGTCACACCCAGGCTGGCTGGCAGGAAAGTATCTTTATACCCGAAGCGAGCAGGGGATTGAGCAGATGACAGAATCGTGCCTTCCGCATCGATTATCTCCAGAAAATCAAGCTGCTGATTTTCTGCCAGATCATGAGCGTCGTGGATGAATTTTCTGTAGTCAGGTGTGCCGCGTCCGAGCGCGAGCGCAATTCGAGTGGCTGTTTCGGTGCTGGCGGCGGCCTGGACGCGTCGCGCGATATCTTCTCCCTTACGGTCGAATTCGCGCCGGAACTGCGCAACCAGGGCAGCAGCCTGATCGTTGTTGATCTGTTCGAATGATTTCCGAGTCACGGATATTACGAACCACGTGACCGTCGCTACTGAAAGAAAAGCCGTCAGCGCAAAAAAGATCAGCAGCTTTCGGCGGAAGCTCACGGTGTGCCAGCCCACAACCAGACATTATCCAGCCTCCATACTCCACTGTCTGTTTGTTGCAGATCGCGTAAAGCGGCGCCTAAAGCTACTGTCGATCGCAAGTGAAATAGCGGAAGGACGCGCTGTGATTCAAGTGCTGCCTTCTCGGCAGCGTAGAGAGCTGAAGGCGAGGCATTCTCGAAGGTTGGAGCAGGAAATCCCAGCCTCGCCAGCAGATTTCCAAGCGCGATGTGCGGCTCAGTGGAAGCAGGCATCAACCGCACCAGAGTGATATCCGCGGAAGATGCGTTCGAGAGCTGGAGTGAAAGGCCGGCATCCTTCGCATTCAAAACAATTCGTTCCGCAATCAGCCGGAGCAGCGGATCGCTTGAATCAAAGCTTAGTGACCATGCGCCCGAAGCTCTTGTCTCGCTTGTCAGCTGTCGAGCACGATCCAAATTTCTGCTGACCGGAAACAAGAAACTGTAGCCCGACATCCATTCCGGCAAGAAGCTGCCTGTGACTTCTCCCGAGCCGCGCAGCAGAACGTTATTGATGGTGGCGCGGTCGATGCTCAACCCAAGCGCCTCCCGTAATCTGGCTTCAGCTGGGGCGAAAACCAGCCCCACCCACTGCACAGGAAGAGAGCGTTCAATGTGACGATCGTTGGCAACGGATGCTGTTTCTGGGCTGACTTCAGACAGGTCGAGCTTACCGACATCCAGGGCGATCATCTGATCTCGCGCAGCTTTGCCAAGTTCTATTTCGACTGAATCTACGAAGGCGCGCCCGCTCCAATAATCGTCGCGAGCAATCAAGATGAGTTTTTTTCCGGGACTCCATTCTTTGATCGCGAACGGGCCAGTCCCTCGCAATGGTTGATCGCGCTTTGCGATTCCGTAACGCGTCTGGGCCAGTTCAGCCGGCAAAAAAGGATCAGCAACTTCACATTCGATCATTACCGCGTCAGCTGCGGGGAATATTTTCCATTTCGGATTAGCGCTCCGCAGCGAGGCGGCAACTGTATCCGGGGTGAGGGGAGAACCGTCAGAAAAAGTCACTCCGCGCGGAATCGAAAATTGCCAGCGCTGATTTCCAGGCTCGGCTTGCCAGGAAGAAGCCAGCCAGGGCTGAGGTTCTCCGTGTTCATCAATAACGACGAGAGTTTCGAAAATCAGCCGCGACACACTCGGTAAAGACACCGAATTAGCCTGCACGGAATCGTTTGGGTCGATCGACAGCGGTGCGGCCTGAATAGCAACGCGCAGAGTTCCGCCATAGCGAGGACGAACTGCCGCGTTCGCGGAATGCGTCCAGGCCGGACTAACGGCCATCACAAGCAATGCTAATCCGATACGCCTCATAAAATCCTGTCGTTTTGCTACGGCTCACTGCAACTGCGCGAGAACCGCCGGGATCGCTCCACAGAGCTGTAATGCTTCCATTGAAGGCCAGGGGTTCGCTGACCGGGACGGGGCTTCGATCGACAATCTCGAAGGCACGTATCGAATCATCGTTTTCACTCGTGCTCGTGGCAACCACCTGCCAACCCGAACCACAAGCACTCCTTAAAGCCGCAATATCACTGCCCCAGCGCAGTTTGCCGATCGTCTGGTCTGCCATTCCGTCGACCAGATGTAATTGGCCGTCCACTCCTGCTGTGAGCCAAAGCGTGTATCTCTCGCGTAGCACGGCGGCGACTGTATAAAAAGGGGCCAGGTTCTGTTTGCCAACAGAGGGAGACAGCGCGCCGGTAAAGAAATTCCGAGTCGGAGAAAAGAATGCGTTGAGGCTGAATTGATCGGTACCGACCGGCCAGGGATCATCGCTTTCACGGCAATTCAAAGCGAGCGGAGTGCTGACGCCGCTCTGACATGTGACTCCGGGCAGATAGGCTTGTAGAAGCTGCTCTTTGCCCAATAAGAGTCGTCCACGAATATCCCGAGGCCAGGGGCGCCGGTGGGTGATCGGCAATATCTGCTCCAGTTGCGGGTGATCACCCTGCGGGCGGTAAAGCGCAATGCTATCCGGACTGAGCACCACCAGATGCGGTGGATTGGCGTCGATCGTTCCCGCATCCAGGATTGGTTTTTGCTGCGACCACAGCAGCGTCTTTATGATTCGAAGTTGGGCTTTCTCACTCCCCAGTGGAGGACCGGCGGGCCGCGGGAGTGAGACCATCACGATGGCCGGCGCATTTACGCCTTGCTGGATGCGCGCGCTCCACAAATACTCCTGCTGATTCTCGGAGAGATAAACCTCAACCACCGCGGCAGCTTGCTCCGGCGAAACAAATCGTGCTCCTCGCGACGCGAGTTCGGTCAGCAGGCCGCGTCGTATTTCATCTACCGTCTGGGTGCGAAGCGTCGAGCGGTTGGTAACGCTCAGATTGATTGCTCCGGGACCGGTTAGTGCAACGATCTTTTCCGCGAGGGCTGTCTCCGGCGCTGTGAAATCTTGCGCCCAGGCGACTGCCACTGCGAGATTCGCTACGCAGATGAAACACGCGAGCCGAAGCCATCTTTTCGTGTTCTTTGCTATGGCCGAATTATAGGTCTGGATGTTCATGACGTGGCGCGGTACAGTGCTCTTTGTGGTTACAGCGGGGCTGCGACAGCCCCGCTGCCTCCTTCATCAGTTCTGCGGGGCAGGTTCGCTCTGCTCAGCCTGGCTGGCCCGATTGGCCACGCTCATGCTCCGCAATACATCGTTCGCGAAGAAGAACTTTCCATCTGCCGGCACCATCATGATCTGCAGCTTATCGGAGAGACGCTCGGCAACGATCTTGTTGATCAGCAACGGATTTTGCCTAAGCATCTCGCCTTCGCTCTTCATCCGCTCCGCGTCCGCCGAGGCAGTCACGCGAATGCGATCGGCTTCCGCGGCGGACAACAGTTTTCTGCGCTCCATCTCAGCCTTTCTGTCGATCACTTTGGCTTCGGCCATGGCCTCAGCATTCTTTACCGTCGCTTCCTTGCGCGCTTCTGCTTCCAGTTTGGATTGCTCGATCTGCTTCTGTTTCAGAGGCAACGTATACTGCATGGCATCCGCTTCGCCCTTGGCCTGAAGCACGCGCACCTGGGCCTGCCCTTCCGCCTGTTTCACCTGCTGCACTTTGCTGGCTTCCGCTTCGAGCTCCGAAAGCCTTACCTGTTTCTGCTGAATTTCGGTTTGCACCGCCATCTGGTCGTTTTCCTGTTCTTTCAAAAGTAAATTCTCAAGACCTTTGGAGTACTCCAGCGGCAGCTGTATATCGCGCAGCATCACTTCCTTAACCATGATTCCATCGGCCGCAAGCTTTTGCGCGATCACCTCCGCCGCTTTCTTGCGGATCGGTTCACGCTGGGTCGCAAACACTTCGCGTACCGTGTAATTCGGGACTATTTCGCGCCACGCGCTGGCCACCACCGCCGGCACGATTTCTTTTTCAACCGGTTGGGGAAGGTTGGCCTGAATGTAGTCGAGGTGGCGCGCATCCAGCCGATAACGAACCGTAATCGCCAGCCCGATATCGAGGCCTTCCTTCGATTGCACTTTCAGCGGCTCGCGCTTAGACTCCTTCGCGCCTTCAACCGCTCCGGTTGTGAACAGCTCATCGCGTGTATCGAACAGCTGCACGCGCTCAACGACGGGAACCACCAAGTGAGCGCCAGGATAAAGCGTTCCTGCCAGCGTGCCGCTGGTCTGGCTCACGCGCACTCCACCCATCCCGCTTGGGACCACCACGATGCCGGTGGCAATCAGCAACGGCGCCCATGCGAGCAGCGCCAATGCCAGGGCAGCTCTCCAGCGCACGGGACGCAGAACAGCACCGAGATCTCCTGCGGCGCGCGCCTTGCGGAACTCAAGCATTAAGTAAACGTCATAGCCCAGGATTGCGATCGCGACCGCAATCATCGCGACCCCGCTCCACGTCAGTAAATATTTGAAGAACAGCATAGATCCTCCTTGTGCAACTCAAACTCAGTTCTGTCCCCCGGCTTTCACCGGCGCGGTTTGCCTTACGAAAACTCGGGGGAACACCTTCCCGAAGATCAGTTCTTCGACCAGCAGGGCTACTCCGAGCGAAAAAGCCATCCCTGCCAGCACCGTTATGCTGGTGATTGCTGTTTCCATGAGTCCTCCTATCAATGACACCGGGCGATAGACTTGCGTTCGCCGTCGTGGAAGACATGGCATGACGCAGGCCAAAGCTATCCTGCTGAGATCGTTGGCTTTAACTCGCGGCGGCCTTTCGGAAGTGTGGTGTAGCGGCGACGGCGTGTCTGCGGAGACACGAATCCTCTAATTGCAACGCATAGTTGACTACGGAAACAATGAAGCGTCTTTCATAACAGCAGGGCAGAGTGCGGGCAAAGTGCGGGGCAAAGTGCGGTACTGGTTTGACCAATGCGACGAGGAGTTACAGCGAGAGCTGAACAGGAGAAGGAGCCTCGGCATAGGATTGCCGGAACAGGACCAGTCCGCAAGAGTGTGGCTTATTCTTTTGTCTTCGATTCCGCTGATCGCCCTGCTCGCGATTATGGCGTCAGTGGTTCCGGGCTTATTTCGCTAATCTACTGGCATAAATCAGAACGAAGATTCCAACCATTATTCGATAAACCGCGAATGGGGCGAAGCCGCGTCTGCGTACCCAGGCCATGAACCAGGCCACCGTGCCGTAGGCGACGATGAACGAAATCACGAAGCCGATTCCCAGAACAATCCAGCCGTGAGCATCGATTTCCGTGACTCCAATTGGATTTTCACCCTTGCCTCGTAGGGATTTGAGCAGGTCGTAACAGGTGGCGGCCACCATAGTCGGAATGGATAAGAAAAACGAGAACTCCAGTGCCGAAGCGCGCGACATGCCGGCCAGCTGCCCGGCCGCAATGGTTGACATCGAGCGCGAGGTTCCGGGAAACACCGCGGAGAGAATCTGGCAGGCGCCGATCCAGATCGCCTGCCCCAGGCTCATCGCTTCCATTTTCCAGGTGTGAATACGGCCGGGAGCGCCAGACGGGCCGGCGGCTTCCGAGCGACTGTTCAGTGCATCGACCAGCCACATCACAATCCCGCCAATCAGCAGGGAACTGCCCATGACGTACAAACTTTCAAGGTGCTTGCCTATGATTTTTGTCATCAGGAAAGCGGGGATGGCGGTGACGACGAATGCAGCCATGGTCAGGCCCAGAGGATGGGTCAGAAATGTGCGGTCAGCTTTTTCTCCGCGCGGGAAGGTGGCCAGGAACTTCGCTATCCGTTCGCGAAAATAGACCGGCAGGCACAGGATTGCGCCGAGTTGGATAACGATGGTGTACATCTTCCAATAGCCGCTTGCGAGACTGATGTGCAACAGCGATTCGCTGATACGCAAGTGGGCGGTGGAACTGACCGGCAGAAACTCGGTCAGGCCCTCGATGATTCCCAATATGACCGAAAGCAGATAGTCGCTCAGACATCCTCCAAAGGGTGAGTGGGGAAAGTATGGCAGAAATTAATGTGTAAGATTGCTTGCCAGCCTGGTTCCGTAGTTACTGCTGCGCGTTGCCGTAGGTAGGAATTCCCTGCTGAACCAGGAAGAGCAGCGACTGGGCGCGCGCTGACCAGTCACTCTGCGAGTTTTGCCCGCTGATGCGTTGAGTGAGCGCGATCGCCCTGGCTTTGGCTTCCTCCGATTTCTTTGGCTGCTCCTCGGTCTTGAAGATTTCGATCAACGCTGCCCAACGCACGGCAGCACCATAGAGCGCCTCTGAATTAGCGGGTGACTGAGGGCGCTCGCTGGCGTACTTCTCATACAACTCCGCCTCTTTCAGCGGACACTTGGAAGCCGCCTGCCAGTCGCCGCACAGTTTGTTGTCGATAAGGTGGAAGGCGGCGAGGTCAGCCCATTTTGTTCCGGGGAACTTCTTCATCACTTCTTTGAAGTATTTCTCTTCCATCCCCTCGCGCAGGAAGGCTTCGCGCTCGCGCGATGAGGGGCGGGCCGATACATCCGCTTTCTCGATCTGCCAGCGGATATCAGCCGAACGATACAGCGATTCGCCCGCCAGCGGGGAAGTGGGAAAGTAATCGTAAACCCGATAATAGAGCCGCATCGCGTCCTGGGCAGCGCCCTTGCGTCCTCGCCGCCGACTCGCTTCATCTTCGGAATCAATCGCTGCGCCGTACAGAATGCGATCACCATTCGGGGTTGAGGCGCGAACCACGCCTTTATCGAGAATCCAGCCGGTCAGTGATTTTTCTTCCGTGAGAGATGCCTCCACATGCAGCCATTCCCGGCTGCTATCAAACACGACCACTTCACGCCCGCGCTCAATTTCACCGAGCTTGGCGGATGTCGCGTCGGGGGACAAGTAGATATTGGCGACCCTTAACAGCGCTCCCCGCTCAGCCGCGTGAGCCGAGGTGACGAGAAGCAGAAGAGAAAAAAACAGCCGCCGTGTCATGCCTGGATCTCAGCTAACATTTGTGGCTCGATATTGCCGCCGCTGATGACGATCACGGTCCGTTTACTGAGTGGCAGTTTTTGACGCCGTGATAAAAATCCGGCAGTTGCCACCGCCCCGCTTGGTTCGGCAAGTGTTTTCGAATCGCGAGCCAGGATTTTCATGGCGTCGCGGATTTCCTGTTCGGTGACGGTGATGACATCGTCCACATAACTGCGAATGTGCTCAAAATTGATGGCGCCGATGCTTTGAGTGCGAAGCCCATCAGCGATGGTTCGGCTCACGTCCTCCGCGCCAAGTTGTGCCAGCTTCCCCGACCGGAAGCTGGCCTGAGCATCGGCCGCAAGTTCGGGTTCTACTCCGACTACTTTAACGCGGGCATTCTTCAACTTTACCGCGGTAGCTACGCCGCTGATGAGTCCGCCGCCTCCCACCGGTGCGAATACAGCTTCGGTATCCGGCAGGTCTTCCAGTATCTCCAGACCAATCGTTCCCTGGCCGGCGATTATCTTTTCGTCGTTGTAGGGCGGGATGATCGCATATCCATGCTGGGTCGCAAGCTGCTGGGCTTTGGCCTGGCGCTCGTCACTTCCCGGTCCTACAACCACGATCTCTGCACCCAGCCTGGCGGTTGCCTCACGCTTGTTCGCGGGAGCATTGTTGGGCATGACAATCACCGCCTTCACCCCCAGCGCGCGGGCAGAATACGCGACCCCCTGCGCATGATTACCGCTGGAATAGGAAATGACCCCGCGACTCCGCTCGGCGGCTGCCAATGAAGCGATCTTGTTGTAGGCGCCGCGCAACTTGAAGGAGCCAATCGGCTGCTGGTTCTCCGGTTTTAGAAAGAATTCGTTACTTGACGATGAAAAAGGAACAAGCGAGGTACGCGCAGCCACGCCTCGTATTCGCTCCTGCGCTTCGTAAATGTCTGCCAGAGTTACGATCGGCGCACCTCTAAATTTCCAGAATCACCGGCATGATCAGCGGACGCTTCTGGGTCTGCTTCGAGATGTATCGTTTCAGGTCGGCGCGGATCTTTTCCTTGATTACGCCATAGTCCGTCTTTTCTTCTTCGCTCGATTGTTCCAGGGTCTGCATCACCAGTTCGCGCGCGCCATCCATCAGGCCATCTTCACCGATCGAAAATCCACGTGTCACTATCTCCGGCGAAGTCTCTACGCGGCCAGAAAGCTTGTTGATAGCGATAATAGGGAGCACAATGCCGTCTTCACTAAGATGCCGGCGGTCTTTGATTATCAGATCTTCCACCACGTCAGTGCGTGAGCCGGAATCGATGCAGACGCGCCCTACCGCAACGCGGCCGGCCTTGCGCGCCCCGAGCTCGTCAATCTCCAGCACGTCACCACTCTCGATTAACATCACACTTCCCACCGAACTATGCATTGCAGCGGCCAGCTCGGCATGCAGTTTCAGTTGCCGGTACTCGCCGTGAACCGGAATGAAATAACGCGGCTTGGCCAGATTGATGATCAGCTTGAGCTCTTCCTGGCTGGCATGCCCGCTCACGTGGATGGGCGGTGACGATCCGTCTTCATAGATAACGTGGGCCTCGCGCCGAAAAAGATGGTCGATCATCCGGTAAATGGTTTTTTCGTTGCCGGGAATGATGCGCGAGGACAGGACCACAGTGTCGCCTTTTTCAATCTTGGCGTGCTTGTGGTTGTTGACGGCGGCCCGTGATAGCGCCGACATCGGTTCCCCCTGGGTCCCGCTGATCAATACGCAAACTTTCTGGGGGGGAAAGTTCTTCATCTCGCCAGGATGAATGAGCAGGCCTTCCGGAATCTCTATGTAGCCCAAGTCCTCAGCGATTTCCGCCGAGCTGTTCATCGACCGCCCGATGAAGGCCACCTTACGGCCATGCTCCCAGGCCAGATCGACCGCAAGTTTGATGCGATGAATGGAAGAAGAAAAACACGAAATAAACAGCCGCTGTTGAGTACGCGCGAACACTTCATCGAATTTACGGCGGACCGCGCGTTCACTCGGCGTATAACCCTTACGCTCTACATTGGTTGAGTCCTGCAGTAGCGCCAGCACGCCTTCTTTCCCGTATTCCGCAAAAGCATGCAGATCAAACAGCCGAGTGTCGGTGGGCGTGGGATCGACTTTGAAGTCACCGGTGTGGATCACCACCCCCAGCGGAGTGTGGACCGCGAGCGCCACGCAGTCCACCAGGCTATGGGTGACTTGAATCGGGTGGATGGTAAACGGGCCGATCTTGAATCGTTCTCCTGCCTTCATCTCCCGTAACTGGCTCTGCTCGAGCAGTTCGTGTTCATCCAGCTTGTCTTCAACGTAGGCGAGGGTGAACTCCGTGCCCCAGACCGGAACGTTCAATTCGCTCAAGATCCAGGGCAGAGCGCCAATATGGTCTTCGTGGCCGTGGGTAAGAATGATCCCGCGCACCCGCTCGCGATTCTCGATCAGGTAGGAGATCTCCGGAACTACGATGTCGACGCCCAGCAACTCCGATTCTGGAAACATCAGCCCGGCGTCGATGACAATGATGTCATCTCCCCATCGCAGGGCCATGCAGTTCATGCCGAACTCGCCAAGTCCGCCCAGGGGGACGATTTGCAGCTTGCCGGAAGCCATGGTGGATGTTCTCTGATCCTAGCACATGAAAATCACTGCTCAGGCCCTTCAAAAGCAGCCGAATTCGCTTGGGTTGATGCAGACTGGCGCGGTACAATTTTTTTAACCCCTCGGTGAGGTGTCTAGCCGTGAGACACATAGCTTCTCTTCTTGCTGTCATTGCTCTGGTTTTGACGCACTACGCTGCTGCGGACGATCAGCAAAAAACCAGGAAAGAATTAAATAAAGTCACCGCCATGGCCACCGATGCCACAGGGCGCAAGATTGTCAATCAGACTATGGCGGAGATGTTTGCCCTGAAACAGATGGACCTGGTACTGGAGAGGCGCCAGACCGGCCTGAATTACGGCTCTCTGCTGCTTGCCCATGAGCTCGCGAAAAATAATCTCGACATGAAAGAGATCGCCGTTCGCCTTAAGGGTGGCAAGGACATTTTTCAGATCGCGGGTGAAGCTGGGGTGAACTGGAAAGAAGTGAACGACCGGGCCAAAAAGCTGAACAGCAAAATTGACGATAATCTATATAAACACTTCCTCCACGCCAAAGATGATAAGGCTCCACCGAAGGCGGACGATTACAACATCATGTACGACGGAGTGAAGGCCGACGGCGAAGTGAGCCAGTCCGAAATCGAACAAGCCCAGGACCGATATCTATTATGGCTGCAGCGCGCTTCTCCGAATAGCGATAAGCGGCTGGGCACCGCCGATGAAAAGGCGGCTCAGCGAAAAAGTGGCTGCGGGAAAGAGTGGAGGATGGATTCCGCCGCGGGTTTCACCACGCCTATGACGCATTCCGCGTCAATCCTTCCGTTTTCCTGATGCAGATGCGCGCAGGCTACGGAGTCCCTGTGAGCACGTTTCAGGGCGTGTACTCGGTTGAGCTGGGAATTCTTGACCACGTGGGTCATGACGTCATACATGCGGGCATGAGAGTCGCCGCGGTGGAAGGCGCCGGCATGGGATTGGGTGGAATGCTTACCATTGTTCCCGACCTCAGTATCCTGGCCGCCATTACTATGCGCACCCTGCAAAAGCTAAGTCTCACCTATGGCTTTGAATACAACACTGATCAGGAGATTGCCGACCTTTGGATTGCTGCTGCCAGTGCTGCCGGAGTCGATCTGGGAAGAGAGCTGCTCGAAAAACAGGTGGTCAATCGATTTGTCCCCAAGGTGATTCAACGCATCGCGTACAAGGCAAGCTCAGAGCTGGTAGAAAAATGGTCGGGACGAATGATTCCGGTTGCCAGTTCAGTGATCGGTGCAACATTGAATTACTACTTCGTCCGCAGCTGGGGTGACCGCGCTCAAAGTCACTTTCGGCGGCGGCATCTGGAACTACGAGGCGCGCAGGTGAACGACCCATTGCTGCAAAGTGCGGCGAAGGTCATTTCGTCAGTCTAAATCCATCTACTCACTCCAACAGAATGCCCACTTTCCATTGCGCCGCGATCCTGTTCGATCTGGATGGTGTCCTGGTGGATTCAACCGGTTCGGTGTCTCGCCTTTGGCGGCTCTGGGCAACGGAACATCAGCTTGATCCAGAAAAAGTTTTGAGCATTGCCCACGGAGTCCGCACCATCGAAGTGGTACGTGCTGCTGCTCCCTGGCTGGATGCCGTTAAAGAAGTAAAGAAGATAGAAGAACGCGAAGCATCCGACCGGGATGGAGTCAGTACTATGGCGGGCGCCTCAGCGCTTGTAAGGAGTATCCCGGCAGATCGCTGGGCCATCGTCACATCCGGCACTCGCATGCTGGCCACTGCCAGGTTGAGGTCTGGAAAGATTCCCTCGCCCGCCGTCCTTGTATCCGCTGACGAAGTGATCAATGGAAAGCCGGATCCTGAGCCGTATCTCATGGGAGCACGCCTGTTGCGGCATCGCCCGGAAGATTGCCTTGTAGTGGAAGATGCTCCGGCCGGAATTCAGGCTGCGAAAGCTGCGGGCATGAAGGTGATTGGCATCACCACCACTTATCCGCGCGGCCAACTCGGCGCCGCCGATGCCGTCATAGATTCGCTCACCGCCATTGGCATCAGGATTTCAGGAGCTCGTCTTGAAGTGACTGTCACGCCGAACTAACGCAGCCATTGCTCCAGCTCGACGCTCTGGTCTGTCTTGCGATCGCGATATTTCACGATCACCGGCGTGTACAGGGATAAATTCCACTCGGGGCCCTTACCCTTTGTCACTGCGCGACTGCCCGGCACCACCACCGCGCCTTCCGGCACTTCAAGTGATTGGCCGGCGGCGGCAACATAGACTTCCCCCCGCACCAGGTCATAAAGCGGCGTTGAACGTGTCAGAATTGTGCCGGCGCCCAGCACCGCCCTTTCCCGCACCAGGGTGCCTTCATAGACTCCACAATTTCCGCCAATCAAAGCGTCATCTTCAATGATTACCGGGGCGGCATTGACCGGTTCGAGGACGCCCCCAATCTGAGCTGCAGCACTGACATGCACCCGCTTGCCGATCTGCGCGCAAGAGCCAATCAGCGCATGCGAATCTACCAGCGTGCCTTCATCCACATACGCGCCCACGTTGATAAACATTGGCGGCATGCAGATGACTGACGGTGCGACATAAGCGCCTTCACGTACCGACGATCCACCCGGCACCACGCGGACGCGTTCTTCAAGAGAAAATTTCCGCACCGGGAACGTATCTTTATCAACAAAAGGCAAACAAGACTCTGATCCCATTCGAACCAGCTGGCCGAGGCGGAATCCCAGCAGGATTCCCTGCTTCACCCAAATGTTTACCTTCCACTCACCGTCGATTTTTTGCGCAGCGCGTATATGGCCATGCGTGAGCAGTTCTCGGAAAGCGATAAAAATATCGCGCGCTTCCGGAGAACCTTGCAGCTCTTCCGAAGCCGCAATCCGCTCAATCGCCGTCTGGATGGGATGCATGGAGGAGATCAGTGACTCATCGAAGCTATACGCATTTACATTCGCTCCGGATCAGTACTCCCTGCATGTTATGTGAACTCTCGCGAGCCTCCGGCAAGGTTGCGAACGGCCCATGCCAGCGCGCATGGTTGGCGTCGTGTCCGGTCGGGCGTCCTTTGCCGTGATTACATTGGCTGCAGCTGGAGCGATGGAGCACGATTTTGTGCGGCCCTGCCACCCAGTTTTCGTAGATATAAAACTCAACCGTTTCCGCTGCCGCGCTGGTCTTGCTGATCAGCCCTGCTTCGGTCGCGATCCGTTGCAGCTTCGATCGAGTGTCGCGGCGCATCGGGAGTAAAGGCAGGCGATACACTTCTTCTATCCGCCCCATCATGGCCAGGACAGCCTTGACCGGTAAGGGGTTCGATTCGATAAAGTTGGCCTGCATCAATGGCAAATATTTTCGATGGATTTGTCGCGCCGTGGTCCAGTCATTGCTGAGTGCAGCGCGTGTCATTTCCGCCATCTGCTGAGGAATTTCATTGGAAGCGACCGAAATAATTCCAAGTCCTCCCAGTGCAATCACAGGAAGCGTGAGCGCGTCATCTCCCGAGAAAACCCGGAAATGCGCCGGCACCGAATTGCATACCTCGGCGATTTGCGCGATGTTGCCACTCGCTTCTTTTACGGCTGCGATGTGTGGAACTTCCGCCAGCCTGGCGAGCGTGCCCGGCTCGATGTTTGCGCCCGTCCTTCCAGGTACGTTGTACAGGATGATGGGCTTGTCCACCGCTTCCGCGATCGCGCGGAAATGTCGGTATTGGCCTTCCTGAGTCGGCTTGTTGTAATAAGGCGAAGCCGTCAGGATGGCATCCACTCCTGGCCGAGCCGCTACTTCCTTCGCCTTGGCCACGCCCTCAGCGGTTGAGTTGGATGTAGCGCCCGCGACTACCGGCACCCGGCCGGCAACCACTTCAACCGTTGTGTCGATCACGTGCAGCCATTCGTCGTGAGAAAGAGTCGGCGTTTCTCCGGTAGTGCCGCAGGGGACAAGAAAGTCGATTCCTGATTCCACCTGCCACGCGATCAGGTTGCGCAGTGCACTTTCATCGATGGCGCCATCCTGGGTGAAGGGTGTGACCAGCGCTGTCCCACAACCTTGCCATTGCATGAGATTAAGATAACGCGAATATCAGCCGGCGCAAAACCTCAGATCAGCGATCGACGAACTACAGCATTTCCTTCCACACATCTTGAAAACTGAAAAAGCCCTTTCTGCCTTCCAGCCATTCCGCCGCCCGCACCGCTCCCTCGGCAAAGCCCCGCCGGGACTTCGCATCATGACAGAGATAGATTGTGTCATGCGGCGAGTCGAGCACGATCTCGTGCATGCCCACCACCTCGCCTTCGCGAAACGAAATGATTTCAAGTTCCTTCCCGGAAGCCTCCCGAATCAGGCCCTGCAGCTGTAAGGCTGTTCCGGAAGGAGCATCCTTTTTTTGTGCATGATGCCGTTCGAAAATCTGGCCGGAGTAATGATGTCGCATGGCTTGTGCGCCACTACGCACAATTTCGAACAGCAGATTGATCCCGATGGAAAAGTTCGCCGCATACAGAAAACCGGTGCCGGCCTGCAAGACCGCCTCCCGCACCTTCGGCAACCCGTCATACCACCCGGTGGTTCCAACCACCAGATTGACCCCGGCGTTCAGGCACGCGGCAATGTTTTCGGGCACGGCCCCAGGGGCAGTGAAATCGATCACGATGTCTATGCCGCGCAACTCGCTTTCGCTAAGAGCACACCCGCCTTCATTCTGAGAAGCGCCCACCGCGCGCACATCATGCCCTCTCTGGTGCGCGACTTCCGCTACCAGAGATCCAGTCTTCCCTCGTCCGAGCACTACCAAATGCATCGCGGATTACCCTGTCGCCCCTGATTATGCAAAAACTTCGGAGTCGAGATCGGAGAAAAACGTCTGATGCAGTCGCTGCACGACTTGCGGCACGGCATCTTCCTCAATCACGAATGTCAAATTGATTTCGGAGGCGCCCTGCGAGATCATACGAATCTTCACATCAGTGAGTTCAGCGAAAACCCGGGCGGCAATGCCCGGTGTCTCGCGCAGATTCTCACCCACCAGGCAAACAATTGCTTTCCGGCCTTCATACTTTACATCAGCCAGCTTGGCCAAGTCGGCCGCAAGAGCGGGAATTGAATCACTGGAATCCATGGTAAGAGATACGCTGACTTCCGAAGTCGAAACCACATCGACCGCAATCTTGTGCCGGTCAAAGGCCGCGAAGATTGAACTCAGGAATCCATGGGCGAGTTGCATGCGCGGCGCTGCCACATCCACGATGGTCACGCGCTTCTTGACCGCAATCGCCTTAAACGGATTTCTGCATTTGGGTGCGCGAGCGCTGATGCGGGTGCCCTCACAGGCCGGATTGCGAGAATTTAAGACGTACACCGGAATGTTTTTCTGCACCGCGGGCAGAACCGTCGCTGGATGCAGCACTTTGGCGCCGAAATATGCCAGCTCTGCCGCTTCATCAAAGCTGATGACACGAATCCGGCGTGCTCCCGGCACCTGGTTCGGATCGGTGGTCATCATCCCATCCACATCTGTCCAGATTTCAATGCTGGCTGCTTCCATGCCCGCGCCCACAATCGCAGCCGAATAATCCGATCCACCGCGTCCGATGGTGGTGGTGATTCCCGCCTTATTCGCGCCGATGAACCCGCCCATTACCGGGACGCGATTTTCGCGGAGCAGTGGTGCAATCCTCTTTTGCAGACGCACATTGGTTTCTTCAAACAGCGGCGCTGCGCGCGTGTACGCGCTATCGGTGACGATGCACTCCCGGGAATCCACGTGCGCTGCGTCTATACCCATGGCCGAAAATGCAGCCGTCACGATCTTGCTGGAGAGCATCTCACCGTATGCGGCCACATTGTCGCTGGTCCGAGGCGTCAGCTCACCGACCGCCGCGATTCCTCGCAACAATTCATCAAGCGTCTCGAAGTCCGCGCCCAGGTCTCCATGAAACTGGGTGAACAGAGCAGTCCCCAGTAATTCGCCGGCAGCGTTGTAATGCCGTTCCTGCAGCGCTCGGCAAAGCTTCAGCGCCTGTTTACGATCACCGCTGCCCGCTGCTTTCGCCATGGCCAGCAATTGATCAGTCACCTTCGACATGGCACTGACTACCACGACTGGCTTACGTTCCAGCCGCTGTTTCACAATCGCGCCGGCGCGCTGAATCGCCTGCGCATCCTGCACTGACGTGCCGCCGAACTTCATTACGATCATCGGCGCACGTTCCCCAGGAGATAGCTATCGGACGATTGAGCGACGGTGCTGATCAGGAGAGATATCCCCGCACTTTAAGCAGTTCAGCATTCAGCACCGCGGCCCCAGCGGCTCCGCGAATGGTGTTATGCGAGAGAGCAGTGAATTTCCAGTCGAGAACGCCACAAGGACGCAACCGGCCCACGCATGCCGTCATGCCGGCGCCGCTATCCGCATCGAGCCTTGGCTGGGGGCGATCAGGAGCGCTCAAATAACGCACCGGCTGTGGCGGTGCGTTCGGCAGCTTCAGCTGTTGCGGTTCGCTCCGGAATTCCTGCCATGCTGCGATGATCTGTTCGGCTGTGGCCCTGGATTTTAGTTTTATCGAGACTGACTCGGTGTGTCCGTCCTCGACCGCAACTCGGTTGCACTGCGCGCTCATTCCGAAAGTCGCCGGCCGGATACCGTTCCCATTCCTGTGGCCAAGAAGTTTGCGAGTCTCCTCCTCCATTTTTTCTTCTTCTTTGGGAATGTAAGGGATGACATTACCCAAAATATCAAGCGAAGCAACGCCCGGATACCCAGCGCCGCTTATGGCCTGCATAGTCACTGCCATTACCGTTTCAAGTCCAAATTTATGCTCGAGCGGCGCAAGTGCCATCACCAAGCCGATCGCGGAACAGTTCGGATTGGTGACTACGAAGCCGCCCGACTTTTTACGCCAGGTTTGATTGTCAATCAGCTGGATGTGGTCTGCATTTACTTCAGGAATCACAAGTGGCACGTCAGGATGCATTCGCAAAGCGCTTGAATTTGAAACTACCGCGCAGCCCGCTTCCGCGAACCGAGGCTCGAGCTCCGCGGCGATCGAGGCATCCAAGGCTGCAAAAATCAGCCTGGGAGCGCCATCCGGGCGCGCCGACGAGACCTGCATGCGAGCCACATCGGTGGGGATTTCGGTTGGCAGTTTCCAGCGCGCTGCTTCTTCATAGCTGCGGCCTTCCGAGCGGTCCGATGCGGCCAGCCATGCCACTTCAAACCACGGATGGTGTTCCAGCATCTGGACAAAACGCTGCCCAACGATGCCGGTGGCGCCAAGAATTCCAACCGGTATTTTGGCTGACATAGGGATTTGGTGAATTTTACAACAGGGCCACGCTAAGGCCGGCTCCGCGCACCACGCGAACCACGGCAACCAATCCGGTACAGGGGATGAAAAGCTATTTCTTGAGCGTCAGGTCAGTGGCAAAGGTGTAATCGTTGAGCGGCCCAAAGCGGCGCTTCTCCGCATAGACCTGCCAGCGCTTCCACAAGATCCGTAAGGTGGCCATGACGGGGATGGAAAGATATATGCCGAGCACGCCCGCGATTTCGCCGCCCGCGAGCACCCCGAAGATTGCGGCCAGGGGATGGAGTTCCACGCTTGTTCCCATAATGCGCGGAGAAATAACGTAGTCCTGTGCCAGGCGCCAGCCAATCAGAAAAATGATAAGAATCAGCCAGTGGGAATAACCCATCAACAAGGCCACACCCACGATCAGAACACCTGCCATCAAAGGTCCGACTACAGGGATAAACTCCATCAGGCCACCGGCGGTGCCTAGAACCATTGCATAAGGCACTCGCATTGACGCAAGGAATGCGGTGTATACCATCAGTGTCAGTGCGGCCAGCGTCAGCTGGGCGCGAATGAAATGTGCCAGCATCTGATTCAGATCGCTGAACACGCCCTCCATGAACTCGCGCTGCGGCCTGGTTGCAGTAAATGAGAGCAACATATCGCTGAAGATCCGCCCATCTTTCAAAAAGAAAGCAGCCAGAATCGGGACCACAACCAGCAACCAGGACTGCTGTGCCACTTCTGCCAGCTTCACGCCTGCACGCTGGGCCATGCCGCTGATTTCCTGCTTGTGATTGCCCAGATAATCTTTTAGTCGATCGATGGTGGCTGCGCTCAGCCCGTGCTGGCGGCCGATTTTGTCCGCGATCTGCTGGAAAGAATCTGCCGAAGTTAACGATGGCACTGCCTCGCCCAGGTGCTGTGCCTGGCGTCCGATCGAAGGGCCGACAAATAGAAAGAAGGTAAACAGCGCTCCCAGCAGCAGGAGGTAAATGATTCCGATGGCGCGAGTACGCCGCTTCACCCAGACTTCCAGTTTCGATACTGCAGGATCGATGAGGTAAGCGAAAAAGACGGCGAACAGGAATGCAATCAGGGTGCGACGCGCGATATAAAGAAAAGCCAGCGCCAGGGCGAACAGCAGCGCCGTAACCAGCACTCTCACCGTTCGTGTGTCAATCAGAGACATTTTTCAGCAGCGCAGCCGGCTGCTCAATCCCGCAAAACTTCAGTGGCGTCTCCCGCCTTGATAACCCTCATCAGCTTGTAATGATCGGTAGCATCCACCCATAGCGCCCACTCATCCTGGTCGCTTTTGACATTCAGTCTGACCAGCGTCCTTTGGTTGCCGCGTATATTCAGCTTCTCCTCGCCTACTGCCTGGACCGCAACCCGCACCGAAACTCTCTCCTGCGGAACAATGGCCCCGAACTCCGCTGGCGTGCACTTTCCCAGGTTGGTCTGACAACTTGAGGCGAAATATCGCCAGGCCAGCAGCTCACGATGCAGGAAAAAATTATTGTCCAACACCACAGAGGTATTAGGCATTAGAAAGGGTTGCTCGGCGGCCTTCTCGCCGGGGTTCTGGATAATCTTTTCGATCAGGAATTCATTGTTGGGTAAAACCGTCAGCTGTGTCTTCCCGGGACTCAACTCTCGCCATTCGTATTTCACGATGGTCCCATTGGACATGATCTGCAACTCCGCTGTCTGCCCCGCGCCGCCGGTACCATCTTCCTTTAGCTGCGAGCTGGCAATGCTGACGCCCGAGGATTGCTGCTGTACCGAGAACGACTCGGTGGCCACCCGTTTCCCATTGACAAAAATTCCGAAGCTGCCACTATCGAGGACCGACCCCGATGTATCTTTCGATTGACCGGAAATCGCGGACGCGAGAACCAGCAAAATCGCTGCGCTAACGGTGCTGAGTTTCACAGATTCTCCTCAACTGCGGCCCAGAAGACGTATGATTTCGTTCGCAACTTCCTGCACTGGCTTCCCCAAAGTTTCAACCGCGAACGTCGCGCGCCGGTAAGCCGGAATCCGCTGCTCATGCAGTTTGCAGAATTCTTCAAAACTCCGCCGTAACGGCCGCTCGAGGGTTTGTTCCTCACACCTGCGGTACAACTCTTCTATCGGAGCCTGCAACAAGATCGTAATCAGGCCAACCTCACCCAGCATGGCCGCGTTCTCCGGAGAGTTGAATGCCCCGCCACCCAGGGCCATTACCTTCCCTTCGGCAGGCAGTTCCAGGAGCGCGCTCTTCAGGGCTTCCGTTTCGGCAGCGCGAAACCCGGCCTCACCCGCCGCAGCGAAAATCTGGCCTACGGACTGATTCTGCCGGCCTTCAATCCGTCGATCCAGATCTTCAAATTCCCAGCCCAACATCTCCGCCAGGACCTTGCCTACGCTGGTCTTACCCGCGCCCATAAAACCCACCAGGAATACTGCCTTGATGCCGGCCGGCACACCAAGACGAGACGTTTTCCCAGACCTGGTTTCCATGCCTTGCAAACTGGACGATTGTCTGCGCCCGAGCAGGTTTACAGCGTTTTTTCAGCGTTTCTTGAGGTGGATTTTACCACTGATGGAGAACAGTCTTACTGAGGAGGCGGCCTTATTCATGGTGCCTGCGAAGGCACTCCCTGCTTTCACCACGAAGGAAGTGTGTTTGGGTTCCAGCTGGAAGTCGTTTACCACCCGGCCCTTTTCAGAATGCGCTTCTACTTCCATAGAAGCCGATTCGGGCGCGCTGGCTTCAATATCACCGGAGTTGGAAGAGAACCGGTACTCGCCGCCGTAGCCGAAGTCTCCGTCATAGTTGATATGACCGCTGCTCTCGTTAACCCGGACCTGAGGGCCATTGACTGCATTCAGTACGACATCTCCGCTGACTGACGTGACTTCTACGTGTGCGTCTCGAATATTAAGCAGCCGGACGGGACCGGTCATGGTTTTGACGCGCACATGAGAATGATTTATGTCCGCGACTTCAATGGCCGCATTCGGGCTTTCAAGGGTCACATCACCACGCAAACCTTCGGCTCGCAATCTGCCATTCGCAGAACGAAGGACGACGCTCACACCGGCGGGAATCTGAATGTCATAGTCAACCTGGCCTGAGTCGGCGGTCGCCCCCGGCAAAAGATGAGAATGAATATCCACTCGGTTTCGGTTTTGCGCCTGGTCGATTTCAACCTTGTCTGAGTGCAGAACAGCAACCACAATAATCTGATTCCCGGGAGCGGGCTTCACCACGATCGGGCCATATTGGTTGATCACCGACAAGGTGACGTGACCCACTGTGTAACGAAACTCTTTGCGGGTTTCGCCATGCGCCAGGGCGCTGACCAAGGCCAACAGGATTACCGCGTGTATGCTGCGCCGCACTCTTCGCATGGTTAACTTCTCCTCTATTCGCAACATTATGGCAAAGAGCGATCCATGGCCATTTCGTAGAGCATCGAGCGCTGCTCGTACGCGTTCATTACCGATTCCTGTGCCTGTTCGTCGTCCGGATTGGCTTTAGCTGCGTCTTCCGCATCGCGGATATAGGCGTTCACATCCTTTAGGTTCGCCGCGTACTCTGCGCGCATAGTGGGCGACTGCGTGCCGACCACTTCGAGCAAATCCTGGTCTTCATTAATACCGGCATTGGTAGCCGCGGCAGTCTGCACGGCTGCAGCAGGCTCTGTCACGGCCGTCTTTCCGGTACTTTGGAGGTTTTGGTGTGTAGAAGGCCGGTAAACCAACAGTCCGATTGTCAAAGCGACAGCAGCCGCGACCGGCAATGCCCACGAAAGGCGCCACCCGCGGCCTTCCTGCGGTGGTGGCACCAGCAGCGGTGCCGCAGGCTGGCGTATCAACCCCTCATTTTTTAAGGCAGCTTCCAGTTGCAGCCAGATCTGAGGGTTAGGATCTTCCGATGCTGCCAGTGACGGAGCGGCAGCTACGATGCTGTCGAGGTCAGAAACCAGCAGCGAGCAATCCGAGCATGAACGAAGATGTGCCTGCAACGCAGTGTCACGCTGTGGTTCCGCAAACTCCGGCAGCGCTTTCTGAAACTCTGCGCAATTCATACTTCCTCTCTCCCCGATAGTCAGCCTCTTACGTTTTGCTATCTTTTGGCCTTTTCGGCTCTATGTTTCTTGAGTGCGTCGCGCAGCTTTAATCTTGCCTTGTGCAGTTGCGACTTGCTGTTTCCGATGGAACACCCCACCATCTCGGCGATTTCATTGTGCTCGAAACCTTCTACATCGTGAAGCACAAAAATTGATCGGTAGCCCGGCGGTAATGCTTCCACCGCTCGTTGCAGCTCCAGCCTGTCTACCGCACCTGCCAATGAAGCATCCTGCGCGCCGGGTTCCTTCTTGGTCGTGTCCTCGTCCGTCTCCATCGTATCTTCGAGCGGCACTACCGGAAGGCCCTTCTTCCGGAGATGCATAAGCACGACGTTGACCGCCATGCGGTGCAGCCAGGTCGAGAAAGCCGATTCTCCCCGAAACGTTCCTATCTTCCGAAACAACTGCAGGAACGCTTCCTGGGTCAGGTCTTCCGCCTGGGCTGTATTGGCTGTCATCCGCAGACACAGCGAATACACGCGCCGTTTGTGCAGGTTATAAAGTACCTCAAACGCCTCGCCGTCGCCCTGTTTCGCCCGCTCGATTGCTTCTGCTTCGGTAAGTCTGCCGCTTTGCGATTTTATTGCGCCGGTCAAGTCGCCTTTCCGGCCGCACTAGTGAGATGCGGCATAACTCTAATTTCGTTGCACTTGCGCACCGTCGACACCTTATAGCCATTGATCGCAATTACATCGGAAGCGCGCTCATCGGTGGCTGCGTACGGGGCAGGTGACTTGCGTACCTTAATGCAGCGTAAAGGTCAGAAAACAATGAGTCAACTCTGGTTGATCGAGGTAGTAGCCACGAACCTGAACGACCAGCGACAATTTAAGGACCACAGCACTTGTGCTCAAGCATCCCAAGGTCCAGCGCCATGGCTGAGACAGTGCACTGCTGCTAACCATCGCCAACAGTGCAACTTCTTTGTCTACAACAGCTTGCTGCTAAGTTCCGCGCCCAACCCACACTCCCGCGCACGCATCCAAATCACGTGTTCGAGACGCGTGCCTAACCCTCAGGAGACGGGAATATATGAAACGAGTTACTTTACTTGCTGTACTGGCTATCTTGGTCGTAATACCAGGAATGGTTTTCGCCCAGACCGAGAATCATGTCGAGTTCGGGCCCTTCGCCGATTACTTCCGGCTGGATCAAAACAATGTGACGAATTTCGTAGGTGTCGGTGGTCGCATCGGCGTTTATGTGAATCCGTACACCAGTATCGAAGCCGAGATGGCCTACGACTTCGCACGGAACAACAGCTTCACCACCAACAACGGCTTGACTACCAGTTTCGCAACCACCCGGCTGCGTCCGCTCACAGGCCTGTTCGGACCTAAGTTCCAATTCAGTAAGGGACATTTTGACGCTTTCGCGACCGGCAAGGCGGGTTTTGTGCACTTCAGCAATACCTGCAGAGACTGCATAGGATTTGTGGGAGCGGTCAACGGGATCACGGATGGCGATACCCGCTTCGCTCTGTACCCAGGCGTAGGACTGGAAGGATTTTGGGGCCCGTTTGGGTTGAGGTTCGACGTTGGCGACCAGATTTACTTTTTGAATGGCGCGCAGAATAACCTGCGCATGACGTTCGGGCCACACTTCCGCTTTTAACTGAAAATAAGATTATCTGCGCGGGCGATCACCTCAAGTGGTCGCCCGTTCTTTTTATCTGCAAACTTTTTCTCCTCTAAATTTTTATCTTTCAACCAAGTACCGTTGTGCTACTATCCGCGCACGCCGCGCTGGGGTCCTTTGCATGCTCTTCAATTTTCGGTTGGACCGCCGAACTCATCTGCTCTCCGCGATACTGCTGGTTGCGCAATCGTTGAGCTCTGTCCTGAATTGCCAGACCGCCAGCACCCCCACCCAGCAAGCCAGGCTTAATAGTCCTTCGGGCGCGGTGGAACATGATCCGGCATTGCGCCACTTGCCCGCGCTGCATGTCGGAGTCGATCTGGTGCTGGTGCCGGTAACTGTCGTAGACGACATGAACCGCCCCGTGATGGGCCTCGACAGGCAGCATTTCTCGGTCTACGAGGACAATGACCCCCAGCAAATAACTTTATTTACCGAGGAAGACTCTCCCATTTCAGTCGGCCTGCTGCTGGATGTCAGCAGAAGCATGACCAATAAGTTTGTCACCGAGCGGGCTGCGGTCGAATCGTTTTTCAACAACGCGAATCCCAAAGACGACTACTTCGTGGTCACCTTCGCCGATCATCCCAAACTGTTGACCAACGCCAGCCAATCGATTGAAGAGATTCAGGAGAAGCTGGCCGCCAATATTCCGGAAGGCCAAACCGCGCTGCTGGATGCGGTTTATCTGGCCATGTCAAAGATGCGGTCGGCCCAGCACGATCGGCGGGTTATGCTGATCATTTCGGATGGCGGAGATAATCACAGCCGCTACGGCATGAAAGAGATTAAAAGCCTGGTGGCCGAGTCCAATGTGCAGGTGTACTCGATCGGCATTTTTGACAGCCTGGTTTTCCGTTCATTTGAAGAATTCATGGGAAAGCGCTGGCTGGGTGAGATAACGGACGTGACCGGGGGCCGTACCGTGGCAGCCGGCGAACTCGGCAAACTGCCGGGCATTGCCGCCAGCCTCAGCCGGGAAATGCGCAACCAGTACGTGATCGGTTATCGGCCCTCCACTCCGCCATCTGACAGCAAATGGCGCAAGATCAGAGTGCGCGTCACCCCTCCGTCCGGCAATGGCAAGGTCCACGCCTACTACAAAAAAGGTTACATGGCCGCCGGCAAGTAGCCGGCACGCGCGGTTGCGGGCGTGGTCTCGTTGGATGCCCGGCAATCAACGTGTTAGAGTAATTCACTCATCATTCGAATAGGCCTTGCTGCGCGGGCCTGGAGAAAGTCATGTCGACGATTTCTGACGTGGTAAAGGACCGCCGCGTTTATTCCATTGACGCCGATAAGACGGTGCTGGAAGGCGCGCGCTTCATGATGGAACACAACATCGGCGCGCTGCCGGTTACCCGCAATGGGGAACTGGTGGGAATATTTTCCGAACGTGACATCATGAATCGGGTGGTGGCTACTGGGCGCGGTCCCGGCGCCACTAAAATCACGGAAGTAATGACCTCGAATCCGAAAACGGTCTCACCCTCAGAAAGCATCGAGAACTGCATTTTCATGATGCGCGAGTTCGGCTTCCGTCATGTCCTGATCGCGGAAGGTAAAGAATTGAAGGGCCTGGTTTCACAGCGCGATCTGTTCCTCCGTTATATCTCTCACCAGGAAGCCGAACGCCGCCGCATGGTGGGCTGATTTACCAGACCAGCTTCAGGGCAAACTGAAACTGCCGAGGATCGTAGGCAGCTGTCGGCTGGCCCGCCGATGTAAACAACGGATTCACATCTGCGACATTGAACCGGTTCGCGACGTTGAATATGTCGGCCATCAGTTCCGTGCTGAAGCGCTCTCCAAAGTAGATTCGCCGCGAAACCCGCAGATCGTTGAAGACAGTCCACGGCTTCAAGCCTGCATTGCGCGAGAGATTGCCATCCAGCGCAAGCAGGGTGGGGGTTGCGCCCGCCGTAAATGGCGATAAGCAGACCTCTTGTAGAAATCCGGTAGGCGAGAACTGTGACGGCACCGGCGCACCACAGCCGTTGTTGATATTTGCCGGCACCACATTGGGTCGGCTGGTGCTGGGCGAGAACTGGAAATTGTCGGCGCTTCCGGTGAGGACATTGAACGGCCGTCCCGAAGCGACAGCCAAGATAGGCGCAAACGTCCAGTTGCTGAAAATCCTGCTGGCCCAGTTGCTGCCAGCCAGCTTTCCGGTCTGATAAATGCCGCTGAATACAAACCGGTGGCGCTGGTCAAACAGGGAAGTCGAGCGTTCCAGTCCCGGGAAGTAACTGTCCTGCGGAGCCAGGGGCGACTGAAGATCGGTGGAGTCGTCAATCGCGTGCGACCAGGTGTAAGAGGCAAGAAACTCGAAGTGGTCTCGGAACCGTTTGCGTAGATTGGCCGTTAATCCGTGATAAATCGAACTGCCGTTCGAAAAATTGGCGTCCATATCGCTGAACGGAATGCATCCGGTGAAGGCGGGGGTGGTGGGATCACAGGCTGTGCTCAACCCGCCACCTTGAAGGATTTGCTGCGCCAGCCCTACGCAGGGCGCTGCCAGCGGATTCTGCAGCAAAGCGCCTGCGATCGCCGGATTCAGGCCTCCTGGCCGAAAGAAATTGACCAGCGCAGCGGACACCCAGGGCTGCCCGCCTGATCCGAAGCCGCAGGGTGCGGCGCCAGCACCGACAAACAATGGGCCGCCCGAGGCATTGGATGTGGAATCGGTCAGCGCCGCCTGCCAGTTCCGTACCAGCAGATCTCCCCGCGGTGTGTTGGCGTTGATAGGACGGTTCAAGTGGCGTCCGCCATTGAAGTTGTATCCGAGGCTGAGCGAGAGCTCGTGCCCCAGGTCCTGCTCAAACGTAAGGTTTGCCTGCTGCGAGTAGGCATAAACAAAATTTTTCGACTGCGGGTAGCCGAAGGGCTGAAATGCCAGCGGAAAGAACGTGGCCGGATTCAAGTAATTCTGGTTCAGGAACAAACTCGCATTAAATGCGTCAAAGCGCTGCTGGTTCGGGGTGTAGCCAGGAATGCCCGGGAGGCAGGAGCTGGTGGTTAGTATGCCCTGAAAAATGTTGGTCGCATTCAGGCTTTGCGGGCCGGCCGCCGCAGCATTCTGACTGCAGGGCGCGCCACCGGCAAACAGCAACTGACCGCTCTTGGAGCCGTCGGAGGCGTCGCCCAGGAAATACAATCCCAGCAGCGGATGATCGTAAAAGATTCCATACGAAGCCCGCAGCACGCTCTTGCCGTTTCCATGCGGGTCCCAGGCAATGCCGATTCGCGGCTGAAGATTGTTGGTGTCGGTTTCAATTCCTTTCTGCAGTCCAAGTTGGTTGTAAGCGGAAAGCGCCAGCCCGGTTGGGGGCGCAAATTTCGGCGGAAATTCGATGTCATACCGCAAGCCGAGATTCAGAGTGAGGTTGGGGCGGGCGCGGAAAGAATCCTGCCAAAACAGCCCGAGAGGCTTGTTGTCGAAACTGTCGCGCGGATTGCCTACGCCCTGCACCAGAGTGCTGGGTATGCCAAGTCCGAAGGCCTGCACCCCGGTAAGCGCCGGCACACCAACACCTGCTGGAAAGCCGAAGGTGCTGGCATCAAGGCTGCTGAAGTTGTAAACGCCTCCATAGTTCACTGTGAAGATCGCCGTCAAGGGCAGGTAATTGAAGTCAACCCCGAACTTGGAATTGTGTCGTCCAAAGGCCCACGAAAAGTTATCACTGAACTGGTATCGCTGCTCCGTTCGCTGAATGAAGGAGTAAGGCTCCCTTCCGACAAATGCGAACCCGGCAATGTTGGAAGCTACGTTTGATCCGCCGGGCGCATCGGCAAAGAAGTATTGCAGCCCGCGACGCGCGTATTGAAAGCGGAGTTCATTCACCTTGTTGTTGCCGATGGTCCAGGTATCCTGCGCCATACCGGCGACATCTCGATAAGTCTGCGAAGAGGTGCGCGAAAACCCGTTCTGCCCAAAGGTCTGATTTTCACCATTAACCTGAATTCCGTTCACAGTGCTGGGGCTGACATTCGCACGCAACGTTAAGCGATGGCTATTGCTCAGATTGTGGTCGATGCGCAAGGAGTACAGGCTGGTTCCTTCAAACACCGGATAGTTTCCGGCTTGCGGCAGCAAGCTAAGGAATGTGCTGGGTAGTCCGTTACAGAGAGTATTCGAGGCCAGGGGATTGGCAGGATTTAAATTGCATGAACTGAAGAACTGTTGAAGAGGGTTCGAGCCATTGGTGGGTGTCGGCAAAACCCCGGCTTGCACCAGTGCTCCAAACCCAGCCGGATAGGATCCGTTAAGCGCAATTCCAGAGGCTGCGCCCACCAGGATTGCGTATGGCTGTGCCAGAGGAGGAGGTGCAGCGTTAATGAAGGCCGCCTGCTCCGGAGTTGCCTGGATCACAAAACCTGAGCCCTGCGGAAACCCGAAGACAGGCGAGACGTCGGTGTTCACCATCCCGAATCTGCCGTTCGGCGTTCCTATACTCGAAAATCCGGTCTCATGCCTGCGAGTTACTTCGTATGAGAAGTAATAAAAAGTCTTGTCTTTTTTGATCGCGCCGCCCAGGGTCGCACCCGCCTGCACCCGCGTGTACGCCGGATCGGAAACGGTGCTGAACGGGTTCACCGCCTGAAAGTTGCGATTGCGGAGGTACCCGTACACGCTGCCGTGCGTGCTGTTGGACCCCGAACGGGTGACAATGTTTATGACTCCGCCTGAGGCGCGGCCGTACTCCGCCGCATAGCTGTTGTTGATGATCTGAAACTCCTGCACTGCCTCCTGCGAAACCGTGGAGCGCACGCCATTCACTGAGTTGTCGGTCGCATCCGCGCCATCCACGTTCACCAGATTGGAGCGTGCTCGCTGCCCGCTGATGTTCAAACCGGAAGTGGGAGCGGCGCCGATCGAAGGCGCATTATCAGGCAAAACCTGCGAGTCGGTCTGGGCGAATTGAATGTAGTTGCGGCCGTTGATAGGAAGGTTATCGATACGCCGCTGTTCGATGGTGTTGGTGGAAGATGTCCGCTGGGTCTCAACCAATTCCGCTTCCGAGGTTACGTTGACCACTTCCTGCGTACCGGCAACCGAGAGCGTAATCGGCAGTTCCGCCCGCTGACCGACGGTGATGACCACGCCCTCCGCAGTGATCCTGGCGAAGCCCTGGGCTTCAACTTCCACCCTATAGCGCCCGGGAGGCAGCGCCAGAATGCTGTACTCGCCTTCCTGGTTCACGGTTGCCGGACGCCGCAGGCCTTTTTGTTCATCGCGAACTGTGATGGAAGCGCTGTTTACGACCCCGCCCTTCGGGTCCTTGACGGTGACGTGCAGGTCGCCGGTGGCAACTCCCTGGCCGAGACTGAAACTTAAGGTAAATTGCTGAGTGGAACAGGCTTCATCAGCAGCTCTAGGTTAGTTCGATGGCCCAACGCTCTTCGGCGGCAGTCCGCAACGCCCAGGCCATGCGCGGGGTATTGTGGGCGATTCCGAAGCGCCCTTTAGAATCCAGCACGATCATCCCTCCGTGTCCGTTCACGCGGTCTTTCAAATAGTTGATCGCTTCGGCGGCCGCCCACTGCGGAAGGTTTCCGGCCAACACCCGATCGGCGGCCCATTTTGCCAGCACCAGCTTCATAATCGGCTCGCCCCATCCGGTGGTGGAAGCGGCGGCGGACTGATTGTCGGCATAACATCCGCACCCGATCAAAGAAGAATCGCCCAGCCTGCCCGGCGCCTTGTTCAGCGTACCGCCGGTGGAAGTGGCGGCCGCAATATTGCCATTACGGTCCAGCGCCAGCGCGCCTACCGTGTCATGCGAGATGGCTGGAGCGAAAAGATCGTCGTCGCTAGTTGCAGTCCTGGCCTGAAATTCGCGTAGTCTTTCAATCTCGCGCGGGATTACAAGGTCCTCATTGCGGCAAAGCTGAACGCCATGTTCCGCGGCGAAGCGTTCTGCGCCCTCTCCGACGAAGTAAACATGCGGACTGTCGCTTAGGATCTTTCGCGCCGCCCGCACCGGGTTGGCGATTCGCTCTACGCATCCGACGCCGCCGGCACGCAGCGTTGCTCCATCCATGATCAGCGCATCCAGTTGCACTCGCCCGTCGCGATTTAGAAAGCTGCCGCGCCCGGCATCGAAGGTTTCGTCATCTTCCATGACCACGACCGCTTCTTCCACCGCATCGAGTGCCGAACCGCCCCGCTGCATGGTCTGCCATGCGGCGGCCGCCGCGTTGCGCACACCCTTCAAATGCGCTTCCACCATGTCGTCTGGAATGGCCCAGGCTCCGCCATGAACCACCAGCACCGGATCAGTCGGCAAAGGAATTCCTCATCGAGAACAGGACAGTCTAGCAGCTAAAAAGAAGAGTCTTCAGGAGGCACAAAGCGAGTCAGCGGCTGGGGACGGCTTGGAACGACAGGGGTGGGCATTATGCCGCCTGCCCGGATCTGATGGGTGCGTCCTGTGTCCGGGCCCAGGTGTATTGAATGCGGTGAATGACGGTGATCGTGCTGAGCACCGCGATGACCCACAGCACCGGCGCCATGCGATTGAAAAGCGCGCCGATGATGACCAGCACTAAGCGCTCGGGCCGCTCCATAAAACCTACCCGGCAGGAGCCAATCAGCGATTCCGCTCTGGCCCTGGTATAGCTGACCATGATGGCGCTGACCATAACGAACGCGGTCAGCACCACGTAAGAGAACCGCTGGCCGCGGGCGTAATAGACCAGCAGCCCCAGAAACTGCGAGGCGTCACTGTAGCGGTCCACCACCGAGTCAAAAAAAGCCCCGAAGCGCGTGACGCGGTTGGTTGCACGCGCCACCTGGCCGTCAACGAGGTCAAAGAAGCCCGATCCGATGATTACCAGTCCCGCATAGAAAAACATGCGAGCCTGATTGTCCGCATTGGCCGAACCGAACAGGAAGGCGGCAATGGTGTTTACAACCAGGCCGAGGAAGGTGAGGACGTTAGGATTGATGCGCGCCAGAGCCAGCCATCGGACAATGCGGTCCAGCAACACACCGCATGCCCGGCCGAATGCGCTGGTCCACGTCATAGGAATGCGCTCACTCCGCGGCCGCCTGGTCGTGAATGGTGGTCAAGGTCAGGATGTCCATTTCCCGGTTTCCGTTCGGAGTAACCACAATTGCGCTGTCGCCGACTTTTTTGTTCAACAAGGCCTTGCCGATTGGTGAAGTGGTCGAAATTCTACCGGCCGCGACATCGGACTCTTCACTGGTCACCAGCTTGTATTCCACTTCTTCGTTCTTGGTGTTGTCATAAACCCGCACCGTTGAACCCAGCCCAACTTTGTCCTTGGGAATGTTGTTCATGTTAATGAGGCTGAGGTCGGCCAGCCGGCGGCCCAGCTGCCGCAGGCGGGCCTTCACAAACTCCTGGCGCTGTTTCGCCATGTGATATTCGGCGTTCTCGCTCAGGTCGCCAAGGGCTACCGCTTTCTTCAACTCTTTGGGAAGTTCGTGACTCAGCTCGTGTTCCAGGGTATTGATCTCATCCTGGAGCTTCTTCTTGATCTGCTCGGTCATGCTGCACAGGATTATAAACGAGTCAGAATGGCAGACTGCCTCGCCCTGAGTGCAAGGGCCAAGCTTTCAAGAGCCAAGCAAGCCGGCGTACTCTGCTGAAATTACGGGATATAGTCCGCTCAGACGCAATTTCTCTAAGATTGCTGAAAAGCCCAATCTGGGCTAAAATAGGGGTGTCTTGTTCCTTCCGAGTCCTGCGCTCGTAGGTGGTTCCCGATGATGAGCGACGGCAATTTTCACATAGGGGATAAAGTCGTCTATCCCAATCATGGCGTTGGAGTTATCGAGCAGATCAGCAGTCGCACAACAGGTGCTACGGTCGAGCAGTACTATCTATTGAAGATCAAGGCCAACAGCCTGAAGGTAATGGTGCCTTTTCACAATGTGGCGATGGTTGGCTTGAGGCGGGTAGTTCGGAACGGCGAAATCACCAAGATTGTTACCTACCTGGAAGATGGATCGTGCGACAGCAGCGCCGACTGGAAAGATCGTTTTAAAGAAAACTCGGAACGGATGCGCACCGGATCGCTGCTGGAAGTGGCTGCGGTCCTGAAGAGCCTGCTGGTGCTAAATCAGTCCAAGCCGCTTTCTTTCCGGGAGAAGAAAATGCTGGAGCGCGCGCGTTATCTTTTGGTCAGCGAAATAGCGATGGCGAAGAACTGTGAAGAAGATGAGATCGCCGATATGCTTTCTAAAGCGCTTGCCAAATGCGAATTAAGGTTCCCCGAAGCTGAAGAATATCAGGCCTGAAAGTCTTACTCACCCAGCCAGGCTCCATACGGTCTCAAGGCGTGAATGTGGTCGAAGATGATTTTCATCGCGGCAGTGATGGGAATCGCCAGCACCAGACCCATTCCGCCCCACAGCCAGCCCCAAACCAAAAGCGCAATCGTCACTGCCAACGGGTTCAGCTGAAGCCTGGGCCCCAGAAACTTCGGGTAGAGCACATTCAGCGCTATCACGTGCATGCCCGCAACCGTCAGCAGCGACCCGATGATTGCTTCCGAAGGCACATGCCCGAATCCCACGATCAGGGGTGGCAGCAGGGCCAGCAGCACCCCCAGGTAAGGAATCAGGCTCAGAAAGCCGCTGACAAATCCCACGAAGTAGAAAAAAGGAAATTGCAGAATTCCGAAAGCGACGGTGCTGACGGTCCCTAAAAAAAGCCCGATTAAAAGATTACCCACCATGAAGCTGCGAATCATGGCCGAGATCAGGCCCAGGGTTACGTAAGCAGTGTGCCGATTTTCCAGGCCGAACAGCATCACCGTAGCCGACCGCACATGGTGCTGCCAGGTCAACATGAAGTAGACCAGGAAAGGAATGAACGAGCCTACTACTAACCCCTGAGTTACTGATCCGAAGCCGCGGAAAACCAGCGTGGTCAGATTACCTGAAGCTTCGGAGTTGCTTTCATTCGAGAAGGGCGCAGGTGTAAGTCCGCCAAAACTTTCGGCCTTCTCCCAGAAGGTCCGCAGCTCAGCTCGAATCTTGCCTGCATAGCGCGCCACGTCCTGGGCAAACGAAAGCGCCTGGCTGGAGAAGTACACGACTCCGGCGCCCACCAGGGCCAGAAGAAGAACTACAGCAATGAAAGCCGCCACTCCTCGCGGCAATCGCAAACGCATCAACAGATCCACGACCGGGGCCAGGATAAACGCCAGCAGCACCGATACCATCATGGTAGAGAGCACGAGCTCGCCCCAGTAGCACAACCCGAGTATGGTGGCGATACCTATTGCGCTCAGCGCCCAGTGCGGCCGGCCGTCGCCGGACCTTAACAACGTGGTCTCACCCAGCTGGGCTTCAAAAACTTTGATCTCGTCCCCGGGCATGTCGGTTACAGTCTAATTCGGAAGTCAAACTCCTCGGCATATAGTCGCCGCGTGGAGCCCAAACCGCGAATCCTGGGGCTGGACGTTGGCTCAAAGACGATTGGCCTGGCTGTTTCCGATCCGCTGGGCATCACCGCACAGGGTTTGAACACTATTCGCCGCAAGAACAAGCGGCACGATTTCGAGCAGTTGCAGCGAGTGATCGAGCAATTTGAAATCTCTGAAATCGTGGTCGGGCTGCCGCTTCGCATGAGCGGTATGGAAGGAACGCAATCCGAAAAGATGAGAGCGTTTGCGGTGGAAGTGGAACGTCGCTTTTCCCTTCCCGTCCATCTGTGGGATGAACGCCTCACCTCGGCCGAAGCCAACCGCGTGCTGCGTGATTCTGAGATGTCCATTAAACGCCGGGGCGAAGTTGTGGACCGCCTGGCGGCGGTGCTGATCCTGCAATCCTGGATGACTGCGAAAAACTTTTGAGCAGTAATTTGTTGGCCGAAGTGCAGCGACCATCGACTAACTTCCGCCGTAACTCCCTCATCTAAAATGTGGAAAGTGCGCGGCGTGCTCAAATTCGCTGCTTTCATGGCTGTGCTGGCGCTTGCGGCCGGAGGATGGCTGGGATGGTCGATATGGAAGCCCATCCAGCCCGATCAGCCTAAATACGTTCAGTTACGTCCGGGATTCGGCACGCGCCGAATCGCCAGAGAACTTCAATCCGCTGGAGTGGTTCGCAGCAGCGCCGGTTTTCTGGTCTGGCACTACTTCCATCGCGGCCGCTCGCTGAAAGCCGGAGAATACCTGTTCAACTCCTCTGCCAACCTGGCCCAGGTCCACGATCGCCTTGCCCGGGGCGACATCTACGTCCACACAGTCGTAATCCCTGAAGGCTACAACATGTTCGACATTGCCAGGGCAGTGCAGGATGCCGGACTTGGATCAGCAGACGATTTCCTGAAGGCGGCGCAGTCGGATGTGGCGCTTATCTCGGATATCGCGCCCCAAGCCAAGACCCTGGAAGGCTACCTGTTTCCCGCGACCTATCAGTTCACGCGCGCTCAAAGCATGAATGAGATGGTTGAAAATATGGTCAGGCAGTTCCGCCAGGTGGCGACTGTAATCGGTCTAAACAACGATGTAGAGCGCACGGTGACGCTGGCCTCAATCGTGGAAAAGGAGACCGCTGTTCCCGAAGAGCGGGCGCTGGTGGCCAGCGTTTACGCTAATCGCCTGGCCAGCCGGGTGGCGCTGCAGGCTGATCCCAGCGTGATTTATGCTGAACTGCTCGACGGCACTTATGCCGGCAAGCTGCACCATGCCGACCTGCAGGTGCACTCTTCGTATAACACTTACACCCATCCTGGCCTGCCGCCGGGTCCGATCGGCAACCCGGGACGAAGTGCGCTTGAGGCAGCCATGCATCCCGCCCAGACCGACTATTTCTACTTTGTGGCAGACGGCAACGGTCGTCACCGATTCGCCCACAATCTGGAAGAACACAATCGTAATGTAATTGCGTATCGGCGCGCCGTTAACGGCAAGTGATCACGCCACCATCACGCAATCAGTTTCGCCAGCAAAAATGCCGCGGCAGCAGCAATGCCTCCAATAATCATGGTCTGGGTAGCGCTGCGTAACGGGCCGCTGCCGGTATAACGGCCTTTCAGGAATCCAAAGATCCCAAGTGCCGCCAGTGTTACTACAGCCGAGGTGATAAGCCCCTGCCCGGGACTGCCCAAAACAATGTAGGGTGACAGCGGGATCAACCCACCCGCAACATACGATGCTGCAATGGTCCCGGCGCTGGTTAGTGCGCGGCTAGGATCGGGTGGCTCAAGTCCAAGTTCGAAGCGCATCATGAAATCTACCCAGGAATCGGGCCGCCGGCTAAGTTTCTCCGCCACCGGATCGCTCTCTTCCGCGGTCATGCCGTAGGCCTGGAATATACGGCTCACCTCAGCCACCTCTTCTTCGGGGATCTCTTTGATCTCGCGGTACTCCCGCGCCCGCTCCTGGTCGTAGTGCTCAGCGTCGCCACGAGCTGCGAGATATCCGCCAAGCCCCATGGCGATAGAACCGGCCGCAATCTCGGCCAGGCCGCCTACGACGATCAGTTTAGTATTCTGCACTGCGCCCGACAGCCCCGCAGCCAGTGCGAACGGCACCGTCAAACCGTCTGACATGCCAATCACCACGTCGCGCACAAAATTTCCGGCAGTGAAGTGCTTCTCAATGTGATGTACACGCGCCATGCTGTCTAAGCCTCCGGATGCTGTTCCAGATACTCCTGTGCGCGGCGAATAATATCGCGTTCGCCACGGTACGCTAGTTTTTTCGCCGCCTCATTCATCGGAATCCATGATGCGCGCCGGACCTCAATTCGCATTTCGGGAGCGATATCATCAATCGAACCGGACTGATAGCGCAACAGGTAAAAGCTCACGATCTTAAACACCCGCTGGCCATCGCCCCAGGAGCGCACGTATACGTACTTGATGTCGCCCAGCTTGGTAATCGGGAGCGCGGTGATTCCGGTCTCCTCGTAGACCTCGCGAATGGCCGTCTGATCGGGCTTTTCGCCGGGATCCACCAGTCCTTTGGGAAGCGCGAAGATCGCTTTGGGAGCCGATTTCCTGGCGCTCGCCTTCTCAGCGGGTTCCTTTTGCGGCTCAATCACTGCGATAGACCAGTCGGCTCCTTGCTTGTGCAGCACCACTCCACCGGCTGAAATCTCCCGCAGCATCGACTCAAACTTAACAGGAACAAGGGAGTTAGTCATGGTGAAGGGCTGTAGACGCGAGTAAATCCAGCAGTAACCAATGCTCTGAAACCCGCGTCACTGGAACCTTCCCGCCAGAGCTGGCATCTTAAATGCTAGAAAGAGTCTGAGTCTGATGTGAGGCGGCGGTGAAGACTCTAGGCAAGATTATCCGGTCGGTACAGGCTTTCGGGCGGGCGCTTTCGCCGCTCGAGAACGGCCTGGCGCAGGCTGCTTCACCGGTCGGTATTGGGATCGCGCTGGGTGGCGGATTCGCCCGTGGCATCGCCCACGTTGGCGTCCTGAAAGTCCTTGAAGAAGAAAACATTCCCATCAGTTTCGTGGCCGGCACCAGCGTCGGAGCGCTGATCGGCGCGGCTTACTGCAGTGGCGTATCCGTCCCGGAATTAGAAGAGATTGCCGGCCGGGTGCGCTTCAAGCACATCGCGCGCTGGACGCTTTCCCGGTACGGATTCGCCAGCAACCAGCGGATGATCGGCTTTCTCAACCGCATCCTGCGGGTGAGAACTTTTGAAGAATTGCAACTGCCACTGGCAGTGACGGCAACCGACTTCTCAACCGGCGAAGCAGTTCTGTTTCACTCCGGTCCGCTCATCGACCCGGTGCGCGCCAGCTGCGCTTACCCGGGCATGTTTCTCCCCGTAAAAATCAATGGCCGAATGCTGATTGATGGAATGCTGGCGCACGCGGTGCCCGCGTTGCCACTGCGCGAAATGGGGGCAACTCACGTTCTTTCCATTCACCTCAAGGGAAATTGGACTAACGGGGATGGTCCCAGGCATCTGTTCGACGTGATCGGACAATGTTTCGCCATCGCCCAGGATAAAACTTGTGAAGTCTGGAAACGGGCGTCGGATCTGGTAATTGAACCGGCCGTAAACGGCTTCAAGTATGACGCCTTCGAGCGCTCTACTGACTTGATCCGTGCCGGCGAAGCAGCTGCTCGCGCCGCGCTTCCTGAGATCAGAAAGTGGCTGGCTCCGCTACCGCAAGCAGTCTCGGCCAAGCCTCTTCTTCAGCCACAGGTTGCGCAAGCCAAATAGTAAGCGCTGATCAGCCTGTGTTCTTGCCATCCATGGTTCCCGAACACACCACCGTGCGCAGCGCTCAATAGAACTGGTACCTTTTACTTGATTGGATACTGGCACCAGAATCGACGAGACATCGCCGGCAGCGCGGGACACGCCCACAACCGACGAGCCTGCAGGCGGAAATGAATCCCGGCTTTGGACTTACGTCGCCTGGCTCATCATTGCTGCCGCTGCCATTTTGCGGCTGTACGATATCACTCTCAAGCCACTTCATCATGACGAGGGCGTAAACGGTTTCTTTCTGCTCGATCTCTTTCGGCATGGGGTGTACCGCTACAACCCGGCTAATTACCATGGCCCTACGCTCTATTATTTTTCGCTGGTGGTCTGCAGCATCAACAATCTGATCTTCGGGGGCGAGGGCACCACAACCCGCGCCTTGCGCATTTTGCCCGTGCTGTCCGGGACCGCCACCGTCGCGCTGGTGATCGCGTTCCGCCGCTGGCTGGGAACACTTGCGACTGTTTCTGCCGCGGCTTTGCTGGCGCTCTCTCCAGGTGCGGTTTACCTGTCGCGAGATTTCATTCATGAGCCTTTGCTGGTCTTCTTCACTCTGGCCCTGGTGTATTACGGCCTGCAGTTCTGGCGCGCGCGTCAGCGGCAAGATCTGGTGATGTGCGCCGTTACCGCTGCCCTGATGTTTTCCACCAAGGAAACCACTCCCATTTCGTGGGCCGCGATCGCGCTCGCTGCCGGCCTTGCCGTGGCTCTGGTGAACTCGCAGTGCAGGCCAGCAATCCGGGACTTCGGCGGATTAAAAAATCTCGCAAACTCCCTGTCTCTTGCCGCCTTGCTTTTCCTCGCCTGCTGCATCGTCTTTTTCTCATCTTTCCTGGGCAATTTTCCGCAAGGATTGCGCGATGCAGTCAGCACCTATACCTATTGGAGCCGTACGGGCATGAGCCAGCAGACTGCGCCCTGGTTTACTCACGTACGCTGGCTGCTGCGAATTGAATCGCCGATTTTTCTGTTGGGGATTGCGGGCGCGTTGCTTGCTCTAATACGGCGTAACAACCGCTTCGCACTTTTTTCCGGCCTCTGGGGATTGGGCTTACTTGCGATTTATTCAGCCTTGCCCTACAAAACACCCTGGTTGTTGCTGAACATCATCGTGCCCATGGCTTTCTCGGCAGGGTATGCGATCGAGGAGAGTTGGCGCGCCGGGCACGCAAATCCGGTTACACGCGCCGTGGTCGCGGTTATTGGCATAGCAGCCTTGTCAGTATCCCTGTATCAGTCTGTGCTGCTCAACTTCTTCCATTACGATGACGATCGCTGGGTCTATCCTTACGCCCAAACTCAGCGAGGCTTTATGCGATTGGTCGACCAGATCGATGGTTCGGCTCAAGGCATTGCGGCAGAGAAAACCAGCATCGCCATCCTCAGTCCTGATTATTGGCCGCTGCCGTGGTATACGCGGAACTACCTCAACGCCGGATTTTACGGAAAGATCACCGCCACCAACGCTGACCTGGTAATCGTCTCCACGCTGCAGCAGGCGCAAGCTGAGCCAATGCTCGGCGGCTACACCAAGCGCGGAAGCTATCCTTTGCGACCGGGAGTCCAGCTCACGCTCTATGTGGCCAATCATGCCAGCCACTGAGGCAACCTCAACCACAAAGGCCGATCTGCGCACGTGCTCTTGGCAGAGTGTTCTGGCCCCGGCCGGATTTCTAGTTTGCTTTGGAATTCTTTTCTACTCATTGCTTGCGTCCCACATGGTGCAGCCCGGGCCGGCCGGGCTCTACTCGGGCGGCTCCACCTGGGGCGACCTTGCCTGGCATCTCTCAATGATTTCCAATTTTGCTCAGCGAGGCGTGGGCGCGGTCCGCGAGAACCCGATCTTTCCAGGAGCCAAACTCTCTTATCCGTTTCTGCCCGACCTGCTGAGTGCATGGCTGCTCAAGCAGGGTCTCAGCCTGCAGGGGAGCCTGATCTGGCCAACTTTATTTGCAATTCTGGCCGCCATCATCGAAATGTATTTCCTGGCGCGCAGCGTTGAGGATAGCTACGAAGCCCTGTGGGTGCCGTTCTTGTTCCTGTTCAACGGCACGCTGGCGGGCATGCTTTATTTTTGGCAGGATTACCATGCCTCCCAGCTGTCGTTTCTGGAATTCGCGGCCCATCCACCGCACGATTACGCGCACCTGATCGATCACAACATCCAGTTTTCTAATGTCATATCCGATTATGTGCTTCCCCAGCGAGCCATGGTATTCGGCCTGGCGCTCGGACTAGTGGCCGTCCGGCAACTGTGGAATTATTGGAATGGCGGCAAACGAGCTCATCTGTTTTACGCCGGCCTGGCGCTTTCGCTGATACCGCTCGTGCATTTTCACAGTTTTGTTGCGCTGGCGCTGGCGGCAGCCGCGCTTTTTGTCATCGAGATCACTCAGCCAGAACGGAAACAAACCATGCTGAACTGGCTATGGTTTGCAGTGCCTGTGCTGCTGTTAGCTTTACCGCAAGTTGTGTGGATTGCCCCTGCTCACAGCCATTCATTTTTTCGCTTGCAGCTGGGCTGGATGGCGGGCAAAGAATCTGCGATCTGGTTCTGGTTGAAAAACCTGAGCCCGCATCTTTTTGTTTTTGCAGCGGCGTGGCACTTCTCTCCGCCGCGCTTCAAAAGGTTTTGGGCCGCATTTCTGATGGTGTTTTTAATTTCCAACATTCTCATCTTCCAGCCGCACGATTTCGACAACATGAAGCTGATGCTGTGGAGTTTTTTGATCAGTTGCGTCGGATGTGCGGTTTTGTTCGCTGTGCTTCGCCAAAGATATGGCTGGAAAGGGATTGTCGCCTCTCTGCTGTTGGGCGCCAGCCTTAGCTTGACGGGCGCCTTTTCTGTTTATCGTGAGTTTCATTTGCACTGGTTGATGTTTTCGAACGACGACATTGCGCTCGCGAACTATGTCCGCCAGCACACGCCGGCTGACGCAATCTTTCTTACCTCCGACAAACACAATCATCCAATCCCGTGTCTCGCCGGGCGCCGTATTATTATGGGATACCGGGGATGGCTGTGGACTCACGGCATTGACTATCACTCCCGCGAGAGCGACATTTTTCAGATGTATTCAGGATCGGCTCAAATGCCGGAGCTGATGAGAAAGTACGACGTCAGCTATGTATTGCTTGAATTCGACAAGTGGCGGGACTTCCACGAAAATCTCGGATTGCTCTTGCAAAGCTATCCAACGGTTTACCAGGGCTCGAATTACATCCTGCTGCAAGTGAAGTAAGGAACCAACTGCTGCTAGGTCGGCCCTGCAGCATCCAGCCTGGGCACATCCAGCCCGGCCGTATCCAGCCTGGCGCTGACGTACTCTTCCACCCGCTGCAAAACATCCTCTTCCGACATCCTGGTGGAATCAAGAATCAATGCGTCGGGTGCGGGCTGCAGCGGAGAAGCAGCGCGGGTGCGGTCGCGCTGATCGCGTTCACGTAATTCGGCGAAGCTCACCTGGGCGGCAGCATTCGACATCTTCTTCTGTGCCAGGCGCCGCTGTTCGCGCACCACCGGATCGGCATCCAGAAAGATTTTTACCTGTGCATTCGGAAAAACTTTCGTCCCGATATCCCTCCCCTCCATCACGATGCCTCCCTCGGTGCCCATTTCCTGCTGGCGTGCCACCATCCACTCGCGGACCAGGGGATGGACCGAAACCCGCGATGCCGCTTCGGTGACGTCAGGTTCGCGCACCCGCTGCGAAACATCCTTTCCATCGAGCAACACCCGGTTGCCGGTGAGTGTAGGCTCAAGTTGAATGCGCGCTTCGTGGGCCAGCTTCAGCAAATCCTGTTCATCGTCGAACGAAACGTCCCACTCAATCGCTTTCAAAGCCAGCGCGCGATACATGGCACCGCTCTCAAGATTCACGTAGCCGAGTTTGCGCGCGAGCCGTGAGGCAATGGTGCTCTTTCCCGCCCCTGCGGGACCATCGATCGCGATGATGAGCTTGCGGGAATCAGCCATTGGAATACGAGAAACATTGGATTGTACACGGCTGCTGCTCTCGTGAGTGGCCGATGGGTGCAGCAGACGCCAGCAGCGCGAATTCTGGTTAAAACGTTTCAGTAAAGCTTTTTATGACTGTGAATGATTGATTCTGCGGCAAATATATCGCCGCTACCGAGGAACAAACCTGGCATCTTTCATGGTGTAAGCGAAAGAGGCAGGAAATGACGAAGAGACTTAAGCTGGCGGCAACCGCTCTGGTGCTGATGCTGGCAGTGGCTTTCTTCAGCCGGTTTCTGAACTGGATGAACCTGCCCAGCGACTTGTGGTTCTGGAGCGGTACGACAGGTGCGCTCCTGCTGCTGGTCATTGTGCCTTCCCTGATCGCCGGTATCTGGCGAGCCCAGCGACACTGAAAAGCAGAAGAGAGCGAGTGAGATCCACTCGAGGGGGAACGTTTGTCTGCGCACTAGTGCGCGAGAGGAGGCGGTTATGACAACCACAATTTTCACCAATCGTGATGTTCGCGAGCGCTTGGGAGGCAATGGGGGGCACACGGTTCGCCTGGCGCTGATCGCCGCCGCTGCGGTAATGGCGATGGTTATCATCACCAGCATCGTGCGGGTTACGCGAATTGGCGCGGGATACGTGGGAGTAGAAGTGAACCTTGCCGGCAGCCAGCGCGGCGCCCAGGAAATCCCGATCCGCACCGGCTGGGTATTCTATTCGCCGCTGAAAACGCAAATCATCGCGTTTCCGACTTTTGTGCAGACGGTGAAGTGGACCTCGGACGTGAACGAAGGACATCCGTTCAACGAGGAACTGGTGTTCAACAGTAAGGAGGGTCAGGAAGTGCGCGCGGATGTTTCGCTGTCCTATGCGATCGATGCAGTGAAGGTGCCTGACTTCTACGTAAAGTATCGCACCGACGATCTGGAGCGCTTCACGCACGGCATTCTGAAAGATATCGTGCGCAATTCGCTGAATGAGGTGGCATCCACCTACACGCTGGAGGATATTTATGGCGAAAACAAGGCGCGCTTTCTGAGAGAAGCGCGCGCCAAAGTGCAGGAGGCACTGTCACCCGTGGGGGTGCAGATCCAGCAGTTCGGCTTCATCGGCAAGCCGCGTTTCACGGCGGCAATTGAGCAGGCGATCACGCAGAAGACGCAGGCCATTACCGAAGCGGAACGGGCACGCAATCAGCTGGCGGTCACGCAGGCCGAAATGGCCAAGACCGTGGCCGAAGCCGAAGGCGAAGCACGCAGCCAGGTAGAGCGGGCGCGCGGTGAGGCTACCAGCATGATCGAACGGGCGCATGGTGAGGCGGAGGCCAACCGCTTGCGGCAGGCTTCCATCACTCCTCAGTTACTGGAGTGGAAGCGGCTCGAAAACCAGCGAGCACTGGTCGACAAATGGAACGGCGATCTGCCCAAGACGGTGCTGGGCGGCAAAGAGAACCTGCTGATGCCGCTGCCGACGGAGCAGAGATAGGCGACAGGCGATAGGGCGATCAGAACGGCCCCACTCAGCGAACAAGCTGGGTGGGGCATTTTTTATGCCGCTCTGGAGAGAGCCACAGGAGCGTATTTTCCCAGTGCCTTGGCAGCAACCATCCCGGCGAAGAGGTATCCCATGAACCCGGTAAACATGTAAGCCAAGGTGTAATTGCCGGGAAAGCCATACCAGTTCCAGTAGGAAACATTGGTGGTGATTACGGCAGCCAGGCCCACCAGCATTATGAATCCCACTCTCCCGCCATAGCTTGAAATTCGAGTTTGTGAAAGCAGGAACACGGCAATCAGTACCTCTGCCATTTCGGTGATGCTCCGAAGGAATCTCCTTGAATCCGGTTTCACCGAGTGGCAGCACCATGTGCGCCAGAGATGCCCAGATAAACATCGCGATCGCGCCCAGCATCCCGGCCAGAAGAATACGCTTGTTCATGTCGTCTCCTTTAGCGGCGTGCATTATGCGACCACCAGAGGCTTTTGGAAAGCAGATTCTGCCTAGGCGCGATGCGCGATTTTGGGCGCGGCAATCTGAATCAGAGTGCGGCTGTCGACGTGCACGAAACTTAGCTCACGCGCGGCCAGCAATGCATTCACCGCCTCGCGAATGCGTGAACGAGAAACAAAATTTCCAAAGAACGACTCGACCTCTGCCAGTTCGGCAGCGACCATGCCATCGAAGTACTTGGAAACGATCGCCGAGACCGCTTCCGGGAGCGATATTTGAATACCTTCCCGCACCGCCTCCGGCGCCCACCGCAGCAGCAGGTCCCAGGAAGCACCTTGTTCCGGGTGGTAATCCACCCGTGTGATACGCAGCTTCGACCACAGCTCGATCAGAGCGCGATCCAGCGCCGCGCCCGAAATTCCCTTGCCGAGAGTGGTGAGCAACTGCTGCTTTGAGATGGGGCCACCGCGGCGAATGGCTTCATGTGCATCGCAGGCCAGCTGAGAGTAGGGCGCGCGGGCTCCTGCTTTGGGAGACTGACGTGGGTTGCGTTCGCCCACCAGGGCGTAGAAGTAAGGGAACACCGAAGCCGCCATGAGCAGCGAATTACTTTCCTCGCCGAGATTGGCTTCGTAAGCGCCATGATCGCGCAACAAACGGACCATCAGTTCGGTGGCTTCGCGCGCGCGCGCATCAGCAAACGCCTGCTGGGGATTAGGAAGCCGTTCGTCGCTCCCCGCCCAGGCACCGAGAAGTGTCGGCAGAAGCACAGACGAGCGGGGAGGATACAGCTGGCAGAAACCGACCGATTCGATAAAGGAGCGAGCGTCGTCGAGAGTACGCACCGGCTGTCCGTTGATGCGCCACTTGTCGCGACGTAGTTGCTGCAGCTCCTGGTCGGTCATAACTGGTCGGTCATGGCTTGTAATCATTAGAACATAGCTAGAAGGCAACGAGTTTCCGCGAACATCTGGCGTTGAAACGGATAAATCTTAAAACCGCAGAGTACGCACAGAAGAGCTGAAAAGAGAATCTGCAGAGCTTGAAAATCACTCGCTCTCAAATTCGCTTGAAGGCCCGCTGAATATCTTTGAGCGAGTAGCGGAGAACTACTGGCCTTCCATGAGGGCAGGTCATAGGACACTCGGTGTTAGCCAGTTCGGCCAACATCCATTCCATTTTGTTCTGCTCGAGCGGCATATTCACCTTGATGGCGGCGTGGCACGCGATGGAGGCCGCAATGCGTGCCCGCACCAATTCCAGATTCAAGGTCTGCTCTTCGCGGGCGAACTGCTCGAGCAGCTCGTGGAGCATCCGCTCAATCTGCGGAGCGTCGATCCCGGCGGGAGCCAGCTTGATGGCAATGCTGCGTGCCCCGAACGGCTCCGCTTCAAAGCCGTTGCGCGCCAGTTCATCGGAGATTGTCGAAAATATGCTCTGTTGCGCGGGCGTAAGCTCCAGCAGCAATGGCATCAACAGCCGCTGGCTTTCTACCTGCTGTGCCGCTCGTTGGCGGAGAACTTTTTCAAACAGCACGCGCTCATGGGCCACGTGCTGATCGATGATCCAGAGGCCCTCGGAGCTTACGGCGAGGATGAAGGAGTCGTGCACCTGCCCCAGAGGTTTCAACGACGAAAGTGAGGGAGCGAGCCCGGAAGCGGACTCAGGCTCGGCCTCGATAGCAGGAGCACAGCGATTGCCGTTTGCCGGGTGGAAGATCGGCTGGTCCGGCAGGCGTGCCACCGCCACCGCCGCGTTTGCTTCCACGCTGATGGCATCCCCGGCAAACTGCAGGTGCTCGGTCGAGGGGGGCAATGCCGGCGACTGCAGAGCAAAGCCCGGCGGAGCGGCCGGCGCATACAGCGAACGCCAGGCGGCAATGTCGACAGTTTCGCCGCGCGCGCCCGGAGTGAGCGGCGGAGTCAGAGAATGGTGGGCGCTGGGGCGGGCGTTGATTTCAGAAATAAAGTGCGGAACCGGCCGCGCTTTCATCAGCGCCGCACGCACCGAGTCACGCACAAAATCGTGCGTGAAACTCGATTGCCGGAAGCGCACTTCGGTCTTTGAAGGGTGCACATTCACGTCCACTTCTTCTCCCGGCATATCGAGAAAAAGCAGCACCACCGGGTACACGGTCGGCGGAAGCACGTTGCGGTAAGCCTCGGTCAGGGCGTGTTGGATCAGCCGGTCGCGTACCAGGCGCCGGTTGACGAACACATAAATCGAATTGCGATTAAGTTTCTGGATCTCGGGCTTCGAAATAAATCCGTGCAGCCGCATCTCGCCGAAAGAAACATCCTGCTCCGCTGCTTCGGGCCGCTCGCCGTTGCCGCCGTTGCCGTTGCGCTTCCAGGGCGGCGGCTGCGGAAGCCCCAGACGTTCGAGCGCCTGCACCGCCGCCACCGCTACCAGCTGCTCAAGAACGTCTTTGCCAAACACCTGATAAATACGCCCGCTGTGGTCTTCGACCGGCGGCGCAACCAGCACGGCATTGGTTGCCGAATGCAACTCGAAATGTTTCTCGGGATGCGCCAGTGCGTAGTGGGTCACCAGCGAGGCAATGTGCGAAAGCTCAGTGGACTCAGCCTTCAAGAATTTCTTGCGTGCCGGGGTATTGAAAAAAAGATCGCGCACCGCGATCGAGGTTCCTTGCGGCAGGCCGGCTTCTTCCACCAGCATAATCTTGCCGCCATTCACCTCGACGATTGCGCCCGCGTCGTCTTCTGCCGCGCGCGTTTCCAGCCGCAGCCGCGAAACCGAAGCAATCGAGGGCAACGCCTCCCCGCGAAAGCCGAGGGTAGTTACATGGAGCAGGTCATCGGCATTACGGATCTTTGAAGTTGCATGTCGCTCGAACGCAAGAAGCGCGTCGTCGCGCAGCATGCCGCAGCCATTGTCGGTGACCTGAATGAGCTTTTTGCCGCCCGCTTCAATGTTGATCCGAATGCGGGTCGCACCGGCATCCAGCGAATTTTCGAGCAGTTCTTTGACCACCGAAGCCGGACGTTCTACTACCTCGCCAGCGGCGATCTTATTGGCAACGTTCTCCGGCAATACGTGAATTCGGCCCATCGCGCTTCAACGCTTTCCGCTTGAATTCTGGCAGCTGCACTCTGCCCTCGCAATGCACGAACGGGCGCTGCGATCTCGCCTGGTCACGATATTGGCCCGAAGTCCACCGTGAGCGTGGTTTCAACTGCAACCGCCTTGCCACGGATGCGATACGGCTCAAAGCGCCACCCGCGCACCGCGTCGAGCGCAGCTTCGGCCAGCGGTTCCGGCCCGCTTACCGCGTGCACATCCCGCACGCCGCCATCTTTTCCGATCACCGCATCCAGCGTCACCGTGCCTCGCAACGGGCCTGACTGCGGCGCAAGGGAAAGCGCCGGTTCGACTTTATGGGTCAGCAGCTTCTGCATGGTCTCGCCGGGAATGCGAACTTCCGGCGCAGCCGAATCAAACGATGCCGCCGGAACCTCCGCCTTCAGCTCACGCCATCCTCGCTGCCACCGCAATAGCGCGAAACATCCGGTAGTTACCAGCAAAAGCAGTGCGAGTGCCAGCGGACGTTTCAACTGCTCAAAGCGCGTGCGCAGCCCCTGTTTTCCAAAGCTTAGGGGTGGCTTCTTCGGGTGGATTTCTTTTCTGCTCTGAATTCCCGCTGCCCAGTAGCGGATCATCTCCTGCTGCTCGCGCGGAGAGTTCACGAACTCCAGTCCGTACTGCAGTCCGTTTGCATGCCGTATTACCGCCTCGGTGTGAACCGCTCGGCCCACACTGGGAAGCCTGAAGCTGAGGCTCACGCCTTGACCCGCCGAAAACTGGCCTGCCAGAACGGCGGACAGCCCGGACTCACCAATGTTGACCATCCGTCCGGGGATATTTGCCGACATCCCTGACCGCAGCGTAAGCACATCGACCGTGGCTGCCAGAGGATACCGCGGCGCTTTACGCCTGAGCAGAGCAGGATCGGAATCGGAAGTATGGGAATTCGACTGCGATGAATACACCTCAAGGCTCGTTTCCGGCTGGAAATCGTTTGATCAGGCTGGATTATCAGGCTGGCTTGTCAGGGTTGATCGGCAGTATAGCATCAGCCGCAACGGCTCGATTCTCACATATGGAGGAAAACGCAAGTGGCTGGGCTTACGTTGAAACTCCGGGCCAGGCGCAAACTTTAGGGCCAGCGCTTGGCCGTATCTTCCCATCCTGCAGCCCGGGCCGCGGGCGCTCCCGCCGCCGCTACCGCGGGTTGCGGTATGCGGATCGGTTGTTGGGCTACGGGGGTGGCGGCCAGGGTCGGTTTATTTTCCGCAGCGTCTTTATCGTCTGATAACAAGGGAGCGGCTACGCGCAACGCCTCCACTTCCTTCTCGAGCCGCGCCAGTTCAAGTTCCTTCTGTCTTAGGACCTCATACACATTCTTCATGCTTGGGCACCCGCACAACGCTCAAATTTGGGGGAGACGACTCGATTCTTATCAGTTGTCTCATTTTTGTCAAGATAATTGCCCCTTTTATTCGGAACGAAGTTCCGTAAGCGAAACCTTCCCTCATCCGTCTATGCTTGGATGCCCGGCTTGGAAGGCCCGATTGCCGGGCGTGTACTCTTTGCAATTGCGGCCTTGATCAACCTGAAAGGAACTTTCTATGCTCCTGCTTACTCGTTTGCTGGTTATCGGCTTGATGCTCTGTCCGGCGCTGCTCGCCCAGCCTCAGCTGCCCAAGACCCCGGTCCGCGACGTCACCGAAGACTACTTTGGCACCCGGGTAGTCGATCCCTATCGCTGGCTTGAAAACCAGTCGGACGCGGAAGTTGTCGCCTGGATGAAAGCGCAGAATGACTACGCCCGCGCCATGCTGGCGCGGATTCCGGGGCGAGATCAGCTGCTGGAGCGCATCAAAACGCTGGATAACGCGGGCGAGGTGGTATCCGGCCTGCAAGTGTGGGGCGGAAAATACTTTTATTACAAGACTTCGCCCGGCTCGGACAACCGCAAACTCTATGTTCGCGATGCTCAGGGCGGATCTGAGCGGCTGCTGGTCGATCCCGAAAAACTTACCACGGCGGACGGCAAGCACTACTCGATTGATTATTTTCAGCCCTCTCTCGACGGGACGTATGTTGCGTACGGTGTCTCCCAGGGCGGTTCTGAAAACAGCGTGCTGCGCGTCATCGAGAG